>JAFSNG010000057.1 GCA_017447515.1 Prevotella sp. | reverse complement strand
TAGCCATAATGTCAGTTTCACATCTTTTTTTATCCACTCACAAAGGTAAGTGAATTTTCTGACATGGGCAAGTGTCCTATAAGTATTTTATACTTAGGCACTTGCTTTCTTCTTAATGGCTACTATCTGCGGATTTCAGGTTTATTACCTTTCATCGTTGCAGAGTAGTTGATGTTCAGCGCCCCAACCTTGCGCAATTCCTGCTTCACATCATTGATAAGACCCATCTCGGTATCCCTGTCTGCACGAATGGAAACGACCATATGCTGGCGTGCGTCCTCTGACATCTTTTCACGTTCCCTTTTCACAGCATCTCCCAGTTGAGACAAGGCGACAATACGTTTGTTCAACTGAATGCAAGTCTCGTTACTGGTCACTTCGCCAAGCTGGTTGACAGGCTTGCCGATAAAGAGGTACACCATTCCCGATTGGCGGGCCTTTTCAATTTCTGTACCTTGCGGAATCTGATACTGCACCTTAGGCTTCACGTCTCTCATGTGAGTGACAATCATGAAGAAAAACAGGACCGTGAAAATCAAGTCGGGCATTGCTGCCAGATTCAGTCCTGGGACCTCACGCTTGTCTGTTGGGCGAAACCTACTCATCTGTTTTCAATTCACAATTCACAATTATCAATTATTCGCTATTCCCTCGCTAATGCGTTGAGGATAGCGCTGTTTAATAACCTCCCGTTGGGCATCAGTACACTGGTTAAACGAACAACCATACTGTTTCCGAGCCATCTTGTCGCGCAAAGAACGGTAGGCTGCAACCACAGCATTCTGCATCTCGAAATACGCATTATAGCTGGTCTTGCTGTCTGTCTGCACAGCAACGATATACCGATCTGTCTGTCGCGAGGCCACAAACGACTCCACCTGTTGTTGCAGCTGGGCCAGCGTCACAGCCTTGTCGTCACAATACAGCAAGTCGTTCGCGTCCAAGCGAATCTGCAACACATTGCTGCGATTGATTTCCACTTGTTCCTGTTGTTCTTCCACAGGCGAGAGCGAACGTCCTAGTCCCTTGTCACTGTCCATCGACGAAGTGACCAGGAAAAACACCAACAGCATAAACGAAATGTCAGCTGTTGACGTGGTGTTGAGTTCAGGAACCTCCCTATGTTTCCAACGGAACATATTTACTTCTTACTTCTTCTCTGCAAGCAGAGTGTGGCGTTGCGAATCCCTCTTACTTTCTATTGTTCAACCAATACGAACGCACAGCAGAAACAATAGTAGCCACAATGGCCACACCCATAACGATATACATCAGCCAAAGCATCACTTCGGCCAAGAAAAAACCACCTGCTTCAGCCATTGTTACGCATCTTTAGTTGAGTTATTGAGTCCATGAGGATAATGGCTCCCTCCTCCATTTGCGAGGTCAGGTGCTCAATCTTCGAGAGGATATAGTTGTAGAAGAACTGCAGCACGATAGCCACAATAATACCGAAGATGGTGGTAATCAGCGCCACCTTCATACCTGCAGCAACAATCGTCGGGCTGATGTCACCTGCCGTCTGGATGCGGTCGAAGGCCATCACCATACCAATCACCGTTCCCAGGAATCCCAGCGAGGGGGCAACGGCAATAAACAGGCGAATCCACGTGCAACCTTTCTCCATCTTCGAAATCTGCACGGTGCCAAAATTCGTCAACTGACGGTCAATCTGCTCCAGGGGTTCCTTGATGTGCAACAAGCCCTGATAGCAGATAGAAGCCACAGGACCACGTGTGTCGCGACAAAGGTCCTTTGCCCCTTCTACGTCGTTCTGCTGCAACTTCGCATCCACATCACGCATCAGTTTCTTGGTATCCACCTCCGACAGCGTTAGATAGATGATGCGCTCAATACAGAAAGCCAGTCCCAGCACCAACGCCAGGGCCACCAGCGACATAAAGCCTGCCGAGCCTTCTATAAACTTCCGTTTCAACTGTTTGTGCAGTCCGCCACCCTCTTCTGCCATCTCTGCATCAGGATCAGCCAATTCTGCGTCCAAAGCAGCCATTGCGGAGTCAGCCACTAATGCTGACGAGTCTTCCGGACTCCACATCTCTGTCGTATCCATCGGTTCTCCGTCTTGTGCTTGCACACGCTGGACACAAGCTAGCAAACCAATTATTGCCAATAGTGCAATCAGTTTTTTCATATCATATTACTCTTAACGGGCGGCAAAATTACGCATATTTTTTGAGATACGCAAATAAGCGCTCTTAAATCTTATTAAAGTATTCAAACCATCTGTGAAAGCAGCTTGACTGCCGACTCCACTGTGGGGATGTCCGCAATGACCATCGAGCGCTTGCCATTCACCTCGCGGAAGTTGCAGCGACGGGGATTCTGGGCCACAAACGACAGGATATGGTCGAAAGCCTCACTCCGATAGAAAGGACTATCCGCATTGGACACGAAGAACAACGTCATTCGTCCTTGTTTTAGCACAACCTTCTCACAACCCAACGATTTGCCCATTCTGCGCAGAGGCACGACACGCATCAGTTCTTCTCCAACCTGAGGTGTGGGACCAAAACGGTCAACCAGCCGTTTGCCGTATGCTGCCAGCTGTTCGTCAGTCTGCAGACCATCCAGTTCACGATAGAGCAACATTCGCTCTGAATCACTGGGCACGTATTGGTCAGGGAAGTACATCTCCAAGTCGCTCTCCAAGGTACAGTCAGCCACGAAGTCTGAAGGGGCAAGGGATAGGGGACGAGGAGCATGGGATTTGTTAGAGCTCAAACGATCTTCTTGCCCATTGCTCTTTGCACTTTGCTCCTCATTCCGCAGTTCCACTACAGCCTGGTTCAGAATCTTCACATAGGTCTCGTAGCCCAAATCAGCAATGAAACCACTTTGCTCTGCACCCAGCAGATTACCTGCGCCTCGGATGTCCAAATCCTGCATGGCAATATGAATGCCCGAACCCAGGTCGCTGAACTGCTCCAGCGCTTCCAGTCGTCGGCGGCTCTCCACAGGCAAGGCAGCCAAAGGAGGAGCCAACAGATAGCAGAACGCCTTCCTGTTGCCTCGGCCCACACGACCTCGCATCTGGTGCAGGTCAGAAAGCCCGAAATGGTGGGCTCCGTTGATGATGATGGTATTGGCGTTGGGAATGTCAATACCGTTCTCAACTATCGTCGTTGAAAGCAGCACATCGTAATCGTAGTTCTGGAAGTCGAAGATAATCTTTTCCAATTCCTCAGGCTTCATCTGTCCGTGACCAACGGCAATGCGGGCATCAGGCACATACTTCTGAACCATTTCCTTGATACGTGTCAGGTCGTTGATGCGTGGATTGACGAAATACACCTGTCCGTTGCGCGACATCTCAAAATTAATAGCGTCCGCAATAATTTCTGCACCAAAGGTGTGTATCTCCGTCTGGATGGGATAGCGGTTGGGGGGAGGTGTCTGGATGATGCTCAGGTCGCGGGCTCCTACCAGCGAGAATTGCAACGTTCTGGGGATAGGCGTTGCACTCATCGTCAGCGTATCGACGTTGGTTTTCATCTGGCGCAACTTCTCTTTCGTCGAGACACCAAACTTCTGCTCTTCATCTATAATGAGCAACCCCAAATCTCTGAATTTCACGTTCTTACCGATAAGCTTGTGGGTACCTATCAAGATATCTATCTTGCCATCAGCCAGGTCTTTCAGTATGGCTGTCGTCTGCTTGGTACTACGGGCTCGCGAGAGATATTCCACCCTGACAGGCAGGTCCTTTAATCGCCCGGAGAATGTATGGAAATGCTGATAGGCCAATACCGTCGTAGGCACCAGCACAGCCACCTGCTTGGAGTCGCAGGCTGCCTTGAACGCTGCTCGCACAGCAACCTCCGTCTTGCCAAAACCCACGTCGCCACACACCAGTCGGTCCATAGGCCGAGCCTGTTCCATATCAGCCTTCACGTCGTTCGTGGCCTTCAACTGGTCAGGGGTATCCTCATACAGGAATCCTGCCTCCAGTTCGCGTTGCAGGAAGGAGTCTGGCGAAAAAGCAAAACCCTTTTGTTTCCTGCGGGCCGCATAGAGTTGAATCAGGTCGCGAGCAATATCCTTCAACTTCTGCTTGGTGCGCTCCTTCATGCGCTCCCACTGACCTGTACCCAGATGCGAAAGACGTGGAGGCTCGCCACCATCCTGCGCCTTATACTTCGACACCTTATACAGCGAATGAATGGACACATAGATGGTTCCACCACCGTCATACTGTATCTTGATCATCTCCTGATAGCCGTCACCCTGTGGCATCCGCACCAGTCCGCCAAAACGTCCGATACCATGATCGATGTGTACGACATAGTCGCCTGGTTCAAACTGCTGGATTTCCTTCAGCGTCAGTGCCACCTTGCCGCCTCGGGCCTTGTCCGAACGGAGGTTATACTTATGGAAACGGTCGAATATCTGGTGGTCAGTAAATATGCAGAGCTTGCGGTCGGAGTCCACGAAACCAGCATGGAGGGTCTTTTGGATAGGCTCAAAACCGATGCTGATAGGGCTTTCTTTGTGGTTGGAGGTTTTGCCTCCGCCCTCTGCTCCCATCTCTGCGAAGATATCCTTCAGTCGCTCCAGCTGCTTGCCACTGTCTGCCAGAATATAGAGCTGATAGCCATCAGCCAGATACTGCTCCAGCGACTGCTGCAACAGTTCGAAATTCTTGTGGAACTGGGGCTGGGGCGCAATGTGGAAGGAGAGCGTAGCATCAGGAGTTATCGATGGGTGGCTACCCATCTCTACACGTCGGAAACGCTGAACGTCACTACTGAACTGCGCACCACTTACCAATTGCATCTCGCGCTGCATCTCCATCCTGACTTCCTTCTCCTCCATCTCGATAGCACTCTCCAGGCGCTCTGTCAGAGCCTGTTGCGAGAAACCTTCCTGATAGGTTCGATCTACGACGTCCTGCACATACTGGAAGTCCTTAGCCACCAGCAACACCTCTTCTGGCAGGAACGACAAGAATGGCACCTTCTCTTCGACAACACTTAACTCAGGAACGATTTCAACCTGCTCGCGCATTGACTTCGACAACTGTGTGTCAACCTCAAACGTGCGGATAGAGTCTATATCATCGCCAAAAAGGTCGATACGGAAAGGCAGCTCACTGCTAAAACTATAGATGTCGAGGATGCTGCCACGAAGGGCAAACTGCCCGGGTTCATAGACGTAGTCAACTTCATGGAAACCCAGTTCGCGCAAAAAGTCCGTCACGTCATCAACAGCTATGGTCTCACCCTTACGCAATACCAGCGTCTTGTCACTCAGCTGTTTCTTCGATACCACCAACTCTGCCAAAGCCTCAGGATAGGTAACGATGTACAGTGAAGAGTGAAGAGTGAAGAGTGAAGAATCGGGGGACTGTCCCCTATCTGTTGATAATTTCGAGAGCACCTCCGTTCTCAATATTTCGTTGGCAGCATCGCGCTGGCCATACTTAATAGCCCGACGATAGCTGGAAGGGAAAAACAGCACCCGCTCCTCCCCTAACATCTGCACCAAGTCATGATAGAAGTACCCCGCGTCATCACCATCCTGCATCACAAATAAAGTGGTCGAAGGTTCCCCCTTTGACACACCCTTCGACACACCCTTCTCCATCATCGCCGCAAATACCACCGGAGCCGACGAACACATCAGCCCCTCAAGGAAAACCATCTTCACCGACTTCTTCTTCAAGGTGTCTCCCAAGGCTTTCACCTGTGGCGACTGCGCATATAGCTTTAACAGTTCCTGGATATTCATGAGCGCTTCGATACTTTTACCTCTCTCTCCTTACCATTATACCGTACGGTGACCTTACCTGAATGCTTGCCATAAATCTGCAGCTCAGTCACCTGCCCATCTTTCCACGTCATGTCTATCACATAACCGCCTCGAGCGCAGAGTCCCTTCACAGAGCCGTTCTTCCACGCCTCAGGCAGGGCGGGCAACAAATGAATGGTGAATTGTGAATTGTCAAATTGTGAATTACTATGGCTCTGCACCAACATCTCACACACGCCAGCCACACCACCGAAATTTCCGTCTATCTGGAAGGGCGGATGGGCATCAAACAGGTTGGCGTAAGTTCCACCGCCGTGTTGGTAGTTTGGCGCCTTGCCACCACTGGGTTCCACATAAGTCAACAGCTTCCTGTAGATATGATAGGCTTGCTCGGCTTTCTTCAGTCGCGCCCACAGATTGATGCGCCACCCTGTACTCCATCCCGTCGTCTCGTCACCCTTCTGTATCAGCGTCTGTTCACAGGCGTCAGCCAGTTGCCGTCGCGTTTCCATGCTCCCATCTCTCAACAGGTGGTTGCCTGGGTACAAACCGATGAGGTGGCTCTGATGGCGGTGCAACGGGTCGTAGTCCTTCCAGTCGTAATACCATTCATTCAGGTCACCTTGCGCTCCGACATTATAGGGATGCAACCGCCCCAATACATCTTTGTATTTGGTATTTTCAAGGCCAAGAACAGAACAGGCTGCAATGGTGTTCGTCAACAGTTCGCGAATGATGGCCAAATCGGCAGTACCACCATAGCAGGTCACGCCGTGATAGCCTTTATCTGTGACATATTCGTTCTCTGGCGACGTACTGGGAGCCGTAATCAACTCTCCTGCCACCTTCGGATTGTCCACCAACCACGCCGCACAAAAGTCCGCCGCTCCCTTCATCAACGGATAGGCCACCGTGCGCAGATAGTCGGTGTCTTGGGTAAAGAGATAGCGTTCCCACAGCGTGTTCACCAGCCACGCGCCACCCATATTCCAGTTGGCCCACATAGGGCTTTCTCGCTTCTCGCCCACAGGATTCGTCATGGCCCAGAGGTCGGAATTATGACTGGAGCACCAGCCCGTCTCGATACCATAATAGTTGCGGGCGGTAAACTGCCCATTGGTGGCAAGAGCCTGGATAAAGGCATCCAAAGGCTGAGCCATCTCGGCCAGATTGCTCACAAACACAGGCCAATAGTTTTCCTCCAAATTGATGTTGACGGTATAGTTGCCCCGCCAAGGAGACCACAGCTGATGTGCCCACAGTCCCTGAAGATTGGCAGGCACCCCTGGCGTGCGACTACACGAGATGAGCAGATAGCGTCCAAACTGGAAGTAAAGCGTTTCCAGATAGCGTTCAGCCTCGGGATGCTGTCCTTGCTGGTCGTAATACTGCTTGAGCAATTGGTCAGTAGTACCGTCGTAAGCAGCCTCTCCTAATTGTAACGTCATACGGCTGTAGTACTGACGATAGTCGTTGACATGCCGCTGGCGGAACTCGTCATAGCTGTAATTCTGCGTGTGCCAGACATCATTCACGACAGCATCCAGATAAGGCGCACCATCATTGACAGGATGCTTGTCGAAACCGTTGAAGCTGGTCTCGTTGACCACATAGATGACAGCCTCGTGGGCATCACGGATAGTCAACGACGAGTCGCTATACATCACATCACCATCCGTATTGGCTTTCACTATCGTACAGAAATGGATGCTCTCCAGCGCATCACCTGTAGCATGTCCTGTCAGCATCAGTTGCCCACTCCCTGGCTTAACCTTATGAGGCACCTGGGCCGTGAGAAAGAGGCGGCAATTGACAGCACCTCGCAGGCGGATGGCAATGAGCTTGTCAGGATGTGAGGCGAAGTATTCCCTCATAACCTGCTGACCATTAACCGTATAGCTGTCCTTGACAATGGCAGAGTCCAGCGACAGGCTGCGATGATAGTCCGTTACCGCTCCTGCATTCTCCTGCGTTTGCGACGTGGCATTCAGGTCCTGGATATGCAGCGTGGCCAGAGGTTGGTAATACTGCGAGTTAGGCCCCTGCACGTGCAACTGCAACGAATCGGCAGCAGCATAGTCCTCACGAAACAGCGCCTCGCGAATCTTGGGAATCCACTGGTGGGCATCCTTGTCCAACTCACGATCCACGGGCTTCCCCGTCCACAACGTGATATCGTTCAGGAAGATGACATTATCCTGCACACCACCATACACCAACGCACCGAGCTTGCCATTGCCAATGGGCAACGACTCCTCAAAGTAGTCTGCTGGACGGTCGTACTGCAACATCATCGGCTGACACACAGCCTGTCCCCATACCGCCAACAGAACACCAAACAAAATATTTCTTTTCATCATGACTTGGCAAAATTACGAATAATCGAGCGAAATACAAAGAAAAAACGAGTTTTTATTTGTAGAATAGCAAAAAATCACTATCTTTGCAAACGAAAGAAAGAAACATCCAACTAATATTAACTAAATACTAAATGCTTATGAAACAGATTGTACTAGCCATGATGGCCGCAGCATTGTTCAACGTACAAACGGCTACAGCCCAGAAAAGAGTGAAAACCCTCTACACCGAGACGCAGACGCTGAAGGTGGAACAGATTCAGGACACAGAGACCCCTGTACAGGTGAACCGCTATCTCTATGCGGGTTACAACACCCTCTGCCTGCCCATGACGCTGAATGCCGAACAGTTGGCAGCCACAGCCAAGGACATCCGCGTAGAACGCCTGGAAGCTATCCGTCAGGAAGGCTCGACACTGCAACTCTTCTTTGTCGATTGCACCTCCGAGGGCATTCAGGCCGGCGTGCCTTACCTCATCTTCTCGCCCACCCACCAGTATTTGAAAGCCAGGAATACTGATGCCAGCCTCATCAACACCGAAATCCACGCTGTACGCATGGACGACGGACAGGGCAATCGTGTGACGTTCAGCAGCAGTTGGAACAAACGGGAGAAAAACGGGCTCTATGGCATTCCCGCCCAGCAGAATGTAGAAATCCTGGAAAGCGTACTCATTCGCACCTCTGGTGAACAGTCGTTCCTGCCCACCCGTTGCGGCTTCAGCTGGGAACAACAGGCATCCACAGCCGAGAATCTGGAGATTGTACACACCAATCGCGCAGGTATTACAGCCATCAAGGACGTGAAGCAGAACACAAACAACGACAACCGCTATTACGACCTGAATGGCCGCAACGCTAGCCAACCTTCCCAGAAAGGCATCTACATCCACAGCGGCAAAAAAGTATTGGTAAAATAACCCAATCATTCTACACCTAACAAAAAGTGGACTGACACCTTCGTCAGCCCACCTTTTTTTCGACCGTCAGACGCCTGCCTTGCGGAATAATTCTTGTGAAGTTACGGAAAAAAATACTAAAAAAACTGGGGGAATGGCTTGGAGTTAGGAGAAATTTTGTAATTTTGCAACGGAAATAATAAATAGAAGGACAAATGCACGCAAGCGACAGCATCGTTATCATACCGACGTATAACGAGAAGGAGAACATCGAGAAGATTATCCGGGCCGTATTCGGACTGGAGAAATGTTTCCATATTCTGGTGATTGACGACGGTTCTCCTGACGGGACAGCAGCTATTGTGAAGGGACTGATGGCGCAGGAGGAATTCAGTGACCGTCTGTTTATCCTTGAGCGTAGTGGCAAGCTGGGCTTGGGGACAGCCTATATCACTGGTTTCAAATGGGCATTGGAGCACGACTACGAGTATATCTTCGAGATGGATGCCGACTTCAGTCACGATCCCAATGACCTGCCCCGCCTGTATTCTGCCTGTGCTGACGAGGGCTACGACTTGGCCATTGGTTCACGCTATGTCAGTGGTGTGAATGTGGTGAACTGGCCTATCGGTCGCGTGCTGATGAGCTATTTTGCCTCGAAATATGTGCGTGTGGTTACCGGCTTCAAGGTTCACGACACCACCGCGGGCTTCAAGTGCTACAAGCGTCGCGTGCTGAAGACCATTGAGCTGGACAAGATTCGCTTCAAGGGCTATGGTTTCCAGATTGAGATGAAGTTCACCGCCTATAAGATTGGCTTTAAGATTAAGGAGGTTCCCGTCATCTTCGTCAATCGTCGCGAGGGTGTCTCAAAGATGTCAGGTGGCATCTTTGGCGAGGCATTCTTTGGTGTTATGCGTCTGCGCTGGGATGGCTGGACGCGGAAGTATCCGAAGCCGATTTATTGATCGGGATTCTCCACAAAGCCTTGATATTCAGGTGCTAAGGCTGACATCACGGAGTCGTAGGCCTGATTCATCGTGGCCTGGACGTTCTCTGCGCCTTGGCCAATGGGATAGACAGGCTGGTGGATGGTCAGCGACAGGGGATGCCACGTGGCAAAATGCCAGTCCTTCATGCGCGGCATCACGTTGAACGAGCCATTGATAGTCAGTGGCACAACAGGCAGTTGCAGCTCGTCAGCCAGCGCGAAGGCACCTTTCTTGAAAGCGCCCATGTGACCTGTAAACGAACGGGCGCCCTCAGGAAACACCACCACGCTACAGTTGCCAGTCTCCAGAATATGACGTGCAGCCTCGTAGGTATGACGCACCTTCCCCACCCCACGCTTGTCGACCATAATCTGATGAGACTTTCGGCAGGCATAGCCCACAAAGGGAATCTTGTTGATTTGGTACTTCATCATCCACTTGAAGTTACGACCCAGGAAGCCGTAAATCAGGAAGATGTCGAACGCTCCCTGATGGTTAGACACGAAGACATACGACTGGTTGGGTTCCAGGTTTTCACGACCCTCAACCTTCACTGGCAACAGGAAAGCGCGCGTGATGGTTCGCGCCCACCAACGACCAGGATAATAGCCCCAATAGTGGCCATCGCCCAACGTACATCCTACGCTCACGAGGAATGCAGTCCAGATGGTCATCACAATGGTGACGGGAAAAGCAATAAAAACCTGATAAATGCAATATAGAAACTTCATATTTTAGAAACAACGAATTTCACGAATTACACGAATTCTCATTTTTTCGACTTCAACTCAATGACTGCAATCTCTCCTGGGAGTCCCAAACGGAAGGGAATGAGAGCGCCCAATCCTGTAGACACGTAAATGCCACGGTCGGCCTCATAAGTCCAGCCTCCCCATTCGTCGTAAGAAAGTGCAGCCGGTGACAAGCCAAAGACTTCGAACTGTCCGCCATGTGTATGTCCGCTAAGCGTCAGCTGTGCCTTACACTCAGGCAGAATCTTCTCGCGCCAACAGGTTGGATCGTGCTGAAGCATCACGACAAAGGCATTGTCGCTAATGCCTGCCAGCGTCTTCTTGACATCACCCTTGCGAGGCATACGCTTCACCTTGCCCCAGTTCTCCATACCGGCAATGACAATGGAGTCAGAGTCGCGACGAATAATACTGCGCTCGTTGAGCAACAGGCGCCAGCCCATCTGCCGTTCCGCCTGCTCTGTCTCTTTGACAAGACGGGCTTTGGTGGCTTCGTCACAGTCCAGATAGGTGGGATAGTCGTGATTACCCATAACGCTATACACGCCATCCTTGGCATGCAGCTGTTTGAGCAATCCCATGTGCTCCTGCAGTTCGTCAGGATGCAAATTCTCCAAATCGCCTGTAAAAACTATCACGTCAGGCTGGAGCGCGTTGATGCTGTCAATGGCTCGCTGCAACATACCCTCAGGACTATTTGACTGCGAACCCACATGGGCGTCGCTGAACTGCACAATACGATAACCGTCGAAAGCCTTGGGCAGGTCGGCAGAAACGAAGGTGTAACAATGCACCTCAAACGACTGGAAGACCACGAAATGGCCATAGAGCACCAGGGCCCATATAATTAATGTACACGCGAAGGCGCCTTTCTTCCAATGCTTGCGAGGCATGAGCCAACGGCACAGGAGTGAAAGTACCAGGGGAACTACGATGAGTCCCATCACAAAGAAAAAAGGAATGGCATAACGGGCTATCATAACTCGGAATGATTAAAGCGGATTTTTTCTCCAATAATATGAGTATTCACTTGTCCGTTGGCATAGACAGAGTGACCATTACACAAGGTACGCTCTACCTTCCAATTGAAGGTATGACCCTCCATCGGACTCCATTTACACTTACTCTCTATGACGTCGGTAGTCACAGTCCAGGGTGACTTCGGACGTACGACGGTGATATCAGCGCGATAGCCTTTACGCAAAAAGCCACGCTGCTGGACACCAAACAATCGGGCTGGGTTGTGACACATCAGCTCTACCAACCGTTCTATTGTCAGCACTCCGGCATCCACCAGTTCCAGCATGGTGACCAGCGAGAACTGAATCATCGGCATTCCTGAGGCAGCCTTCACGCAACCGCCCTGCTTCCGCTCCAACAAATGAGGGGCGTGGTCAGTAGCTACCACGGCAATACGGCCATCGTTCAGTGCCTCACGCAACATAAACTGGTCGACGGGAGTCTTGATAGCGGGGTTCACCTTGATTTTAGCCCCCAGGCGCTCATGGTCGAGCTGGGTGAAATAAAGATGCCCCACGCAGGCCTCAGCGGTGATGTTTGTCGCGACGGAATCGCGACACGCTGGGAAAAGCTCCAGCTCTTCGGCGGTAGAGACATGGGCAACATGCAGGCGGGTGCCATATTTCTTGGCCAGTTCTACGGCCTTGCGCGAAGATGCCAGACAGGCTTCCTCACTACGAATCAAGGCGTGCAAACCCACCTGAGGGTCATCACCCCAGGCCTTCTTGGCCTCCTCCATATTGCGGTTGATGATGTCCGTATCCTCACAATGCGCCATCAGGGGCAGCTTGCAATTCTTGAAGATACGCTCCAACGCCTCCTGCCTGTCAACCAGCATATTGCCTGTCGACGAACCCATAAAGAGCTTGACGCCAGGAATGCGCTCAGCAGGCAGTTGGGCAAAAAGGTCGCTATTGTCGTTGGTAGCACCAAAGAAGAACGAGTAGTTGACGTGGCTTTTCTCACGAGCCAGCGCGAATTTCTCTTCCAAAGCCTCCAGCGTAGTGGTCTGCGGCACACAGTTGGGCATATCGAAATAACTCGTCACACCACCTGCAGCAGCAGCACGGCTTTCAGTATCGATGTCTGCCTTTGCAGTCAGACCTGGCTCACGGAAGTGTACGTGGTCGTCAATGACGCCTGGCAACACATAACAGCCCGAGGCATCAATGACTTCATCGAAATCTGATGGCTGATTTTCAACATCTTCCTTCTCATCTCTTACCTCTATGATTATTCCGTCCTCAATGACGATACAACCGTCTGAGGTCCGTCCTTCGTTGACGATATGTCCTCCCTTTATCAGCAGTCTCATGGCTTAGGGACGTTGGTCAAAGGAGCGGCCTGAGGCATCAGCGAGTCTGTAGCCAACTGTGCAGGTGCAGGCGTTTGTGCCGGTACTGCCCCAGCAGGTTCTTTCAGACCGTTCATACGTTCTTCGTTTTCCTGTGCTGTAGCGTAGTATTCCTTTACAAAGCGGTCTTTCTTGAACGTATCCGTAGCCTTCGACATGATATACTCTATCTGAGGGGTAAGTATGGGGAAGCGATACTGGCTGACAATCATCCTGAATACGCCAGGACCAAGTACATTGTCAAAATTGTCCTCGATGAATTTCGTCACAAGGTCGTCCTCCTCGGCAGTGATACGCGCAGCCTCAGCATTCAGCTGTTCAGCAATGGTTTCTTCGTCAATGCCTTCCAGAATCATCTGGTTCTGCTTGTGGCCCAACTCATTCATCTGGTTAATCAACTGATTGTGCTTGTCCAAGAAACTATAGAGGCTGTCGTTCAGGGGCGTTCCTCCCACGCTGGGACCTGCAGGGCCAATCTTTACCTGAATGTCACCCTCCTCCAGCACGACAGGCAACAACACCTCGTCGTCCATAAAGAGGTCTGCCACACGGACAGTATCCAGCAGTCCAGCAAAATGGAACTCACCATGAACAACGTCACAGGAGTCGATATTACGGATTTCGCCAGACTTCAGGGCTTTCAGATAAAGCTTGCTCCCATCAAGGGCAGACAATGACGATGAGCCTGTCACATTATAGGAACTGGCACAAGAGGTAAACAGAGCTACCACGAGGGACGCGTATAGAATTTTGTTCATAGACAATCGATAAGTAATTCTTGAAATCGAATGCAAATGTACAATGTTCTCGCGAAATAAGGAAAAATATTTGCTCATTTTAAAACATTTGAGCAATTATTTAGCATTTTTTGCGTCTTTCTCCAGCTCATTGGCTATTCTGTGGCTTGCATAGAGCTGCAAAACCGCTGCCACCAACAACACCACAATCCAGTTGTTGTGTACATATTTTATATATGAGAGGTACTGGATGCCGAGGAAGTTGCTTTCGTTGGCGAACATCAACAACGCTGCCAACAGAAACAGCACATCACTGATGATGAGCATACGACGCAGGCGACGGATGACAAAATTTTGGCCCTCGTAACGCTGGCGCAGTTGCATAGCCGCAAACAACACGGCTCCTGGGGCAAACACGTAGGGTGCCCATGACTGCAGAAACAGGCTGGCACCAGAGCCGACGACCATCAGCAAACCTCCCAACAGCAGGAGGGCGGTCTCAACATTACTCAGTTGTCGCATGCGGTTCCTCCTCTTTCTGGTCGTCACTGAGCACGAAGATGTCCTCGTCGTCAGCCTTCATGAAATAGCGCTCACGGCCTATCTTCTCAATGGCCTTCGGATTGCTGTCCAGCTCACGAATCTGAGCCTGGTTGCGCTGATTCTGATTGTCGTACTTCTCTATCTCGTCTTCCAACTCGCTGATACGCTGTGTATTACGCATGTGATGCCACACGCTATTCTCGTCCACAAAACCTATCAGCACCACCGCCAGGATGGTCACCACGATATACTTCAACGCCGGAATATGCAAGATTCGCAGCAGGAACGATTTCATCTTCTTCATAATAAATTCTCTTTTCGCTTGCAAAATTACAAAAAAATTAGCAAATACATCATCGCGGAAGCAAATTTTTCACTTTTCACTTATTTTCGTATCTTTGCAGTCACAATCTTAAAATATTATGGAAGAATATATTGTTTCGGCCAGAAAATACAGGCCAACAACGTTTGACACGGTGGTGGGACAGCAGGCACTGACCACGACGCTGAAGAACGCCGTCAAGAGCGGAAAACTGGCTCATGCCTACCTCTTCTGCGGACCGCGTGGTGTGGGTAAGACCACCTGCGCACGCATCTTTGCGAAGGCCATCAACTGTATGTCGCCCACGGAGGACGGTGAGGCTTGCGGACAGTGTGAGTCGTGTCAGGCGTTCAACGAACAACGCTCGTTTAACATCTTTGAGCTCGATGCTGCCTCGAACAACAGCGTGGAGCACATCAAGACGCTGATGGAGCAGACGCGCATCCCGCCGCAGGTTGGCAAGTACAAGGTGTTTATCATTGATGAGGTTCACATGCTGTCTACAGCAGCTTTCAACGCCTTCCTGAAGACGTTGGAAGAGCCGCCCGCACACGTCATCTTCATCCTCGCTACAACGGAGAAACATAAGATTCTGCCAACCATCCTGAGTCGTTGCCAGATTTACGACTTCGAGCGCATGACCGTCCGCAACACCATCGACCACCTGAAGGCGGTGGCTGAGAAGGAGGGCATCACCTACGAGGAAGAGGCACTGGCAGTGATTGCCGAGAAGGCCGATGGCGGTATGCGTGATGCTTTGAGCATCTTCGACCAGGCAGTATCCTTCTGTCAGGGCAACATCACTTACCAGAAGGTGATAGAAGACCTGAACGTGCTCGACTCGGAGAACTACTTCCAGATCATTGACCTCTCTATTATTAATAAGGTGGCAGACATCATGGTGCTGCTCAACCAGATTATCAACAAGGGCTTCGACGGTGGACTGCTCGTTCAGGGACTGGCCAAGCATGTGCGCAACGTCCTGATGGCAAAAGACCCGCAGACATTGCCGCTCTTAGAGGTCAGCGACCAACAGCGCCAGCGTTATCAGCAGCAGGCACAGAAGTGCCCCACCCCATTCCTCTATAAAGCGCTGCAGCTGATGAACCAGTGCGACATCAACTACCGACAGTCAAACAACAAACGCCTGCTGGTAGAGCTGACGCTCATCGAGATAGCGCAGATTACCCAGCCAGAGGATGCGCCTGGCAGTGGGCGTAAGCCCAGAAGATTGAAATCCCTGTTTAAGCAACTGATTCAGCAGTCTCAGCCCAAGACCACAGCCCCGCAGGTAGCTGTGGCTGAGTCTGCTGCATCAACCCCGACAAGATCTACCCAGCCTTCTCAACCTACCCGTCCTACGACACCTACCGCACGCGCCCCCAAACTCAAGAGCAGCATCAGCCTCTCTTGGGGAAATATGCGCCAGAAGACCAGTGGCAGTCAGACAGCTGATGCCACTGACAATCCGCAAGGTGCCAACGCTGCTGACAGCAATCAGCCTTTCACCCCTGAGGAACTCCAGATTGAGTGGCTGTCGATGTGTAACCGTATGCCGCAACACCTGAGCGGCATCGCCACACGCATGAAGAACATGAATCCCATCATTACGGAATTCCCTGCCCTTGAAGTCGTGGTGGAAAACCAACTGGCGATGGAACAGATGGAGCAGATTAAGGGCAGCATTGTCAACACCCTGAAACGCGACCTCCACAATCAGGACATCACGCTCTCCATGCGTGTCGCTGAACACAAAAAAGGCGAGCGCATCCTTTCGCGCCGTGAACAATACGAACTGATGGAAAAAGAAAATCCCTCAGTAGCAAAACTGAGGGAAGTATTCGATTTGAATCTAGCCTAACGCCATCTTCCTTCTTCCATCAAATCAGCGGCATTCCAAGTTTCTTGCACTCTGCACGCATATCGTCAGGCCAGATGCTGGCTTGGATTTCGCCAATGTGACCCTTATGCAACAGCACCATGCAGAGACGGCTCTGACCAATACCACCACCGATGGACAAAGGCAACTCGTCGTTCAGCAGTTTCTGATGGAAATACAACGACTCGCGTTCTTCCTTGCCTTCTATCTTCAACTGACGCAGCAGGCTTTCCTTATCCACACGGATACCCATTGACGACAATTCAAACGAACGGCCTAAGACAGGATACCAGATGAGGATATCACCGTTCAAGCCCTCAAGACCATTCTCGCCAACGGTGCTCCAGTCGTCGTAGTCCGGCGCACGTCCGTCATGCTTCTCCCCGTTGCTCAGCTTTCCGCCTATACCTATTATAAATACAGCACCGTAAGCCTCGCAGATAGCATCCTCGCGCTCCTTCGGCGTCTTGTCGGGATACATCTTCAACAGCTCCTCGGCGTGGATGAAGTGAATTTTCTCAGGCAGGAAGGGCTTGATCTGCGGATAAGTCTCACAGGTCAGATATTCCGTACGGCGAATGGCTGCATAAATGCGCTCCACAACGTTCTTCAGATAGCTGATGGTGCGCTGTTCCTTCGTAATCACAGCCTCCCAGTCCCACTGGTCCACATACAACGAATGCAGGTTATCCAACTCCTCGTCAGCACGGATGGCGTTCATATCCGTATAGATGCCATAGCCCGGCTCAATCTTATATTCTGCCAACGACAGTCGCTTCCATTTGGCCAGCGAGTGAACAACCTCTGCACGAGCATCGCCCAGGTCCTTGATGGGGAAAGTGACAGCACGCTCGACACCATTCAGGTCGTCGTTGATGCCCAGTCCTTTCAGCACAAACAACGGAGCTGTCACGCGACGCAGGCGCAACTCGGTAGATATATTCTGTTGGAAGAACTCCTTAATCAGTTTAATACCCTGCTCGGTCTGTTTCGTGTCGAGCAGGGAATGGTAATCAATGGGGGTAATCAGTTGACTCATTTCCTTGTAATTTTCAAATTTGCGTGCAAAGGTACACAAATAATATTAATTTGCAAACAAAAACTCCAATTATTTTTGCAATTTGACAGAAATCCTTGATTTTTGCTAACTATTTGCACCAAGCACCCTTCCTGTTAACAAATCATAATTATCAATAGTCAATTATCAATTATCAATTAAAAATCGTATCTTTGCACACGTTTAACAAAGGTACGATTTTGTATCTGGCCCCGTAGCTTAGCTGAATAGAGCGTCAGATTCCGGTTCTGAAGGTCTTGGGTTTGAATCCCAACGGGGTCACAAAGAATGAGAATTGATAATTATTGATAAATAAAAACTTTAACAATATTGGATTATGAAAAGATTACTTTATGTTTTGTTCCTTTTTGTCAGCATCAACTGTGCTGCTCAGGACGAGGTTGTTTTCCACAACGGTACGATTGCCAAAGGTTAGGTTAGCGAAGTGACTGATTACTACATCAAGTTCTGCTACGAGAACGAGGATGTCAACAACATCATCGGACGTGCAGCAATCTCTGAGGTGCGCTTCTCCAGCGGACGCGTACAGCAAATGTCGCAGAAAATCTTTATTGAGTCTGAAAAAGACTGGGAGAAGGTGCGCATTGTCAACGACAAGAACGAAGTGCTGGGACTCAAGTCGCTCGGACAGGTGGAGAAGCACTCTACAGGTACATGGTCGTTCTCTACTACCGCTGGTCACTTCAGTGAGAAGACGATGAAGAAAATCCGCAAGGAGGCTGCTGCCCGTGGCGGATGTATCGTACTTTTGTTGAGCCAGCAGAGTCAGTCTGGCGGATTCTTCCAAGATGGACATGCTTCTATGACTGGTGAGATTTATACCTATTAATACCTTATAGGATATGAAGAAAATAGCATCTCTTTTGATAGCCCTGATGGCAGGACTCTGCCAGGCAAGTGCTCAAGACAACCATTTGCTCACAGCAGGAACTGAAGTTCCTGTCGTAGCAGCACAGGACATCAATGCCAATGACCTGAAAGAAGGTCAGACGATAGAGTTGGTTACAGCCTATGACGTGAAATTGGAATCTGGCGAGGTAGCAATCCCCAAAGGTTCACAGGTTTCGGCACGTGTACGCACCTCGCTGAAACAGCGCGTGCTTACCAACCAGAAAAGGCGTCTCATCATCGACGTCAAGGAAGTGAAACTGCCTAACGGAACTACGGTTCCCCTCTGCAACGGTGTGGCCAGCTTCACCACCAGCAGGAAGACTGGCGACTTAGACGCTGTGCCTCTGAAGTATGTTTCTTCCTCAAAATTACTGATTCCCACCGATCACGTGATTCACGCCAAGGTGGAAGTGTCACAGAACATCAGCAAGTAAGTAATCAGGACCTACTTGAGGCCTTTCGTTACTGTTGCTTTTAACACACGGATATCCTCCAGCGGGCGGTCGTTCTCATCGACCGCCTGCTGTTGTATACGGTCGACGACATCCAACCCTTCCACCACTTCACCAAAGACGGTATACTGGCCATCGAGATGTGGCGTACCGCCTATTGTCTTATAGACCTCAATCATCTCTGGCGTCAGCTTTACCTGCCCCAGAGTGGCAGCGTCCAGACGTTCCTGAACCTTCTCCAGACGGGCATCACTGCACACCTGACCCCAGACAATGTAAAACTGACATGCTGAACTGCGCCTCTCGGGATTGACCCTGTCGCCCTCACGAGCCATTGCCACCATTCCGCGACGATGGTAGAGCTTGGGCAGGCGGAACTCAGCCTCTACGGTGTAGTTATAGTCACCATAGCCCAACTGTTGTCCGGGCTTAGCGTGCTTGCTATGGAGGTCGCCACACTGCACCATGAAGTTCTTGATGACTCGGTGGAACAACAGCGAATCATACACGTGCTCCTTGACATTATTCAGGAAATTGTCGCGATGCTGGGGTGTATCGTCGAACAACGCTATACGAATGTTACCAGCTGTCGTCTCAAACAGCACCTCCGTCGTCGAAGTCTGTGCCAGCGCACAGCACGTCGTCAGCACCAGCATCATCCATAATACAATGGTCTTTCTCATAAGTCTTGTCTTTTTTGAATAGTCGGAAATGGTTGTAACACTTATTTCACGCGGCTCATGCGGTCGACTTGCTCGCGGACGACAGCGAGGGTGGTGCTGTCGGAGGAGAAGACGGAATTGAGCCCCTGAGCCTCCTGGGCAGGATCACCCGTGTAGTCGTCGCCTACCTGCCATTGTTCGTGGGTGGGTTTGGCAAAACCACCCCAGCCCCAAAAGTTGCAGCCTGCAAATTTTCCACCCTGCTCGGCATTGTCCGCCACAAGGGAGAATACATAACGGTAGTATCCGTCACGCCCCGTCGTGGGACTGCCCTGCGCAAAGGAAAATCCATCGCGCGGATAACCGAACTCCTCCATCACGAGCGGCTTTCCGATACGGTCGCAAATGGCGAGGTGTTTGTCAATATACTCCTTCGTATTCTCGCAGGCACGCGGCAGATGTTCGATGAGTGAGTCAGGCTTTGCCCAGCCCCAGTTGTAGGGCCACAGGTGGACATTGCAGTAGTCCACATTCTGGTCACTGCAGATGCGTTCCCAACAATTGTAGTCGTTTTCGCAACCCCATGAGCCCTCGCTACCAATAGATATCAGGTGGTTGGGGTCGAGTTCGCGAATGAGAGCCGCAGCCTCGCTAATCCACTTCTCGAAAGCGGGCAGTGCCTCCGTCGAGAATGCTCGCGGCTCGTTGCCAATCTGCCACGACATGATGGCAGGATCGTCCTTATAGGCCAGACCAGTATAGCGGTTGGTGCGACTGATGATGAACCGCACATAGTCGTAGAACAGCTGATGCGCCTTCTCGTTGGTAGCATACTTCGACATGGCCTGCATGAAAGCCGGATAGCCCGCATCGTCAGGACGCGGCTGTTTGCCAGCACCAGCGTGCTCCAGATAGAAGCCATATCCCCCACTCCACTCCCACGAGTTGTTCAGGTAGAGCACAGCGACCATATCGCGCTTACCCATCTCCTGCAACAGCCAGTCGAGACCAGCCAGAATGGTGTCGTTATATACGCCAGGAGCCTCCTGCAACGTCGGTTCCACCTTGGTCTTGACGCCACGCTCGCCATCGCTGCCCACGAGGATGCGCAGGTTGTCGATACCCATACGCTTCATCTCGTCAAGTTCCTGAGCCAGGCGTTCGCGATTGCCGCCCTGACCTTCAGAACCAAGGATGGCTCCATACCAGAAATTGGTACCTACATAATAATAAGGTTTGCCTGCGCGCACGAAATGGCCGTTTTCCACGCGTACGAAATCGCTTTTTTCTGTCGTTTTCTGTCCGCAACTCACGGTAAGCGCAGCTGCCACAAGGAGTAAAAGTAAGTGTTTCATTGCCGTTTTAATATATTTTATGGCGCAAAGGTACAAAATATTGCAGAATATTTCGTACTTTTGCACGGAAAAATTGACAATGAAGATGAAAAAAGCCCTAACGACACTCGTGCTGCTCCTGGCGGTAATGACCGTAGCAGCCCAGATGCAAGACCCCGTTCACGTGCGCTCGGAACTGAAGAAAATCAGCGACACCGAGGGAGAACTGCTGTTTTCTGCCACCATCGACCCCGGGTGGCACGTCTATTCCACTGGTTTGGGTAACGACGGTCCCATTTCAACTACCTTCCATGCTGACAAGATGGAAGGCGCTAAAACCGTAGGAGGTCTGAAGTTCAGGGGCAAGGAGCTGAAAATGTTCGACAAGATGTTCGACATGGAGCTGCGCTATTTCGAGGGTTCCGTGACTTTCGTGCAGAAGATACAGTTTACCCAGCCCAAGTACGACATCAAGTGCTATGTGGAATACGGTGCCTGCAACGACCAGATGTGTATGCCACCGTCGACCATCGAACTTGCTGCCACAGGCGAAATAAAAGCAGATAAGAAGAAAGAGGAAGATAAAGAGAAAATAGAGGAAGATAAAGGACAAGTGTCTGACACGCTGAAAACTACAGAAACGTCCTCTGACTCCATCTATCTTCCGCAATCTCCATCTATCTCCCAGAGCGACCTTTGGCAACCCGTCATTGGCGAACTGCAGGCATTGAACGGCGAAGCATCTGACACCACCAATATTGCCCTGTGGATGATATTCCTGGAAGGACTGCTGGGTGGTTTCCTCGCCCTGTTCACCCCCTGTGTGTGGCCTATCATTCCCATGACCGTCTCGTTCTTCCTGAAACGTAACAAGGAACGCTCGAAGGCCATCCGTGAGGCTACCGTCTACGGACTGAGCATCGTCGTCATCTACGTGCTGCTGGGTTTGGCAGTCACGCTGCTCTTCGGTGCCAGCGCACTGAACGCCCTCGCCACCAATGCCGTATTCAACATCCTGTTCTGTCTGCTGCTGGTGGTGTTTGCTGCCTCCTTCTTCGGTGCCTTCGAACTGACGCTGCCCTCGTCGTGGTCGTCGAAGATTGACGCCAAATCGGAAAGCACCACAGGTCTGCTCTCCATCTTCCTCATGGCCTTCACGCTGGTGCTGGTATCGTTCTCGTGTACAGGTCCCATCATCGGATTCCTCCTTGTGGCCGTGTCCACCCAGGGCTCCATCCTCGGACCTACCATCGGCATGCTGGGCTTCGCCATTGCGCTGGCCATTCCCTTTACGCTCTTTGCCTTGTTCCCGTCGCTGCTCAAGCAGGCTCCCAAGTCGGGCGGATGGATGAACACCATCAAGGTCGTGCTGGGATTCATCGAACTCGCCTTTGCATTGAAATTCCTCAGTGTGGCAGACCTCGCCTACGGCTGGCATATCCTCGACCGCGAAGTATTCCTCGCCCTGTGGATTGTCATCTTCGGACTGTTAGGTGCTTACCTGTTGGGCTGGATCAAGTTCCCCCACGACGACGAAGACCGCCGCACCAACGTACCCCAGTTCTTCCTGGCAATGGCCTCGCTGGCCTTTACCGTCTATATGATTCCTGGCTTGTGGGGTGCACCGTGTAAGGCCATCAGCGCCTTCACGCCACCCATGAACACGCAGGACTTCAACCTCTACCAAGGCAGTGTCGAGGCACGCTTTACCGACTACGAACAAGGCATGGCCGCTGCCAAAGCCGAGGGCAAACCCGTCATTGTAGACTTCACCGGCTTCGGCTGCGTCAACTGTCGCAAGATGGAAGCCGCCGTATGGAGCGACCCACAGGTGGCAGACCTGCTGAACAAAAAATACGTCCTCGTGTCGCTCTATGTCGACGACAAGACGCCATTGGCTGAACCCATTGAGGTGACGGAGAACGGCCAAAAGCGCACCCTGCGCACCGTTGGCGACAAGTGGAGCTACCTGCAGCGTACGAAGTTCGGCGCCAATGCCCAGCCGTTCTATGTCCTGCTAAACAATGAGGGCCACCCATTGATGGGTAGCCGCTCGTATGATGAGGACGTTGCCGCCTACGTCGATTTCCTCCGCGAAGGACTGAAGAAATACGATTAACGCGAGTGATAAGCCATCAGGCCATCAATAGGACTCTGGACGATTGACATCACGTGGAATCCCTCTACCTCTGCAGCCTCTTGTAGTGCTGCAGGATAGTGATGAGCCATAGAGCCCACGAAATGTACCGGCAGGTCAGGACGCTTGTAAGGCACGATATTCTTGCGGAAGAACTCGCGGAAATTCTCAATCACCAAGTCGCGCAGCAGGCGGTTGTCCTGCCGTTCGACGATGAACAGTGACGTCGTGGCGAGGAAACGGTTCGCCAGCGGTTCACGGTACACCTTCTGGATGATGTCAGCCTGTGTCAGTTTCGTTTCCTTCAGGTATTCGTCGCGAATGGCCGCATACGCCGGATTCTTGAAGATGGCATTCATAAACATCCGTCCCAGCACGGCGCCACCGCCTTCGTCACCCAGGATATAGCCCAAGGCCGGCGTATTCTGCACGATATCCTTACCGTCGTAGAGGCAACTGTTGGCACCCGTTCCGAGGATGCAGGCAATGCCCTCCTCACGCTGACAGAGCGCACGCGCCGCAGCCATCAGGTCGCTATGCACCTCCACCTTCTGCGGGTCGAACACCTCGCCCAACATCTGTTTCATCATAGGTACATGTGCGGGCGTGCAGCCACTGCCGTAGAAAAACACCTGCAAATCGGACATCAGCGGCTTTTCCAATACACCCGAACCGATGAGTTGTGCACGGGGAAAAGTAGACAACTGCGACATCAGTTCCTGCCCTAAAATGTGGCGGATGATGTCTGGAGTCTGATGGATGGGCGTGATGCCCTGTGTGTGGAACGTGGCGATGACCTCGCCCTTCCTAATGCCGGAAGAATGGATGAGCAACCAGTCGGTCTTGGTGCCTCCGCTATCTGCTATCAGTATCATATTTCGTTAATTTTTCTGCAAAGATAATGATTTCTTTGAAATTATTCGTAACTTTGCGCACAAAAATTACGACAATGAAGCGTTTTCTTATCATTATAGTCATTTTACTGGCCACGCTCAGCACCCATGCCGTGCTGAAAGAGAAAGACCTGGCACAGACGTTAAAGATACTGCGCGCAGAACTGAATACCCAACACCATGAGCTGACAGAACGCTCTGAACTGGACCGTAAGCGCAACGAACAGATGGTTAGCCAGCTCATAGCCATCATGAAGCGTTCAGACCAGAATTCGCTGATGCTATACTCACAGAAGCAGGACTACGTGTTCGACCTGACCTACGCCTGTCACGAGGCCACCGAGCAGTATCAGGAATTCCAGCGCCAGCGCGTACCCTTCAAGCAGTTTATGAGCAAGACGGAGAGCGACATAGCCCGCTACGACTCGCTCATCGGCACGCTCAACACGATGCCCCAGCGCGTGCTCAATTCTCAGGCACAAAAGGATCGTACCGCCTGTCTGGCATTGGCATACGAAATACGCGATATGCTCGAGGATAACCGCGAGAAGCTGAACGACTACATCGATATGTACGACCATACCGAGAAGCGGCTGTCGCGAATGAACGACTATGCCCAGAAGCGCTATAACGAGATTCAGACCGGCATCTTCCTCAATGGCAGCGACTCCTACCTGGACATTCTCCAGAACTTCGACCGCTACTGGCGCTTCATGTCGCGTACTGTCGAAAAGAAATACCGCCCCACCGACAATTCACAATGGGACTCGCGTTTCATCTTCGGACTGCTCATGGGTGTCATCCTCTACGCCATCCTCGCCTCGCTGCTCAATTTCGTGATTATCCGCTACGTCGTTCCCAAGAAGTTCCGCACTGAGGAATTCATGAAGAAGCGCGCCTGCATCACGATGGCTACGACAACGGTCACCTTCGCAATCATCCTCGGCATCACGCTGGCCACCGTCGAACAGCATTTCTTCATCATGGCCGCCAATCTGCTGGTGACCTACGCCTGGCTCCTGGGCGTCATCCTGTTCTCGCTACTGCTGCGTGTCAAAGGCGACCAAATCAAGAGCGCCTTCCGCATCTACACCCCGTTGATAGCCGTTGGATTCCTAGTCATTGCCTTCCGCATCATCCTCATTCCCAATGAGTTGGTAAACATCCTCTTCCCACCCATCCTATTGCTTTGCGCCCTGTGGCAATGGAGCGTCATCCACCGACACAAACGCAACGTACCACGCTCCGACATGTTCTTCACCTACATCTCGCTCGTGGTGTTCATTGCTTCCGTCATCTGCTCGTGGTCGGGCTACACGCTATTGGCCGTACAGGTGCTCATCTGGTGGATTATGCAGCTTACGTGCATCCTCACCATCACCTGCTTGTCACAATACCTCAAGCTCTATGGCGAACGTCGCCAGCTGGCCGAAGCCCCCGTCACCAAGACGTGGTCCTTCGACCTCGTCTATCAGGTCGTGCTACCCTCGCTCAGCGTCCTTTCCATTATGCTCAGCGTCTGGTGGGCCGCCGACGTGTTCAACCTTAGCGACCTCTGCTGGGACATCTTCAAATACAAGTTCATCGACCTGTCCGACTCAACAGACCTCGCGTCGGGCACCCAACAGGAGAATTTCACCATCAGCATCCTCAAGCTTACAATGGTCATCTGTCTGTGGTTCTTCTTCTCGTGGCTCAGCAAGACGCTCTTGCGACTACTGCACCTGCACTACGTCAACCGCGACCCCGATTCCGCCGACAGCCGCACTGCCATGTCGAAGAACGTCATCCAGATCTTCATCTGGGGCTGCTGGCTGCTCCTGTCGCTCTCTATCTTCCACATCAGCCTCTCGTGGCTGCTGGCCATCACTGGCGGACTCAGTACCGGTATCGGTTTCGCCTCGAAGAACATCATCGAGAACATCTTCTACGGTGCCTCGCTCATGACCGGCCGCATCAAGGTGGGTGACTGGATAGAGGTTAACAACACCATCGGCCGCGTCACCAACATCAGCTACACCTCCACCTCCATCGAGTCGCTCTATGGTGAAATCATTACCTTCCAGAACTCACAGCTGTTCTCTAACAACTACAAGAACCTGACGCGCAACCACAGCTACGTACTCGCCGCCGTGCCTTACAGCGTGGCCTATGGCAGCGACCTACAGAAAGTAATGCAGTTGGCCGACGAAGCCGTCAGCCAGCTGAACCATCATTGGATGGACCGTTCAAAGAAAGTCCGCTCCGTCGTTGGCGAACTCAGCGATTCTGGCATCAACCTCAAGATGTTCGTCTGGGCCGAGGCCCCCAAGAAGTCGTATGTCATCAGCGAAGTGCTCCGCTGCATCTACGAAACCCTCAACCAGAACGGCATCGAGATTCCATTCCCGCAACAGGACGTACACATCAAGCAATAAATAACAATAACGAAAACGATATGCTCAAAAAGCATTTATTTCTGATGATTGCCCTGATGTGCGTGGTGGCACAAGGGCCATTGCTGACATCGTGCAGCAAGGATGACGACAAGAAATCGGTGACACCACCAACACCGAAGGAGTATTTCACCCTGTGGAACCAGTGTGAGGCACTGACCACGCTGAAGACGTATGTGGAGGACGTAACCAACCCGCAGTCCGGCAACTTCATCCGTGAGGAGGACCGCATCGCCACGTTCGACATGGACGGCACATTCATCGGGGAACTCTATCCCACCTATTTTGAGTACAACCTGCTAGAATACCGCGCCCTAGACGATCCCACGTACAAGGATAGGGCTCCCGACGATGTGCGCCAGGCAGCACAGGACATCCGCGACTTCGTGCGCAACGGGACGGCGCTGCCTGACCACTTCGACATGATTCACGCCCGTGCGGCAGCCAAGGCCTACGCTGGCATGACGCTCACCGAGTTTGACGCCTACGTGAAGACCTACGCCGCCACGCCAGCCAATGGATTCAAGGGGATGACCTACGCCGAGAGCTTCTACAAACCCATGCTGGAGGTGTTCGACTATCTGAAGGACAACGGCTTCACTTATTATGTCGTTTCCGGTTCCGACCGCTTCATCTGCCGCTCGCTGGTGGAGTCGCTGGGTATCGAGCCTAACAGGGTCATTGGCATGGACGTTTGCCTTAGCTCCAACAAGCAGGGCGATAACGTCGGTGTGGACTACACCATGGGAAAGGATGAGTATCTGGTGCGCACGGACAGTCTGATCATCAAGAACCTGAAGACCAACAAGGTGCGCCAAATCAGTCAGGAGATTGGCAAGCAGCCCGTGTTGTCGTTCGGCAACAGCAGCGGCGACTGTGCCATGCACAACTACTGCATGAGCAACCCGAAGTACCGCACCGCCACGTTCATGCTTGTGGCTGACGACGATGCCCGCGATCATGCCGACCTGGCCGAGGGTGCCCGTCGTGAGGCGAAATGGCGCGAAGCCGGCTATACCGTCATCTCTATGAAGAACGACTTCAAGACCATCTACGGCTACGGCGTGGAAAAGACCGACTTCACTTTCAAATAAAAAAAGCGTCTGCGCCCCACGACTAAAAATATTACAAAAAACGGGAGCAGCCGCAATGGTTGCTCCCGATTTTTATAATCAAATCGCTTTGATTTCGTTACTTTTCTAATTACTATGAATTAGAAGTTGTAGTAGAGACCGAAGGTCAGGTTGTTGCCATCGAGGTCAAAACCGAAGGTGTTTGTAGCCTTAGCACCATCTACGTCAACCTTATCATACTGGTAACCGAGGAAACCGAAGTGAGTAACGAAGCTCAGCTTGTCGTTGAGGTTGATAGCAACACCGGGCTTTACACCTACACCGAAAGCATTAGACTTCAGACCATCAGCATCAGAGTGCACATAGTCAACACCACCGTCAACAAACACGTTCACCTTGTCAAGCTTGAGGAAGGTGTAACGAGCATAGGGAGCAATCTCGAATACCTTGTTCTTAACCTTTACACCGTTAATTTTGGTCTGGTTCTGACCGTAACCGAAAGCAATACCTACTGCCCAGTTCTCATTGAGGTTGTAACCAATCTCAGGAAGGAGTTTGATGATGGTCTCGCTATCACCATCGTTAGAGCTGGTCTGGAAACCAATACCGCCACCTACGTAAACCTGAGCGTTTGCAGTCATAGTCATCATTGCAACAAGTGCAACAGCAAAAATCTTCTTCATAATCTTTTTACCTATTTTAAATTTAACTTTGGTGTGCCTTTCGGGACACCGTTATCTTGAAATCTGGTGCAAAGGTAAGGACAATTTATGAATTGTGTGCGCAAACAGTCTGTTTTTTTACAATTTATTGACAAATCCTTGACTTATGTCACTTTTTATTCGTAATTTTGCAAGAAATTAAGCAAAAACGAGAACAAACATGAAGCGAATTGCACTTATTACCCTGCTATTGGTGGCTGTAACGAGTCTCCAGGCACAGACTCCGGCCATTCCGCGCGACGCCAAGTTGGAGGCCAAGGTAGAAAAGACCCTGAAAAAGATGACGCTCGACGAGAAGATTGGGCAGATGTTGGAGTTGAATCTTGACGTGATTGGCAAGATGACTGTCGAGAATGCAAAGGTGGATCGTGAGAAGGTCCGTAGCACGATGCAGCAGTATGGAAGGTCGAAAGAAGAGGTAGAAGCGATACTGAAGATGAGCGACCAGCAGATTATCGACCAGTTTGGTGCCTTCCCCATCGATATCTATCAGGGTGATACAAGACGTCTCTGGAAGATTAACGAGACGATGCTCGACACGCTAATCTCGAAATGGAAGGTGGGCTCTATCCTGAATGCCCCAGGCTCTAGTGCTGCACGTGTAGACCAGTGGCAGGAGTGGATTCGTCTGATTCAGGAGAAGTCGATGAAGTATCTGGGTATTCCTGATATCTATGGTCTCGACCATAACCACGGTGTGACCTATACGCAGGGAGGAACGCTATTCCCACAGCCCATCAACCTGGGCGCTACATTCAATACCGAGCTGGCCCGTATTGGTGCTGAGATCACAGCTTACGAGAGTCGTGCCGCGAACTGTCCGTGGGTGTATAACCCTGTAGTGGACTTGAGTCGCGATCCCCGTTGGCCCCGTGTCTGGGAGAGCTTCGGCGAGGATGCCATTGTCAACTCCAAGATGGTGGTGGCTGAGATCAGAGGCTATCAGGGCGATGACAACAACCACATCGACAAATATCATGTAGGTACCAGCACGAAACACTATTTCGCCTACGGTGCTCCTTGGACTGGTAAAGATCGTACGCCTGCGTATCTCTCTCCGCAGATGATTCGCGAGAAGTATTTCGAGCCCTTCAAGCAGGCTGCCCTCGCCGGTACGTTGACGATGATGGTAAATTCTGCTTCCGTCAATGGCGTGCCCGTTCATGCCTCGTACGAATATCTGACGAAATGGTTGAAGGAGGATTTGCAATGGGATGGTTTCCTCGTAACCGACTGGGCTGATATTAATAATTTGTACTCGCGCGAGAAGGTGGCTAAGGATAAGAAAGACGCTATCCGCATTGCCATCAATGCCGGTATCGATATGTCGATGGATCCGTATAGTGTGGAGTTCTGCATTCTGCTGAAGGAGTTGGTAAACGAGGGTAAGGTGCCCATGAGTCGTATCGACGATGCCGTTCGCCGAATCCTCCGTGCGAAGTATCGCTTAGGTCTCTTCGATGAGCCTAATACTGGTGGCAAGGGCTTCGAGAAATTCGGATGCGACGAATTCGCCGCTGCCTCTTTGAAAGCTGCCGAGGAGAGTGAGGTATTGTTGAAAAACGACGGTATTCTGCCTTTGACGAAGGGTAAAAAGATTCTCCTGACTGGTCCTAACGCCAACCAGATGCGTTGTCTGCATGGTGGCTGGAGCTACACTTGGCAGGGCTCGAAGGCAGAACACATCTCTGAGAAATACAATACAATCTACGAGGCGCTTTGCAACAAATATGGCAAGGACAACATCATCCTCGAACAGGGCGTGACCTATAACGAGGAGGCAGCCTACTATGTTGAGAATGCGCCAGCAATTGACAAGGCTATGGCTGTTGCCGCTCAGGCTGACATCATCATCGCTGCCATCGGCGAGAACTCTTATACAGAGACACCTGGTAACCTGACAGATCTCTGGCTCTCTGAGAACCAGCGCAACCTGGTGAAGGAACTCGCCAAGACGGGCAAGCCGATTATTCTCGTACTGAACGAGGGTCGTCCTCGTCTCATCGCTGACATTGAACCGCTGGCAAAGGCTATCGTCGATATCCTCATCCCTGGCAACTACGGTGGCGATGCACTGGCCAACCTCTTAGCAGGCGATACCAACTTCTCGGGTAAGATGCCTTATACTTACCCCAAGGAGATCAACTCACTGAACACCTATGATTATAAGGTGAGTGAGGAAGTGGGTACGATGGAAGGTGCCTACAACTACGACGCCAAGGTTTCGTTGCAGTGGCCTTTCGGCTACGGACTTAGCTATACCACCTTCGACTATTCAAACCTGAAGGTTGACAAACAGTCGTTTACCGCCGAGGATATCCTGACCGTGAGCGTGGACGTGAAGAACACGGGAGCGCGTGCTGGCAAGGAGGCGGTATTGCTCTATTCGAGCGACCTCGTGGCAAACATCGTCCCCGACAACAAGCGGCTGCGTGACTTCACGAAGATTTCGCTGGAGCCAGGAGAGGTAAAGACCGTCACCTTCCGTCTGCCTGCCAAGAATCTGGCATTCGTAGGTGCCGACGGCAAGTGGACACTCGAAGAAGGCGACTTCGTGCTGAAAGTTGGTAATCAAACGGTTCCCACATCTTGTTCACAGACAAAAGTCTGGGACGAGCCGAATATTTAAGATTTGAAGATAACTGAGAAAACATGGCAGAAATTCCAGAACTAATCAATGACCTTGCCTACATCCTGATTTCGGCAGGCATCGTAACCCTGATATTCAAGAAGTTGAAACAGCCCTTGGTGTTGGGCTATATCGTGGCAGGATTCTTGGTGAGTCCGCACATGCCCTACACGGCATCTGTAGTAGATACCGCCAGCGTCCACCTATGGGCAGACATCGGCGTGATGTTCCTGTTGTTCTCATTAGGACTGGACTTCTCGTTCAAGAAAATCCTGAAGATGGGTGCCTCGCCCATCATATCGACAAGCAGCATCATTTTCTTCATGGCGATGCTGGGCGTCATAGTAGGCCACCTGTTCGGATGGTCGAAGATGGACTGCATTTTCTTGGGCGGAATGCTTGCCATGAGTTCGACGACCATTATCTACAAGGCGTTCGACGACTTGGGACTGCGTCAGCAGCAGTTTGCCTCTCTGGTGATGTCGGTGCTGATTCTGGAGGATATCCTGGCTATCGTCATGATGGTGATGCTGAGCGCCATTGCCGCCGGCGACAACCCTGACGGCGGACAAATGCTGGAGTCGGTGGTCAAGATAGGTTTCTTCCTGGTGTTGTGGTTGGTAGTGGGTATCTTTGCCATACCGGCCTTTCTGCGTAAGATTCGTAGGCTGGTGAACGACGAGGTGCTGCTCATCGTGGCGTTAGGACTGTGCTGTGCCATGGCCGTATTCTCGACGAAGGTGGGTTTCTCGTCGGCATTCGGAGCATTCATCATGGGTAGCATCCTGGCTGAAACCATCGAGGCCGAACACATCGAGAAGCTGGTGGAACCCGTGAAAAACCTCTTCGGTGCCATCTTCTTCGTATCGGTAGGTATGTTGGTAGACCCGCAGATACTTGTCGACTATGCACTGCCCATCCTGGCGCTGGTGTTGACCATCATCATCGGACAGAGCACATTGGGCTCGTTCGCATTCATGCTCGGTGGCGAGAGTCTGAAGTCGGCCATGCGCTGCGGATTCTCGATGGCACAGATCGGTGAATTCTCGTTCATCATTGCCTCGCTGGGATTGTCGTTAGGCGTCATCAGCGACTTCCTCTACCCTGTCGTCGTGGCCGTATCGGTCATTACGACCTTCCTGACGCCCTACATGATTCGTCTGGCAACACCGGCATACAACCATTTGGAGCATCGATTGCCGTCGAGAATCATCAAGCTGCTGAACAAACAAAGCATGAGCCGACCGGAAACGAAGGAAAAGAGCCTGTGGAAACAACTGATAACACAGATGATTACCAACACGCTGGTATACGCCATCCTCACGTCAGCCACCATTGCCGTCATGTTCACCTTCTTCCTGCCCTTTATGCACGAATTACTGCCGGGCGAGAATCTGCGCATATACGGAAACATTATTACAGGATTGCTGACTATTCTGTTGATTTCGCCATTCCTTCGCGCCATGGTGATGAAGAAAAACCGCTCGGAAGAGTGGCGGCAACTATGGGAGGAGAGTAACAAGAATCGTCTGCCCCTGCTGTTTACCATCCTGGTGCGCGTGATTATTGCCGTAACATACATCTTCTTCATCTGCCACCGGTTGAGCCATCTGACCAACGCCATCGTCATCACCATCGGACTGATTGCCGTAGCGCTGATGGTCGTCTCACGAACTGTCAAGCAGCGCAGCATCAAGCTGGAGCGACTCTTTATGCTCAACCTGCGCTCACGTGACATTGAGGCACAGGTACACGGCAAGAAACGTCCGTTGTACGAGGGCCGACTGCTGGACCGAGATATCCACATAGCCGATTTCAGTGTTCCCATGAATTCACAATGGATGGGCAGTACGTTGAAGCAACTGAATCTGGGGCGTAAATACGGTGTCCATGTGAGCAGTATCCTGCGTGCCAACTTCCGGTTGAACATTCCCGATGGCGACTACGTCATCTTCCCTGGCGACAGGTTGCAGGTCATCGGCAGCGACGAACAGGTGTCGAAATTTGCCAATGCCATCAAGACCGAGGTCATCGGCGAAGACTTTGACCTGGAGAACCGCGAGATGAAACTGCGTCAGCTCATCATTGGCGAAGACAGTCCCTTCATCGGCAAGAACCTGAAAGACAGCGGCATCCGCAGTCTCTACAGCTGTATGGTCATCGGACTGGAGGAAGGAAAGGAGAACCTGTCACGTCTGGATCCGAACCGCCGCTTCGAAGAGGGCGACATTCTCTGGATTGTGGGCGAACAGGAATCCCTCGACGCCATATTCAGCGTATAACGTTTAGTACCACTGGACGGCATTGGAATAACTGCTGCGCTTATCGTATTTCAAAGCATCGGTAAGCGTGGCAGCATTGCATCGGAACGAGAAGTTGTAGCTGGTGTGAGGCGCCAGCACCACCTGACACGACATATTGAAGCAATGCAGGTCGCGTGACAAAGAGGCGGTAGTCATCGAAATCTTATGGTTATCGAAGTCGTACCCCGACGAGAACGAGATGTTCCAGCCTTCTGACAAGCGGATATTGCCGGTAACATTCAGGTGCTGCGAGAAGCTATAGGGATAGCGCATCGTGTCGTAATTGAACTTACCGCTGGTGTTCTCACGCATGGTGATACCATAGCCGAAATGCAGGGACCAAGGCATGGAGAACTTCATGTAGCCATCCTCGTCGGTCTCGGCCATTTCACCTTTATTCTCAGCACCATGCTTGCCTGACTCCATTTGGTCGTCGATGTTGGAATCAAGACCTGTGTCGTACTCGTCGTCCTGTTCCTCGTCTTTCTTGCCTTTCTTCTTGTCACGTTTCTCACCACGCAACCACTTGAAGAAGTCGCTGACTTTCTCGTTGGTGAGGTTGTAATCGATGTTCTGAGACATGCCCTGGAAACGTCCGAAACGGCCCTTGCTATACTCGGTATGGTTGCCGATATAGGGTTTGGCTCCTACTGAGTCGGCCTCCCAGGCATAGGTAGCGAAGACGGCACTCATGTTGAACGTATAGCTCTTTGTCAGTTTTATTCGCAATGTTGTGCTCAGGTCACTCCATGGTTTCTCTTTGGCAGCAAAGTTATACGACATCGAGGCGCCCAATTCGTCAATCAAGCTTACCTTCACCAGCGAGTCTTCTTTATTACGATACTTCATCTCAATATTATTCGAGATAGACATCGACAAGGAACCTCGCATATCTTTGCTGGGAGGAGAGAACATCGTACCAGTATAAGGCGAATACTCCACCAAAGACGTGTTGCCCTGAGCATCCGTCTTCAGATAGGTTTCGTAATAGCCATAACGTGCAGATCCAAAACTGGGCGCATAACTGAAGCTGACCGATGGTGTGAGGACGTGGCGGATACGGTCTATCTTATTACCGAAAATCTTGCGGTTAGGGATGTAGAATCCGTAAAGCTTTGTAGATGCCGAGAGACTCAGGTCCCAATCGTACATATTATAAAAGCCCTGCACCGTGTCGATGACTTCCTTCTGATTCTCAGTATCCCAAGAGCGCATATACTTTCGGGTAAGCATCTTGTCGTTGAAGTTGAACGAGGGATTCAGGTTCAGGTATCCGAATAGTGTAAAGCTGGCAGCAGTCTGGATTCGATGCTCCATACCATTACGCCAATCCTTCGTGAGGCTCGACTTCAACAGTTTGTCTTCTTTGGTTTCGATACTGTTGCTCAGATGACCTGTATATTGCATCGAGATCTTCTCGTACCAACGATCATCACCTGCCGACTTCTTTCGCTTGAAGGGGTAGAAACGCGAGATGTTGATGTTCAGGTCGGGCAATGTCAAGGAGATCATGGAGTCGCGCATGTTCTGGTTGAGGTTCACCGTAGAACTGAGACTCATGCCGATGCTCGAGAAACTGGTGCTCCAACTGACTGACGAAGTACGCGTAGACTGCGTCAACGCCTGCGGATTATACATCGACGTCAGGTTATTCTGTTCATAGCTCTGAGAGGCGTAATTGACACTGGCTGAAAGGGTACTGTAAGGATTGGCCTTGGCATCCTGGCGGTGTGACCACTGAATCTTGAAACTGGTTTCCTTCAAATAGTCGGGCATATTCTTGTCGCCTGTCACGGAGCTCTGATAGCTGGCATAGAACGAACCGCTATAGCGATAACGCTTGCGATAGTTGGAAGCTCCAGAAATACCCCAAGAGCCTTTGGTATAAATTTCACCAATGAGTTTCAAGTCCCACTTGTCGCTGATGGCAAAATAATAACCGCCATCGCGCAGATAGAAACCTCGTGACGTCTCATCGCCATAAGTAGGCATAATGAATCCAGACGAATAATCCTTGGTAAAGGGGAAGAAACCATAGGGAATGGCCAATGGCAGGGGAACATCGGCTACCACGAGATAAGCCGGTCCGAAGACGACATCCTTTCCCGGTCGCACCTTGGCTCGCGACATGGCAATGTAGAAGTCGGGGTGAGGCTGGTCACAGGTCGTATAGCGGCCGTGATAGAGGTACATATTTCCGTCAGCATCACGCTTTGACACCTCCGACGTCATATAGCCATCGTCCTGTTGGGTATAGACATTCTTGATAAGTCCCTTCTTCGTCTTGAAGTTGAAAGCCATCGTATCGGTCTCGTAGGTGTCACTACCCATCTTGAATACAGGGGTTCCATACTTCTTGCCCGTGGTGTCGCGCGAACCTGTAGCATGCACCAGACTGGAATCCATCGACATACTTATCTGGTCACTCTGCAAATCCATGTTCTCGTAGATGACGTGCGACTTACCATAAAGGATGGCCAACTTGGTGTCACCCATATAAACCATCGAATCCTCTGCCGAATACTGCACAGGAGCATCAATACCATTCTTGCGCCTACGATTCAGGGAGTCGGCACGCAAAGAGTCGTCAATGACCTTGTTGTGCAGCCAAATGGCCTTTCGCAGGGAGTCCATGCCGGCAGTATCAGGCTGCATACGACCAACTTTGGAAGAATCGTGAGCCCTGACAGAATCGAGCGCTGCTGTAGCAGTTTTTACTTTTTCTATGGAATCGGAAAACTGTACAGCACGTCTGGCAGCAGCCTCTATCATAGAGTCGAAGGCAACCTTGTCAGTGATAGTCGTATCCCGTCGCTCTCCTTCTACAGGAAAGCGCATAGTAGGCACCTCTGCCACCACAAACACGATGGCAAAAAGCAGCAGGAATATGAGCGTTTTTCTTCTCACGGCTGCAAATTTACAAATAATTTGTCGAATACGGCCCGCATTGACACCATTTAACGTAAATTATTACGTTTTCTTGAGTATAGTCAGTCTTGGAAATAAACTTTCTTAACACGGGAACTGACACTGGTGAGTACTTCGTAGGGGATGGTTTGGAGCACATCCGAGAGCACCGTAACGGGCAGATGCTCACCAAAGATTTCGACCATATCACCTTCTTGGCAATCGATATCCGTCACGTCAATCATGGCCACATCCATACAAATATTACCTACGTAGGGAGCTTTCTGTCCGTTCACAAGGCAATAGCAGGCGCCACGTCCCAAATGACGATTCAGTCCGTCAGCATAGCCAATAGGAATGGCAGCAATGACGGAGTCACGCGTCAGGATACCCTTGCGACTATAGCCCACCGTTTCTTCCTTCGGCACATGACGCAGTTGGAGGATAGTAGTTTTCAGGGTGCTGACTGTATGAAGAATGCGATTGTCGCGCGGATCGACACCATAGAGTCCAAGTCCTAATCGACACATATCCATCTGTCGCTCGGGGAAATGCTCGATAGCGGCCGAATTATCCATGTGACGCAGAATCTTATGATTGAAAACGGCCTGAAGTTTCTTACTACCCTCATCGAACTTACGGAACTGTTCAGCCGAGAAACGGTCAAAGTCATCACTATCGGAACCTACGAAATGTGAGAATACCGAACGCGGAATGATAGCGTTCTGCGACTTCAACCGACGAATGAGTTCATCCATATCCTTCTCCGGATCAAAGCCCAAACGGTGCATTCCCGTATCTAGTTTAATGTGTACAGGCCACCCGTTTATACCTTGTTGCTCAGCAGCACGGATGAGGGCATCCATCAGTCGGAACGAATACACCTCTGGTTCGAGGTCATAGTCGAACATCGTCTTGAAGGCCGTCATCTCGGGATTCATAATCATGATGTTCTGCGTGATACCGTTGCGGCGCAGGGTAACACCCTCGTCGGCTACAGCGACAGCGAGGTAATCGACACGATGATCCTGAAGGGTCTTGGCCACCTCTACGGCGCCGGCTCCGTAAGCATCGGCCTTGACCATGCAGACAAGCTTGGTCTCGGGTTTCAGGAACGAACGGTAGTAATTGAGGTTATCGACCACGGCATTGAGATTCACCTCAAGGATGGTCTCGTGTACCTTCTGCTCCAGTTGTTCAGTAATACGATCGAAGCCGAAGTCGCGCGCTCCCTTAATCAAAATCACAGCATCGTGCAGCTGTCGGAAAACATCGCTACGCAGGAACTTCCCCGTACGCTCGAAGAAATGCTGCTCCTTCAGCGTAAACAGGTTTCGTTGGGCGTTGATGCGTGGACCGATGGCAATCAGATGCTGGACGCCACGCTCAATACAAAGACTATTGACCTTGCTGTAAAGGTCGTAGTCGCTCATGCCGCTCTGATAAATGTCGCTAAGAATCAGCGTACGCTGGCTTTCCTCACGACGTGCCATAAAGTCGAGGGCGATATTGAGCGAATTGATATCGGAATTATACGAGTCATTGATGAGGATACATCCGTGCTGACCTTCCTTCACCTCCAGTCGCATGGCCACAGGTTCGAGACGGGCCATACGCTCGCTGAGTTGCTCGGGAGTAACACCCAAATAAAGTGCTGTGGCAGCAACAGCCAACGAACACTCCACCGAAGCCTCATCAATGAAAGGCAACTGGTACATCGGCAACAATTCGTCGCGTCGCCAGCCGATGCGTTTGCCCTTGAAATTGGAACGGCGGATACAGCGGCTCACCAAATCGTCGTCGGCGTTATAAATAATCACCTGGGCATCGTAGAACAACTGCAGTTTCTCCATACATTTCTCCTCCAACGAGCGGAAGTTCTCCTGATGCGGTGCACCGATAGACGTCAGCACGCCAATCGTCGGCTGGATGATATCTGCCAAAGCTGGCATCTCCCCAGACTGACTGATGCCTGCCTCAAACAGTCCTATCTCCGTTTGTTCGTTCAGCAACCAAACGGACAACGGCACACCAATCTGCGAATTGAAACTCTTGGGCGAACGCGTCACGCGGTGATCGGGCGACAACACCTGATAGAGCCACTCCTTGACCATCGTCTTGCCGTTTGAACCCGTAATACCCACCACGGGGATATCGAACTCATCACGATGGCGCTCAGCCAGTCGCTGCAGGGCTTCAAGGGGAGAGGGAACGACCAGGAAATTGGCGTCAGACGGTATGTCAGCAGGTAAATCGCTGACAACGAAGTTGCGCACGTCTCGACGATAGAGATCGGCAATATAATGATGTCCGTCGTTACGTTGGGTTTTTAACGCAAAGAACAGTGTCTCCTCAGGAAAACAAAGCGAGCGGCTGTCAGTGAGCAACCACCCTATAAATGCATCGGCTGTGCCTATGCGACGTGCTCCAATGAGCGTAGTAATCTTTTCTATTGTGTAATTCATAGTGCAAAAGTACTGTATTTTTTTCGTAATTCCGCTACTTTTAACATAGTTTTATCCATTAATGCGCGATATTCTTCCGAATCAGGGTTAAAGGGCTTGTGTCCTAACGCTTGTTTCAAGGGTCGCCACTCGTCGAGAAACGCCTTGGCCTCAGGCGAGAAATAGGTTTCCACCAGTCGTTCCCAGATATATTCTACTGCCTGGGCAGAAGGGTGTAGCATATCCGCAGCATAGAATCGGTAGTCGCGTAATTCATCCATCACGATTTCGTAGGCAGGAAAATAAGCACAGTGCCCTGCGATTCCATCGCTGGCAATCACCTTCTCTATCGCCAGCAGCAACGTAGATTTCGACATCTGGCTTTCGTGGTAACCATACTTCCGATAACGAATGGGGCTAACTGTCATCACCACGCGGACATCCGGACGACGCTTACGAAGCACCTCAACAGCCTGTTGCAGAAAGTCGGCACAGGCATCGACGGAAAGTTCCTCTTCCTGAAAGAGCGCTTGCGGACGTTTCTCGCAGTTGTCCACGATTTCGCCCGTTTCCTTCAATCTGTAAACATGATTGATGCCTAATGTCAGGAAAGCGATGCGGGGGGATACCTCGCAACGCATGAGGGTATGCAGCACGGAAGCAGGATTATACATTGTCCCATAAGGATTAACCGTCACGGGGAAACCCTCTTCGCGGAACCTTTGTCCGATAGAGTCTGCAAAGCACGACCCCACAAAGAGCAGTTCTTCGCAAGGTTCAATACGGAAGTCCGGCTTCGCTACATCAACAATCGTCCTAAATTCCATCTTGCATCCTACTTCCTACCTCTTAACTCCTTGACACCTGCAGGCCCTTCTTCGACAACGTCATATCCACGAAACGTGCATTGGCATTCGGTTGTGCTACCGTCAGTATCTGCTTGATACGTCCTGCTGCCTCAGGATCTTTCGCCACCATATAGAGATAGCCGCCGCCACCGGCACCAGGCAACTTATAGCCCAAGCACAGGTCGTCAATGAGGTTGGTAATCTGGCGCACACTATCAGGATTCGTACCGCTGTCTATCAGCTGATTCTGCTCCCACGTCTTACGGATGAGCAGTCCCATACGCTGAAAATCCTGACGCTGCAGGGCTTCGTACATATCCTGGGCGTGAGCCTTCATAGCCCGCAACTGACGCAGTTCGCCACCATGATTCAGGAACATTCGACGCACAATCTCTGCTAATATTTTCTTGGCCGTACGCGTCACACCTGTATAATACAACAGGTGACATTGCTGGTATTCAGGCTGGGTGTAGAGGTCGTCGGGCAGCCACCGCACTAGCGGATTCTGGTCGAAACCGCGTTGCGTCTCCAGCAGTTTCACACCACCTAAGACGCCACCGAACTGATCCTGCCATCCGCCGCCTGTAGTCAACAACTGCTCAAGAACTAGCGTGCGCTTGCCAATCTCGTTCTTATCCCATCCCAGTCCGCAGAAATCGCTGACGGCACCCAGCACCGTCGACGCAAGGATGCTCGACGTACCCAGTCCGCTACCTGCAGGAATGGCCGAAAGTAATGTCAGTTCTATACCGCTGCCAAAGGCCTCCAACTGTTCACGCAACGAGGTATACGTCTGTTGCGAGAATCCTGGCTGGAAACCCGCCAACACCAGCGATGCCTTGGGAATGGAGAAAGGTGACCCCACCTTATTATATGCTGCCAGCTGTTCGTAGGTTTCTACCACCTCCATCGCACCCAGGTCAATGCTTCGCAGTACAATGTGCGGTGTCTGACAGGGTTTTACATAAGCTTGCAACGGAGGCTGTCCGTTCAGTTCTATAGCGATATTCACCACCGAACCGCCCTCCATCAGACAGTATGGCGGCGTATCGGTCCATCCGCCTGCCAAATCGATGCGTACTGGCGAACGGCCCCAAACTATTTGATCGTGATATACCGACAACCGTGGTTGCTGTTTCACGGCCAGTGCACTTACCGTAAGTCCTTCCCGTAACAACGAGAAGGCCCCGTTGCTGTCACCACGGAACATAGCATCATGGATACGCGTCAACAAGGGAGCATCAGTCGAAACGGGCTCCGGCAAGGGAATCTGCATCTTCTCGAACTCCCGCGCCGCATCATCCAAATCCAGTTGGTAAAATACGCTATGCTGCCAGTTTTTTGCCATTGCAGGCCAGTTCTCACCGCGGAACTTCCGACGTTGCGCAAACAACCGTCGCAGATTAGCCCTCTCCGCCAGTTCATTGCTGTTTACAGCCTCATCAATCCGATAGCGGCGCACCTCGTAATCCGTCTCACCTACTGGCACCACATCGATACATTCGCCTGGTTCCAGCGTGATGTTCCAATCGTTCTCAGGCACACCCGTCACCACATTGTCGTGCGTCAGCGTCCAACGCGGTCCCACAAAGCTATTCTCAATCCAAATGTTGTAATTCTCCTCCGTAAACCGATAATGCGTAATGGTATTTTGCGTAAAAATGCTTGGATGCGGTTTGCGGTCGTTGTGCATGATGTCACGCTGGTCGTTCACGATATTCTGAATGGCCACCGTCGAACTGATCATCTCACGCGACGTGCCGAAATGATAGAACTCACCGCCTGGCAACGGCACAACAGCCACCGTCAGCGTCTTCAGTTCCGGGTCGTCAATGGTAGGATTGGTCCCCAACGCACAACCGAATTCCAAATACAGGTCGTATTCACGTAGATTTATGCCAGTGGGGGAACCGCTGGCCGCGGTGCTACGCTTCTTCAACAGCCGCACCGCCCTGTCGCTCAGCATCCAGATGCCGATATCCGTCAGGTAAAAGTGGTCCTTCAGCAAGTCCATCAACGTCTCCGTCGAAGGCTTTTGCAACATCTGCTTCAGGACGTTCGGCGTACGACGGTCGCTCACGAACACCCCATGATTCTTGGCAATAGAGGCGTCAAGCCACAAGCCGTAACACACCACATCGGCCTCGGGGATTTCACCGATGCGCTCGGCAGCACGGATATACACGTCGCCGCTGACAATCATGGTCGTCAGCGAACGCGGCGCCTGTTCCATCATCCGCTCATACAGCGGCAACTGCAAATCCATCAATGTTTGCGACAGGCGCTGACCGCGCTCCCAGCGAAATACGGGAATGGGCGTCAAAACTTTGCCACTGACAGCATACGACGGCAACCGCTTGCTCTGTCCTCCAGCATGCAGGATGATGCAACGCTCGCCCTGCAACCACTCTTCGGCCTGCTGCAGCAACCACGTAGTACCTCCACCCGACCCTAACCGATGGCCGATAGGATCACAGGTGCAGAAGTATTCATCACGCGACAAACCGGTCACTTCATGGAAACTATCCACCACATTGGGCGGCAATGACAATAGTTTCTTGATCATATTTATTTGTCTTGCTGTGCTTGCTCAGTCTGGTTATCACGCCTACGAACGATTCTCCATCCGAGGTAAGCGATAATCAGCAACAATACGACATAAGCCGAGTATGCGGCCGTCTCCGTACGATCGATACTCTTCGGGAAGAAGCTCAACACCACCTCGTGCTTGCCGGGCTTCACCTTCAGTGCACGTAGCACATAGTCCACACGGCCAAGTTCCGTTTCCTCGCCGTCCACCGTAGCCGTCCAGCCAGGATAGTAAATCTCTGAGAACACCACAACACCGCCCTTGTCCGAATTGACCTCGTAAGTCAACTGGTTGGGCTCGTAGGCTTTGATGGTCACCAGACTCAACGTATCCTGCACGACACCGTCGCCCAGCTGTTCGCGGAATTTCTTGTCGGCCACAGCTTCATGTCGCAACGCCAGTTTTCCCGTCATCGCCAACTCCTCATTGGCATTATCCACGTAGTTCACCTTGTCCACGAACCACGCATTACCGTATGTATAGGGATTCTCCAGCGGCACAGTCTGTCCACCCTGCAACGGCATTATGAAGTATTTCGTATTCAGCATGTTCAGCACGGGATAGATGCTGTCGCCATTCACCTGAGTCATATCGCCCGCAGCACCAGCCACAGCGCGATACACGCCATTGATTTCTTTGTCGATATAGGCGTCTACCAGTTCCTGATAGCGGCGCAGTTTTGCAGCATGGTAGCCACCGATACTCTTCAGGTAGAACGATGTCTCATTCTCGTTGAAGGTTGACGTTGCCAGGTTCAATACGCGGTAGTCCAGCGACTTGTCCTGCAGAATGTGGTCAATGGCATCCGACTTCTCGATAGGAGCCTCGCGCATTGTCTTCGACACAAACATTTCGTCGTTCAGGTAGCGCTTGTTTACCTGCCACATGTCCACCAGACACAATACAGTCAGTACACCCACCATCAGTTCCTTGCGTACCTTATTATATTTATAAAGCAACAGCATGGCCGTGCCGACGACGATAATCCAGAACGAACGCCAGCAGTCTGCCGTAAACACAGCGATACGCATATCCATCAGGTTCTTCACCAATGGCTTCAACTGCTCTGCCGGAATCTGGCTCAAAGCCTGTGCCTCGCTGCTACTGATAAAGTCGCTAAAGAACATTTTCGGTGCCAGCGCAAACAGCAGCGCCATTCCGGCTGTCAGCGCAAACGACGTGTACAGCCAAGGGGCTTGCGATTTCAACAGTTGCGGCTCTTCCACTATTTTCTTCAAGGCCAGCATTGCCAGCAATGGAATAGTGAATTCGGCAATAACCAATATTGACGATACCGTCCTGAACTTCGCATACATCGGTATATAGTCAATGAAGAAGTCGGTGAACGGCATGAAGTTCCTACCCCACGACAACAATATCGATAGGATAGTCACCACCAGCAGCGCCCACTTCATCGGACCCTTCACAATGAACAATCCTAAGATGAACAGCATCATCACAAAAGCACCGACATACACCGGTCCCATCGTCATCGGCTGCTCGCCCCAGTATTGACCTATCTGCTGATAGATGCCCTCATATTCAGGTGCAGCCTTCTTCATGGCCGTCTTGTTGCGCACCATGGGTATCGAAGCGCCACCCTTCGTATTGGGTACCAGCAACGTCCACGTCTCGTCTATTCCGTAACTCCACTGAGTGATATAGTTACGCTCCAGTCCGCTCGATGTCTGATTGGCAGAATTTTGCTTCACCAGTTCACTCTTTCCACGCATCGACTCTTGACCGTACGACCATGTATGGTACAAGTTCGACAAGTTCAGTGAGACGGCTATTGCCCCCGCCACCAAACAGGCTCCCGTAGCTTTCAATAGGTGATTGTATTGCTTCTTGAGCAATCCGTCAATGAAGAACGCGACGACCATACCCAAGACTATAAACAAGTAGTAATACGTCATCTGCACGTGGTTGGCCGATATTTCCAATGCGCCAAACAGTGCTGTCACTATCAGTCCCCACAGGTATTTCCCTCGATAGGCCAGCACGATACCCGCAATCATCGGGGGCAGGTAGGCCAGTGCTATCACCTTCCAGATGTGTCCTGCGGCTATGATGATGAAGAAATAGCTTGAGAAAGCCCAGATGATACCGCCCAGCATAGCCAGATACCAACGGAAATCGAAGGCACGCAGCAGGATATAGAATCCCAGCAAATAGGCAAACACAAACCACACATTCTCCGGAAGCCACAGGTGGTAAGCTTTCTCAGCCTGCTGCAACAGCTCTGTACTCTTGTACGACGGAGCAATCTGATATGTCGGCATTCCTCCGAACAATGCGTTCGTCCACCGCGACCGCTCACCCGTCCGCTGATAATATTCCGATGCTTCTTGTCCCGCGCCGCGACTGGCCGACGAGTCGTGCCTGTACAAAATTCGTCCCTCGAAATCGGCAGGGAAGAAGTAGGCAAACGATATCACTGCAAAAAGTACTACCGCCACAATATCGGGCAGCCACTGCTTCAAACTTTGAACTCTAAACATTGAACTTTTACCTTTATGATTACTTTTTTTTCAATTTTGCGTGCAAAGATAATCATTTTTGCGGAAAAAGTTGTATTTTTGCAGGCATAAATCACAGAAATATGAAGAAAATTGGTATTATTGTAGCTATGGACAAGGAGTTGCGCCAACTTCAGCAGCTCTTTCCCGCTTCCGAAGTCCTTGTTCAAAAGTGTGGCATCGGCAAGGTCAATGCCGCACTCGGCGCCCAGCGTATGATTAACGAGTTTCACCCTGATTACATCATCTCCAGCGGTTGCGCCGGAGGTAATGGCGACATCAACATTCAGGACGTCATTGTCAGCACCGAGCTGTGTTACCATGACGTTTACTGCGGCCGTGCCATTGATGACACCACCGTCTATGGTCAGGTGCAAGGATGTCCCGTCCGTTTCAAGGCCGACCCTTATCTGCTCGACAAGGCGCTCAGCCTTCATCCGTCAGACATCAGCCTTCACCCGGGACTGATTGTCACCGGCGACTGGTTTGTCGACACAAAGGACAAGATGCGCGAAATCATTGGTCACTTCCCCGAGGCAAAGGCTGTCGACATGGAGTCGTGCGCCATTGCCCAGACGTGTTATCTGAATCAGGTGCCGTTCATATCCTTCCGCGTCATTAGCGATATTCCCCTACGCGACACCGATGCCTCGCAGTATCACAACTTCTGGGACACTATCGCCGACCACTCCTTCCAAGTCACCAAGACTTTCGTCGAGTCCCTCTAATATTAATTTAGCAAGGACTACAGGACTAAACGACTATTCTGCGCATGATATAACAGAAAAAAAGTCCTAAAGTCCTGTAGTCCTTGCAAAAAAAATATAATTATGGAAGTTATTCAAAGTTTCACTATCGACCACACCCACCTCAAACCCGGCATCTACGTGTCGCGTGAGGACAAAGGGTTTACGACGTTCGACCTGCGCATCACCGAGCCCAACCACGAGCCCGCCGTTGCCCCGGCAGCCATGCACAGCTTGGAGCACCTGATGGCCACGTGGTTTCGCAACAGCCGCGTCAAGGACGACGTCGTCTATGTAGGTCCAATGGGCTGCCTGACTGGCATGTACATCGTCATGACTGGCACCTACACCGTTGAGGACATGCGACAGCTCACCATCGAGTGCCTCCAGTGGATACTCACTCAGGACCACGTTCCCGCCACCGAGCCCGAGTCCTGCGGCAACTACCTGCTCCACGATCTCCCTATGTGCAAATGGGAAAGCGCCCGCTACCTCGATCGTCTGCAAAATGATTTCCACTCGGAATACACCAAACTACAAATCACCCTCGACGACGGCAAACTCTTCGCCGACGCATAGTCAGTATTTATGCAGGTAGTCTACGAGGATAACCACGTGATTATCGTCACAAAGGAGAGCGGTGAAATCGTGCAGGGCGACAAGACCGGCGACACCCCGCTGTCGGAAACGGTGAAGGCGTACATCAAGGAGAAGTACCAGAAACCCAGTGCGGTATTCCTGGGTGTTGTCCACCGTCTGGACCGTCCTGTGGCGGGATTGGTGATGTTTGCGCGGACGTCGAAGGCCTTGGCGCGCCTGAACACGATGTTTCGCGACGGCGAGGTACACAAGACCTATTGGGCGCTGGTAAGTAAGATGGAAGATGGCAGATGCCAGGTGGAAGATGATGGGGAATGGCATACGCTGGAACATTGGCTGATGCGCAACGAGAAGCAGAACAAGTCGTACGCCTACGACCACGAAGTTCCCGGGTCGAAGAAGGCCATCCTGAAATACTGCGTGGCAGGTCATACCGACCGCTACACGCTCTTGGAAGTGAACCTGCTGACGGGGCGCCACCACCAGATTCGTTGTCAGTTGGCAGCGATGGGCTGTCCCATCAAGGGCGACCTGAAATACGGCGCCAAGCGTAGCAATCCCGACGGCAGCATCTCGTTGCTTTCCCGTCGGATGGAGTTCATTCATCCCGTTTCGAAGGAACATATCGTCGTCGAAGCCCCACTCACAGGAATCTGGACGAAAGTTAAGAGTTAAGATGAAAAAGGCGTTGTGGTGGATATTGGGCATTTTGCTGAGTCCGTTGGTACTGTTCGTAGTGCTGACGGCATTGCTCTATCTGCCACCCGTCCAGAACTGGGCCGTCGACAAAGTGGCTGAAATCGTGTCGGAGAAAACCGGCATGCAAATCAGCGTGGGCCATGTGAACCTCGCCTTCCCGCTGGATTTGGCCATCGACGACTTCAAGATGATACACGAGGGCGACACCATTGCCGACGTAGAGCACATGGTGGCCGACGTGGAACTGTGGCCGCTGCTGAAGAAGCGCGTCGTCATCAATGAACTGGAGGTGACCAACACCCGACTAAACACCAACGGCTTCGTGGAGGCAGCACTCGTAAAGGGCCGCTTCAACCGCCTCGCACTTACCAGCAAGGGCATCGACCTCGACAAGCAGACGGTGGAGGTCAACGGTGCGCAACTGGAGGATGCCCACCTGGACATACAGCTGCGCGACTCGGTACCCGAGGACACGACGACCACGCCAACCCTATGGAAGATTTATGCGGACAGCCTGACCATCAGCCGCAGCGACCTGACACTACGCCTGGCAGACGACTCCACCAACATCTATACACGCATGGGCGACCTGAAAGTTCGCGAAGTCGTTGCCGACCTTGGCAAGCCCGCCTACAGCGTGGGCAGTATCGACTGGAACGACGGTGCCCTGCGCTACAACGATATCGACATGCCTCAGCTGAGCCTGCACACCGGACCGCTGCGGATGGAAAACGACAGCATCAAGGCACCTCACCTGCAACTGAAAACGGCCGACAGCGACCTCATCGTCGGCCTCGACATGCCCCTGTCGCTGACGGACTCGCTGAATCCGGGCAACATGCAACTGACCATGGATGCCCAACTGGCGCGCAACGACCTGATGCCCTTCCTCTCGTCGCTCCCCCGCCCCATGCAGGAACGATGGCCGCAATACCCGCTGAGCGTGAAGGGTCAGGTCAAGGGCAACATGGAATACATGGAATTCACCGACCTCGACGTGTCGCTGCCCACCGCACTGGCTGCCAAAGCCACTGGTTTCGTGGCAAACATGACCGATATGAAACACCTCAGGGCCGACGTCGACTTCGAGGCCCGGACGCAGAACCTCAACTTCGTGATGGCTGCCCTGCCCCGCGACGTTCAACGCAACTACCACATCCCCAACGGTATGAGTGCCAACGGCCACCTCAGAGCCGACGGTGCTGACTATGATGCCGACGTGACCCTCCGCGAGGGAGGTGGCACGGTGAAAGCCAAGGGCCGCGTCAATACCGACGTGATGCGCTACGACGTCACCGCCCACATCGACCGCCTGAACCTCCACTACTTCATGCCGCGCGACTCGTTCTACACCGTCACCGCCGACATCACGGCCAAAGGTCAGGGCACGGACTTATTCTCACCCCGCACCACGCTGCACGCCGATGCGAAGATACAACACTTGGGTTACGGCCACTGGAACCTCGATAACCTGACAGCACAAGCTGATCTCAAGGACGGCCGCGCCCATGCCGACATCAACAGCGACAACAAACTGATGAACGGTCTCGTGAGCGTCGACGCCCTGATGAAGAAGAGCCAGATTGACGGTACGGTGACGGCAGACCTCAACCGCCTGGACCTCTACGCCATGGGACTGACACCCCATCCGCTGAGCATCGGACTCTGCGGACACGTCGACCTGAACTCCGACCTGAAGCAGACGCATAGTGTCAGCGGACTCATTAACGACCTGACGCTGCGCGACTCCAGCAAGACCTACCGCCCCGGCGATATCGGACTGCTCATCAAGACCCGTCCCGACACCACCTATCTGCGTGCACAGAGCGGCGACTTCATCGTCAAGGCCGACGCCAGCGGCGACTACGAACGCCTGCTGCAACGCCTCACCGTGCTTAGCGATTCCGTCGCTGAGCAGTACAACCTGCGCATCATCGACCAGCCCGCCATCCGCCGCCTGCTTCCCGTCATGAAGCTCCACGTCGAGAGCAAGCAGGAGAATCCCATCGTCACTTTCCTGAGCAGCAGTCTGGACATCGACTTCAAGCAATTGCAGTTCGACATGGACACATCGCCCGAGACAGGCATCAACGGCAAGGGCTTTGTCCATTCGCTGACGACGGGCGACATGCTGCTCGACACCATCAATTTCAGTCTCGTACAACGCAAGAACCACCTGTCGTTCCAAGGCCAGGTGCGCAACAACAAGAAAAACCCGCGGTTTGTCTTCAACACCCTCGTCGACGGACTGATACAGGAGCGCGGAGCCACCTTCGGCGTACGCTACTACGACGTCAACGACCGCCTGGGTATCCGTCTGGGAGCCAAGGCCGAAATGGTTGACTCGGGCATCAATCTGCACCTGATGCCTGAGCGTCCGACAATCGGTTACAAGGAATTCAACCTCAACCCCGACAATTTCGTGCTGCTGACGCGCGGTCACAAGGTGCAGACGAAGATAGACCTCATTGCCGACGACGGCACAGGTGTGAAGATCTATTCCGACGACAGCGACCCCACGACACAGCAGGACATCACCATCAGCCTGAACAAGCTGAACCTGGGCGAAGTCACCAGCGTGCTGCCCTACTACCTGCCCCAGATGACCGGCATCCTCAATGGCGACTACCACGTCATCCAGGATGCTGGCGGCCACTTCTCGATGGTCAGCGACATGTCCGTACGCGACATGACCTACGAACACAGCCCCATCGGCAATGTGAGCACCGAGCTAATGTATCTGCAGAAGGAGGACGACGCCCACGCCATAGAGGCACGACTGATGAAGGACGACAACGAGATAGGACTGCTCACCGGTACCTATTATAACAATGACAACGGCCGCATCGATGCACACCTGCAACTCAACCGCCTGCCGCTGTCGATGGTCAACGGTTTCATTCCCGACCAGCTGTTCGGATTCCTCGGCTACGGCGAAGGCGAGCTGGCCATCAAGGGCACACTGGACGCGCCGAAGGTTGACGGTGAAATCTATCTGGACTCGTCGTACGTCGAGAGCATTCCGTACGGTGTGAAGCTGCGCTTCGACAACGACCCTGTGCGTATCGTCGATTCGAAACTGCTGCTCGAGAACTTCACCGTCTACGCCTACAACAACAACCCGCTGAACATCCAGGGCGACATCGACTTCAGCAACCCCTCACAGATGATGGTGAACCTGAGGATGCAGGCCCGCAACTACCAGATCATCGGTGCCGAGGAGAACCCCCAAAGCATTGCTTACGGCAAGGTCTTCGTCAATATGTTTGCGCGCATGAACGGTCCGATAGACAACCTGTCGATGCGCGGCCGGCTCGACGTGCTCGGTTCGACGGACATGAGCTACGTGCTGCGCGACACCCCGCTGACGACGGACAACCAATTGAACGAGCTGGTGAAATTCACCGATTTCAGCGACACCACGCAGACTGTGGTGACACGTCCTGAGCTGACAGGTTTCCAGATGGATATGACTATCGACGTGTCGAAAGGCGCCCACGTCATGGCCTACCTGAACACCGACCATTCGAACTACATCGACCTGATGGGCGGCGGCACGCTGCGCATGCAATACAGCCCTGCCGACAACCTCGTGCTGCGCGGACGCTATACGCTGTCGAACGGCGAGATGAAATACTCGCTGCCCATCATTCCGCTGAAAACGTTCACCATTCAGGACGGCTCGTTCATCGAATTTACGGGCGACCCGATGAACCCCACGCTGAACATCACGGCCACGGAGCGCACCAAGGCTGGCGTTTCGGGAACAAGCGGTGCTGGGCGCAGCGTGCTCTTCGACTGCGGCGTGAAGATTACCCAGACGCTGGACAACATGGGCGTGGAATTTACCCTCGACGCACCCGAGGACATGGTGATTCACAGCGAATTGCAGGCCATGGGTCGCGAACAACGCGGCAAGCTGGCAGTGACCATGCTCACCACTGGCATGTATCTGGCCGACGGCAACACCAGTGCCTTCTCCATGAACTCCGCGCTGAGCTCGTTCCTCAACAGCGAAATCAACAGCATCACCGGCAATGCCCTGCGCACGCTGGACCTCTCGATGGGTGTTGACAATTCGACCGACGCGACGGGCAGAATGCACACCGACTATTCGTTCAAGTTCGCCAAGCGCTTCATGAACAACCGCCTGAAGATCTCCATCGGAGGCGTGGTGTCGACAGGTGCCGAGCTGCAACAGCGCAACAATTCGTTCTTCGACAATGTGACGCTGGAGTACCGCCTCGACCAGACCGCCAACAAGTTCGTCACGCTGTTCTACGAGAACAACAGCTACGACTGGCTCGACGGCTATACCCAGAAATACGGCGGCGGCTTCACGTGGCGCCGTTCGCTGCAAAGTTTCTGGGACATCTTCCGCTTCAAGGACATCCAGACGCAGATTCCCATGCGTCCGCGTGATGCCGGTTCCTCCGACAACGCCCCCGCCCCGCGCGACAGCGTCAGTACCGACACCCTAAAGACCCAACGCCCATGACACGATATAAAACATCATACATCATCCATCTGACATCTGCCGTCCTCCTCGTCTCCTGTTCCATGACGAAGAACATTCCCGAGGACGACCAGCTCTTCACCGGACTGAAGAAGATTACCTACAGCCAGCACGCACAAGATGACAGCACCAGCCACACGTCCGACGTCGCAGCCAAGAACTTCGTCCTGGCACAGGAGGAGGTCGAGGCCGCACTGGCCACAGCCCCCAACGGCGCCATCCTCGGCAGCAGCTACTACCGCATGCCGTTCTCCATGGGCGTTTCCATTTGGAACCACTACCACGACCGCGACACCAAGTTTGCACAGTGGATGACGAAGACCTTCGGCAAGCAGCCCGTACTCATGTCGTGGGTCAACCCCGAACTGCGCGCCCAGGTGGCACAGGGCGTACTGCGCAACCACGGCTACTTCAACGGACAGGTCGACTACGAGGTCATCCAGCAGAAGAATCCCAAGACGGCCAAGATAGCCTACGACGTACGACCCGGCCGGCTCTATACGCTCGACAGCATAGGCTATTTCGACTTCCCCGCCGAGGCCGACAGCCTTATACGCGCCACGGCCGACGAAGCCACCATCCATCGCGGCGACCCCTTTGCCGTCAGCCGTCTCGATGCCGAGCGCCAGCGCATCAGCAGTCTCCTGCGCAACAACGGCTTCTACTACTACCAGCCCAGCTATGCGTCGTATCTGGCCGACACGTTCGTCGTCGACGGCAAGGCGCAGCTCCAGTTGCGCATGGCCAACGACGTCCCCGTCGAAGCCACCCATAAGTGGTACATCGGCCGCGTCAACATCAACATGAAGAAGACATTCATGGAACAGCCCACCGACTCCGTCGTCGGCCGCTACTTCACCGTGCGCTATTCGGGCAAGAAGCCCCCCATCCGCACCCGCGTGCTCATGGCCGACATGAAGCTGCGCCCACGCCAGCTCTACAGCTACGACAACTACCAGCAGTCCGTCACGAAAATCAACGCCATGGGCCTCTTCTCCATGACCGACTTCACCTTCACACCCCGCGCTGATACCCTCGACCTCACGCTCAACTGCGTGTTCGACAAGCCCTGGGACTTCTACATCGAGACCAACTTCAACGCCCGCACCATCGGACGCATCGGTCCCGAGCTGCGCATGGGTGTCACCCGCCGCAATGCCTTCCGCGGAGGCGAGAAAATCGACATCAACATCCACGGCTCCTACGAGTGGTCCACCAGTGGCGGGTCCAAGATGAACAACTACGACTATGGTGCCGACGCCTCCATCGAGTTCCCGCGCATCATCGCACCCTTCTTCGGCGGCAACCGAGTGCGTCGCGACAAGGACGGCCGCGTCATCCGCCGGCGACGCTTCTACTCCACCCCCTCGACCATCGCCAAGGTGTCGTCCGACATCATCTACCGCCCCAGCTACTACAAGATGCACGTCAACTCCGGCGAGTGGACCTACCGCTGGCAAACCTCCGCGCAGAGCCAGCACGAGTTCTCGCCGCTCACTGTGAAGTATCAGTTCATGAACAGCCATACTGCCGCCTTCGACTCGCTGGTGCGCATTAACCCCTATCTGGCCGTCACCATGCAGGACTACTTCATCCCTGAGATGCGCTACACCTATACCTACACCAGTCCCGCCTCCAAGCTCAACCCCATCCGCTGGGAGACCACCCTCTCCGAGGCGGGCAACATCGTCTCGCTCTGCTATCTCCTCGCTGGCCACGACTGGAACGAAAAGGACAAGGAACTCTTCAAGAACCCCTATTCACAGTTCCTGAAGATTGAGACCGACTTCACCAAGACGTGGCGACTGAACAGCACGTCGAGGCTCGTGGGACACATCAATGCAGGCTATATATGGACCTATGGCAACAGCGATTGGGTGCCCAACAGCGAGATGTTCTATGTGGGCGGTGCCAACAGCATCCGCGCTTTCCCCGTACGTGGCGTGGGTCCGGGATCCGTGAAGAGTTTTGGCCAACATGCCTTCGACTACATATTCCGCAACGGCTCTATCAAGTTCGTCGCTAACCTCGAGTACCGCCCCCAGCTCTTCGGCAACCTCCAAGGAGCCATCTTCCTCGATGCCGGCAACGTCTGGACGCCGCCCGGCGACCATTACGACGACCCGGATATGGAGGAGGCCTTCACGCCCGGCAACTTCCGGCTGAAGAACTTCTTCCGCGAGCTCGCACTGGGCACCGGCATCGGACTGCGCTACGACCTCGACTTCCTCATCATCCGTCTCGACTGGGGCGTCGGCCTCCACCTGCCCTACGACACCAGCCGTTCCGGCTACTTCAACGTCGACAGCTTCAGCCGCTACCAAACCCTCCACTTCGCCATCGGCTATCCCTTCTAATCCTCGTAACCCCGCCCTTTGGCGCAAGATTCATGGAGGTTTTTTATGCCCGAAAATTTGTTTGATTCGTAAATTTGTCGTATCTTTGTGCCAAAGAAAACTACAAACGAAAGTATGAACCTACGCAAAACGATATATAACGCACTGAATGTGAGGGGCTTAAAAATAATACAACTATGAATATAAAAAATCTCTACTATTAACTATTGCCTTGATATGCATGATAGTGCAGGGGGCGTGGGCGCAGACCGAAGTTTCGACGAAGGACGAATTGAACAGCGCCATCACCGACGGCGCGTACATCAGGCTCACGGCGGACATCGAGCTGAGTGAGAAACTCACGATCAACAGCGGCCAGACCGTGACCATCGACCTGAACTGTCATAAGCTGAGCCGCAGCCTCACCGCGAACGAGACCTACGGCATGGTCATCTACGTCAACGGCGGCAACCTGACCATTACCGATGAAACCGAGACGAACATCGGCAGCATCGAGGGCGGCACCACCTACACCGCAACCTTCGCGATGATACGGGTTAAAGGTTAGCACTCGCGGTAGAAGTCGAGGGCTTCGCGGATTTCGTCCTCTGAGGCGGTCTGGTTGATGCGGATGTCGCCGACGTTGCCGAGGAGGGTGAAATTGATGTCGCTGCCGGTGTTCTTCTTGTCGTGGTGCATGAGGGCAAGGAGCTGGGGGTAGTCGTCGCAGGTGATGGGCATGCGGCCGTAGTGCTCCTTGATGGCGGCAACGGTCTGGCGCATCTTATGCTGCGGGAAACCGGTCTTGACGCAACAGAGGTAGAGCTCGACGATGAGTCCGTAGGCGACGGCATAGCCGTGGAGGACGGGCTTGCGCTCGAGGGCCAGCGACTCGAAGGCGTGGCCGGCGGTATGACCGAGGTTGAGGGCCTTGCGGATGCCGCGCTCGGTGGGGTCTTCGGTGACAATGCGCTGCTTGACGGCGACGCTTTCGGCAAGCATGGGGGAAAGGGGGGCTAGAGGATCTTGAGAATCTAGATGGTCTAGATGATCTAGAGATTCTAGAAATTCTAGGAGTTCAGCCCACATGCGGTCGTTGGAGATGAGGCCGTGCTTGAGCATCTCGGCATAGCCGGAGAGGAGGTTCTCGCGGTCCATGGTGCGCAGGAACGTGGTGTCGAGGATGACGGAGCTGGCATTGGAGAAGACGCCAATCTCGTTTTTCAGTCCTCCGAAATTGAAGCCGGTCTTGCCGCCCACGGAGGCATCGACCATGGAGAGCAGCGTGGTGGGGATGTTGATGTACTGAATGCCGCGCTTGAAGGTGGAGGCGGCGAAACCGCCGAGGTCGGTGACCATGCCGCCGCCGAGATTGATCATTAGCGAATGGCGGGTAGCCCCGAGGCGCTGCAGTTCGGACCAGACATGGGTGACGGAGTCGAGCGTCTTGTGGGTGTCGGTGTCGGGGATGACGATGCAGCGTGCGTCGCGCATGCAGTCGTAGTCGGCCACGACGGGCAGGCAGAGGCGCTGGGTGGTGGTGTCGACAAGCACGAACAGCAGGTCGTATTGACAAGCAGCAATCGCTTCACCGAGCGATTGCTGCAAGTTGTTGGAAATGATGACTTTCTGCGCATCCATAGGTTATTCGCCAATAAATTTCGCGATGATCTGCAGACACTTTTCGGCATTGACGGGCTTCGGCAGGAAATCGCAGCATCCAGCCTCAGCGGCTGCGTGGCGGTCGCTGTCGAAAGCGTTGGCGGTCAGCGCGATGATAGGCATGTCGGGGTGCTTGGCCTTGATGAGGCGCGCTGCCTCCAGTCCATCCATCACGGGCATCTTGATGTCCATGAGGATGAGGTCAGGCTTTTCGATCTCGGTCAGTTCTACAGCTTCCTGTCCGTTACGGGCGCGGAAATAGTCATAATGTCTCTTCAATACATAGTTCATCAGCATGTAATTGCTGTCGTTGTCTTCTGCTACAAGAATTCTTTTCATAATATCAATTCACAATTTTCAATTCACAATTCACAATTATCAATTAAATATTTATTCTCGGCCACCTTTATCAGAATAGGCGGTACCATCGTGAGTGCCTTCACCGGGTACATAAGCCTTCCAGCGCCAGAGCTTCGTCATATCCTCGAGGGTCTTGCCCTTGGTCTCGGGAACCAGTCGCCAAACGAAGATGGCGGCAACGACGCAGATACAGCCGTAGAGGCCGTAGGTGAACCAGTGGCCGAAGTCGTCGCCCTCAGACAGGTGCATGTTGAACATCGGTACGAAGGTGGACGAGACGATAAAGTTGAAAATCCACTGGAAAGCTACGGCGATGGCCACAGCGGCACCACGGATGGTGTTGGGGAATATCTCGGCAATGAGTACCCAGCAGATGGGTCCCCACGAAAACATGAAGCAAGCCGAATAGATGAGCAGTGAGGCGGCGGTGACGAGTTCAAGGCCAGCGTGGCCGAAGGTGACGGCGACGCCGAAGGCTCCGAGCGCCATGCCCAGCGAGCCGAAGATGAGCAGGGGCTTGCGTCCCCACTTCTCGACGGTGAAGATGGCGACGAGGGTGAAGAGGATGTTGATGACACCCATGAAGACGGTAATCATCATCGGGTTGTCCATGCCCATGTCGCCGAAGATGCGCGGTGCGTAGTAGAGCACGGCATTGATGCCGACAGCCTGCTGGAAGACGCTGAGCATGATGCCGATGAAGATACACATGGCACCGTAGGACATGAGTTTCTCGGTCTTCTGCACCAGCGTTTCCTTGATGGCCTGCAGGATGAACTGGCCGCGCTCACTGCCGTTGATCCTCGTCAGTACCTTGAGGGCAGCCTGGTCCTTGCCTACCGAAACGAGGTAACGCGGCGACTCGGGCACGAAGCAGATGAGCAGTGCGAAGAGTCCTGCCGGCACAGCCTCGCTACCGAACATATAACGCCAACCTGTGGTGACAGTCCACTGTGCGGCTGGATTGATGGCAGCAATGCCCTTACCCATTTCCTCGACGAGCGGCTGGATGTGTTCACCCAGGATGAAGAAGTTGACGAAATAGACCACCAGCTGACCGAAGATGATGGCAAACTGGTTGCACGAGACGAGCATACCTCTTATATTAGAGGGTGCCACCTCGCTGATATACATCGGGCAGATGGCTGATGCCAGACCTACGCCGATACCACCGATGACGCGGTAGAAGTTGAACATGATGAGCAGCGAGTAGGACGGTTCTCCGTGGGTGAAGAACATAAACTCGGGCTCCATCGAACCTAAGGCTGAGATGAAGAACAGGAGTCCGGCGATGATCAGCGAGCGCTTACGGCCGAGATTGGTGGCCAAAAAGCCCGAGAGTGCCGAGCCGATGATACAACCTATGAGTGCGCTGGCAGAAGTGAATCCGTGCCAGCCATCAGTATAGGCGAAGTCCTTTGACTCCATGAAAAACGCCTGAAGACCCTTTTCGGCTCCAGAGATGACGGCCGTGTCGTATCCGAACAAAAGTCCGCCCAAGACAGCGACCAAAACAATTGAGAAAAGGTAGGCTGAGCTACCACGTTTTTGGTATTCCATATTTGATTTTTATGTTAGTTATTCGTTAACGGATTACAAAAGTAGTGTTTTTCTTTGAAATTATCTTGCAAATTCCATACTTTTTAACTAATTTTGCTGTTTTCAACAGCGAAAATAGGCTGCACCTCGGAAAAACTCAAATTTTATTTGGTTTTTCGCTCGGTTTATACTATCTTTGCAAATTGTAATGGCTTTTGAGCAAGTTATAGGACAACGAGAGGTGCAACAACGCCTGATGCAGATGGTCAGTGAAGACCGTCTGCCACATGCCATGATGCTGACCGGACCGCAGGGTGCGGGGAAGCTGGCACTGGCCATCGGTTTTGCCAAAGTGCTGCTGTCGCAGGGCGGCGAGACGAGTATGTTTGGCGAACCCATCGAGAGTCCGATGCTTCGCAAGCTGGAGCATCCCGACCTGCACTTCACCTACCCTACCATCAAGCTGCCCTCGATGAGCAGCGACCACAAGCCGGTGAGCGACGACTTTGCCCGCGAGTGGCACGAACTGGTGATGGCAGGTCCCTACTTCACCATGAACGAATGGCTGGAACAGATGGGCGGCGAAAACCAGCAGGCCATCATTACCGCCGGAGAGAGCGACGAACTGGTGCGCAAGCTGTCGCTGAAGTCGAGCCAGGGAGGCTATAAGGTCAGCGTCATCTGGCTACCCGAGCGCATGAATCAGGAATGTGCCAACAAAATCCTGAAGCTGTTGGAGGAGCCCCCTTCGCAGACCGTATTCATCATGGCCTGCGAGGAACCCGACAGGCTGTTGGAAACCATCCGCAGCCGCGTACAGCGCATTGACGTCCGCAAAATTGACACGGACGACATCCGGCAGGCACTCATCGAGAAGCGCGGACTGACCGAGGACGTCGCCCAGCGCGTGAGCCGAATGGCAAACGGCAGTTGGCTGAAGGCACTGGAAATGCTGAGCGCGGACTCGGAGAACGAGCTGTTTCTGGATATGTTCCAGACGCTGATGCGCCTGTCGTACCAGCGTAAGGTGAAGGACCTGAAGACGTGGTCGGAGCGCATGGCATCGCTGGGGCGTGAGAAGCAGAAGCGGTTCCTCGACTACTTCCTGCGGCTGACACGCGAGAACTTCATGTATAACTTCAAGCAGGAAGACCTCTGCTACATGACGCAGCGCGAAGAGGATTTCGCCAAGAATTTCGCCCGATTCATCAACGAAACCAACGTGCTGTCCATCTACGACCTCATCAACAAGGCCATTCGCGATATAGGGCAGAACGCCAATGCGAAGATTGTGTTCTACGACCTGGCGCTGCAAATGATTGTGCTGCTGATACAGAAGTGATGGAATTACGGAATGATGGAATAACGGAATCACGGAATAACGGAATTACGGAATTACGGAAATAACGGAATAACGAAATAAAGATAAAAATGGAAAAAGAACTCAAAATAAAAACCGGTTGCGACCGAGGACTATGCAAAAATGCCATCGGACGTCAGGACCGCCAGTTAAACACCTACGACTGGCTTGCTGACGTGCCAGGCAATGCCGATACCACCGACCTGGTAGAGGTACAGTTCAAACATACGCGCAAGGGCTATTACCATAACGTGAACAATCTGCCCCTGAAGAAAGGCGACATTGTAGCCGTAGAGGCTAATCCCGGTCACGATGTCGGTGTGGTGACGCTGACAGGACGACTGGTGCACTTGCAATTGAAGAAAGCCAACTTGAAGAGTGCCGACGACATCCGTCGCGTTTACCGCATTGCCCGCCAGACAGACATCGACAAATTCAAGGAAGCCAAGCGCCTGGAACATTCTACGATGATTGAGAGCCGTCAGATAGCCAAGAATCTTGACCTGAAGATGAAGATTGGCGACGTGGAGTATCAAGGCGACGGACAGAAGGCTATCTTCTACTATATTGCCGACGAGCGTGTCGACTTCCGCCAGCTCATCAAGGACCTGGCAGCAGCGTTCCATATCCGTGTGGAGATGAAGCAGATTGGTGCGCGTCAGGAAGCAGGACTCATCGGCGGTACAGGTCCCTGTGGCCGTGAGCTATGCTGTGCCACGTGGATGAAGAACTTTTCGAGCGTCGGCACGTCGGCAGCGCGTTTTCAGGACATCTCGCTGAATCCGCAGAAACTGGCAGGCATGTGTGCCAAACTGAAATGCTGCCTCAACTACGAGGTCGACAACTATGTAGAGGCTGGACGTAAGATGCCCTCAAAGGAAACCGTTCTTCAGACGCTGGATGCCGACTATTACTATTTCAAGGCCGACATCCTGGCAGGGCTTGTCACCTACTCTACCGATAAGAACATTGCCGCCAATCTGGAGACGATTACTGCCGAGCGTGCCAAACAGATTGTGGAGATGAACCGCCAGGGCGAGAAGCCCGAATCGCTGTTGGAGGATGGCAAGAAGAAAGCACCGCAAGGTCCTATCGATTTGGCTACTCAGGAGAACATCGCCCGCTTCGACCGTGCCAAGAAAAAGAAAAAGAAGAAGAAAAAGCCCCAGCAGCCGAAAGATGCCCAACAACAGTAAGCATACCTTATTATATATATGCAGTATCTCACTGCTTATCATGCTTCTGACAGCCTGCAACAAGCGGACCGTTTACTATCATTATGAACATACGCCGCTAACGGGCTGGGAGCGTAACGACACGATTTCGTTTGTCGTTGGCCCCATCGGTGAGGATGGACTGTATGAGGAAGAAGTAGGGCTTCGCATTACCGGCGAATATCCGTTTATGGGACTAAACATGATTGTCGAACAGCAACTTGCCTCTACGCAAGAGAAACACTGCGACACGCTGGTATGTGACCTCGTCAACGATCACGGCACTGCCAAGGGAGCTGGTGTGAGCCAGTATCAGTATATGTTTCGTCTTCCCACGTTGGAGTTACAGGCTGGCGAAAAGCTTTTCGTTGCTATACGTCACGATATGAAGCGCGAAATTCTGCCAGGCATCTCTGACATCGGGGTCAAGGTAAGCCGCAAATAGCCTGACTTCTTAACTCCTTAACAGTTTCCTGCTTGCGTCGAGTCGCAGGAATATGAAGAGCAGGAAGGTGAATCCCCATAGCGACGAGCCGCCATAGCTGAAGAACGGCAATGGGATACCGATAACAGGCGTCAGGCCTAAAACCATTCCGACGTTGATAAAGAGGTGGAATAGGAAGATGGACAGTACGCAATAGCCGTATATCCGTGAGAAGGGATGCGGTTGTCGTTCGGACAAGTAGATGAGGCGCAGTATCAAAGCCAGGAACAAGATGAGTACCCCGGCCGAACCCAGGAATCCTTCTTCTTCGCCAACAGTGCAGAAGATGAAGTCGGTATCCTGCTCGGGAACAAACTTCAACTTCGTCTGTGTGCCATTGAGGAATCCCTTTCCCTCAAGGCCTCCTGAACCAATGGCAATCTCCGACTGGTGCACGTTATAGCCCGCACCGCGCAGGTCCTCGTCCAATCCCAGCAACACGTTGATACGCGAGCGTTGGTGAGGTTCCATCACGTTTTGCATGATGAAGTCGGCACCATAGAAGAATCCCACGGAGCCCAAGGCGAACAACGCTATAAAAAAATAGGAACGCACGCGCGTGCCAAGGCCCTCCCACACGAAATATCCTATCATGACTGCCGTCAGTACGAGCTGGATATACACAATATCGAAGGGCAGTTTCAAGAACAGGAGGGACAATAGCGTGGCACCGATGCAGCAGAGCAACAGTTTCCACGCCGTGCGCTGATGGCAGTAGACCCACACCATGCCGATAGAGAAAAGCTGTATCAGCAGGATGACCGTGAACTTGCCAACACTGGTCGGAGAATCTCCGAAATGTACGTCGGCAAAACGGATGCCCACGACGAAATAGACCACCATTGCCAAACCCGTGAAGAGAATGGATCCCGGCATACCCTCGCGATAAAACATGAGGAAGAAGGCCAGATAGACCAATGCCGAACCCGTTTCACGCTGCAACACGATACATATCATAGGCATCAGTATGAGCAGCAGCGTCATTCCAAAGTGTTTCCAGATATGTATGCTGTAGCCATATGCTGACATGAACTTGGCCAAGGCCAGTGCGGTAGCGAATTTGGCAAACTCAGCCGGTTGCAGTCGCAGCGGACCTAATACGAGCCACGAGCGCGACCCCTTGATGCTGTGCGGATTGAATATCGTGGCAAAAAGCAATAGCAGCAACAGGGCGTAGATGATATAGGCAAAGGTGTCGTAGAACCTGTCGTCCATCATGACCAGTACGAAACCCAGCACGATACTCGTTCCAATCCAGATAATCTGCATACCCGAACGCGTGTCGAGACTGAAGATATCCGTCTCGCCATACGAGTAGCTGGCTCCGCAGACGCTGATCCATCCGAAGGTGAGCAGCGCGAGGTAGATGGCTATCGTCCACCAATCCACATTGCGAAGTACACTCTGTTGTCGTTTATCTGCTTTCATTCTAATCCTCAACGCTCAATTATCGGCTTGTAGAGCCGTATGAAATATGTCTGTGCTGGAACTCGTCGGCTCTCTTCTGCGAGGCTTCCGACAGTTTTCCGTGAATATATTGCTCCATGATGAGACCGCCGAGAGGCACGCCATACGTTGCGCCCCAGCCACCGTTCTCGACGTAAACGGCAACGGCAATCTTCGGATTGTCCATCGGTGCAAAGCCCATGAACACCGAATGGTCGTGACCGCGGTTCTGCGCCGTACCCGTCTTGCCACACGCCTGGAAATCGTAACGCGACAGTTCGTGACAGGTACCGCCTGTAGCCGACGCCCTCATACCTTGTACCACGTAGTCGTAAGCCTCGCGCGTAGCCTTTGTATAGCGGCGCTTGCTGTACAGCGTGTCCATTTTCTCGCCTTGTACGTGTTTCACGACGTGCGGCGTAATGAACCATCCGCGATTGGCAATTGTGGCTCCCAAGTTGGCAATCTGCAACGGAGTGGCGGTGACCTCACCCTGTCCGATGGCAATGGAGATGACGGTCAGTCCGTTCCACGACTTCTTGTAGCGGTTGTCGTAATAGTCGCCGTTAGGAATCATGCCTCGCTTCTCGCCCGGCAGGTCGATGCCCAGCGGATAGCCGAAGCCCATCGATACCATGTAGTCGCGCCAGATGTTCATGGCATCGTGCACGTTTCCGTATTTGCTGATGTTCTGGTTAATCATATAGTAGAGTCCCCAGCAGAAATAACCGTTACACGACGTCGACAGTGCAGGCACGAGCGGCAAGGGCGACGCATGGCCGTGACAACCGACGTGCAAGCCCTTGAAGTTGAAGCCGTGTCCGCAGGGATAAGCCGTATGCGTCGGATGCAGAATGCCCTCCGACATAAAGGTCAGTCCCTGCGTGGTCTTAAATGTCGAGCCTGGCGGATACATACCCATGATACTGCGGTTCAACAGTGGTTTCCATACGTTGCGCTGCAACTCGCTGTGACTCTTCGAACGCTGGCGTCCTACCATCATTCGCGGGTCGTACGACGGCGATGATACCATGCAGAGCACCTCTCCCGTCGAGGGTTCTATGGCGACGATGGAGCCGATTTTTCCTTCCATCAGCCTTTCGCCCAAAGCCTGCAAGTCAGCATCAATGCCCAGCGTCAGGTTCTTGCCTGCCACAGGCCGGCGGTCAAACTTACCGTTCTGATAGCGCCCTTGCACACGCCCATGAGCGTCGCGCAGCAGAATCTGAATACCCTTTTCGCCACGCAGCTGTTTCTCGTAACTGCGCTCAATGCCCAGTTTGCCGATGTAGTCGCCAGGCTGGTAGTAGTCGTCTTCCTCGATATCGGTGGGCGACACCTCTGCCACATCACCCAATACGTGGGCTGCCAGCGGTTGCTGATATTGTCGGATTGTGCGTCGCTGGACATAGAAGCCGGGGAATCGGAACATCTTCTCCTGAAATACGGAGAAGTCCTTGTCCGACAGCTGACTCATGAAAATCTGCTGTGTAAAACGTGAATAGCCGGGATTCTTGTTGCGGTCCTTGATGGTTTCCATCCTGCGGTCAAACTCCTCGCGCGTGATGTTCAGAGCCTCACAGAAATCCAGCGTGTCCAGATGATCCTTCGCCTCGTTCATCACCACCATGATGTCGTAGGCGGGCTGGTTATATACCAACAGTTTGCCGTTGCGGTCGGTAATGACGCCTCGCGACGGGTATTCTATCTTCTTCAGGAAGGCATTCGAGTCGGCACTCTTCTTATAGTCATCGCTGGAAATCTGCAACTGGAACAGTCGGATGATGTACACCACCACGATGAGTATGGCCACTCCGCCAATGACATAGTGCCTGTATTCCAACCCGTCGCTCTTCATCTACTTACTGCCTGCTGTTGTATAGTTCAAAAGTATAGATCAACGCTATCGTAATGAGCGTACTGCCCACAACGCACAGAGCCCATTGCAACCAGTTGAAGAAATTGAAGAACTCCAACGAATAGAACAATACGCAATAGAGTGTCACCAGCGTTATCATGTAGGTGGAATACTTGCTGGGGCCGAGCGTTGCCATCGAGGGCTTCAGGTTGTCGGCAGCGTCACGCGGGAGGAATAGTATGAGGAAATACGGTTGTATGGCAGCAATGAACGTCAGCGAGGCAGCAGCCAGTCCGGGAGTGTTCAGGAAAATGTCGATGAACAAACCCATGAAGAATGCCCACAGCAGACCGGCCCACTTGGGCTGGTTACGCTCGAAGCTGATGACGAAATAGACGTACAGCAACGGCGTGGCATAGTGGAACAGGTGGATGCGTCCCAGCACCATTGCCTGTGCCAGTACGAAGAGCACAAATACACAACCTCGTTTGATTAAATCTGCCGTCATATATCTCTTACTTCTTACCTCTAACCTCTAACTTCTAACCTCTCACCTCACTCCGACACGTTCAGCTTCAGCGAGTCCCTTGCGGCCTGCATCAGTCGCATCCGCTCGGCTATCGTCTTGTCGCTAATGACCACCACGTCGCGCAGATTGCCGAAATCCGTCGACAGGCGCACCTGCAAACGATACGACAGTCCGTCGCGCGAGTTGTAAACCTGCTTGATCTGACCTACCAATACACCTGGCGGGAAGATGGTTGAAAAGCCGTTCGTCTCCACCCATTCACCCTTGTTGAATCGTGCGTGGCGGGGAATATCCTCGACGTAGGCAATTCCCGCGTCCCTGCCGTCCCAGCGCAACACGCCGAAATAGCCTCTGTTGCGGATGGCACAGCTGATGCGCGACGACTTCATGTTCAGCACAGGAATGATGATGCTGTAGTGGGCGCTGGTCAGATACACTACGCCTACAACGCCTTGTCCACAAGCCACGCCCATGCCTACTTCGACGCCGTCCTGCTCGCCTTTGTCGATGGTTATCAGGTTGTTCGCCAAGTGTAACTCGTTGGTAATCACCTTGGCGGGTATCAACTTATACTGCTGCAGTTTCTCCAGTTCCTCGACTTCCTTGGGGTCTTTTTTCGTTGTCGCCTCCTGATACAAACGGCGCAACTGATTGACCTGACGCTCCAGATAGAAATTCCGAAGCGTCAAGTCCTCGTTGTTTGTGGACATCGAGAAGAACGACTCCATCCATGAGCTCCATTCGTACACCTTGCCCGTTGCCCAGTTGGCTGACATAAACCATACGCTGTTCTGGTAGCTATTATACTGGAACAGCAATATGCCGCTCAGGGCTTCGAGCACTACGAACAGAACCCAGTGGAAGTGGTTCTGCAGAAACTCAAGCAGGTTTCTCATTGCTTACCTCTTATCTCATGAGGAACGAGAAGCGGTCAACATTCTTCAGTGCAATACCGGCACCCTTGGCCACTGAGTGCAACGGGTCTTCGGCAATGTGGAACGGAATGTTGATCTTGTTCTCCAGACGGCGGTCCAGACCGCGCAGCAGTGCACCGCCACCAGCCAGCCAGATGCCGTTCTTCACGATGTCGGCATACAGTTCGGGAGGTGTATTCTCCAGTGCGGAGAGCACGGCGTTCTCAATCTTCGCAACGGTCTTGTCCAGACAGTGGGCAATCTCCTGATAACATACAGGAACTTCCATAGGCAATGCGGTGATACGGTTCGGGCCGTGTACTACATAGTCCTCAGGACCCTCGTCGCCCAGGTCGGTCAGTGCCGAGCCTACTGCAATCTTGATGCGCTCGGCCATACGTTCCGACACCTTCACGTTATGCTGGCGCGACATATATTCCTGGATGTCCGATGTCAGGTCGTCACCAGCGGTACGAATCGAGTTGTTCGACACGATACCACCCAGCGAAATCACGGCAATCTCCGTCGAACCGCCACCGATGTCGACAATCATATTACCCTCGGGGGCTTCTACGTCGATGCCGATACCGATAGCAGCAGCCATCGGCTCGAAAATCAGGTACACGTCGCGTCCGTCGGCGTGCTCGGCACTGTCGCGAACGGCACGCAGCTCAACTTCCGTCGAACCGCTCGGAACGCCAATCACCATGCGCAGTGAGGGCGAGAACAGGCGGTGGCCCGTGTGAACCATCTTGATCAGTCCGCGCATCATCTGCTCGCAGGCCGAGAAGTCGGCTATCACACCATCTCTCAGCGGACGTACTGTGCGTATATTGTCATGTGTCTTCTCATACATCATCTTTGCCTTCTCACCCACGGCAATCATCTTGTCGGTATGGCGGTCCAGCGCAACTACTGACGGCTCGTCAACCACAATCTTATCATCGCTGATAATGATGGTGTTGGCCGTTCCCAGGTCCATTGCTATTTCCTGAACAAAACTAAAAAATCCCATAATATACTCTAATTGTTTTTCTTTTCCTTTTTAACCACGAATTGTTTATTCGTCCGATTAGTTAGATTCGTGTTCGTTATTACTTCTCGAACCAAGCGTGAATAGCGGTGTCGTAATGACTCGATACGCCGAAGGCACGTGTAGCCAGCATACGGCGCTGGGCCTTCGTAGTCTCTGCACCCTGCTCGTTCAGGATGTCTAACAATACAGCGTACTCAGCCTTCGACGGAACGATTACCACGTCGTTGAAATTCTTAGCTGCTGCACGAATCAGCGAGATGCCGCCGATGTCAATCTTCTCGATGATGTCCTCCTCGCTCGCACCGCTTGCCACAGTCTGCTCGAAGGGATACAGGTCTACCACCACGAGGTCAATCTCGGGAATCTCGTACTGAGCCATCTGCTGACGGTCGCTCTCCAGCTCGCGTCTGCCTAAGATACCTCCGAACACTTTCGGATGCAAAGTCTTCACGCGGCCACCGAGGATGGACGGATACGTCGTCACGTTCTCCACCTTCTCACACTGGTAACCCAGCGATTCAATAAACGTCTGAGTGCCACCTGTCGACAGGAACTTCACGCCCTCGTCGTTCAGCTTTTTCAGCAACTCTTCCAGCCCATCTTTATGAAATACCGAGATGAGCGCAGTCTTAATCTTTTTCTTGTCTGCCATAAATATAATAAATAACGCGTTATAAATTTTCTTTTGAGCCTGCAAAATTACAAAAAAAGTTGCACTATCCCCAATGTTTTACCGAAAAAATACCACTTTTTTAATAATAAATAATGTATATCAATTGCCAATTCGCATTTTTTTCGTATCTTTGCCGACGAAATGTCAACCAATCACTTTTTTTAGCATGAGAAGATTAATCCTTTTCGCTGCCTTTGCAGCGCTTTTCTCCACCGCAACCTTCGCTGGCGGACTGATGACCAACACCAACTATCACATCGCCTTCGACCGCATGATGGCACGAGGCGCTTCCACCGAGATTGACGCCACGTTCAGCAATCCTGCCGGTATCGTCTGGGGACACGAAGGGTGGCAACTGTCGCTCAACTTCCAGAAGCCCTGGCAGTATCGCGACATCAAGCTCACCACAGAGGCCGGTAGCCACACCTACGAAGGCAAGGCCTCCGCACCCATCGTCCCCGCACTCTTTGCGTCCTATAAGAAAGACCGCTGGGCGCTCTCGGCCATGCTTGGCATCGTGGGCAGCGGCGGCTTCGTCGAATACAAAGAAGGTGTGCCTATGTTTAATGTCATGCTACAGAACATGCTCGCCGAAAAAGGCATCACTCCCAACCAGTACACCCTCGATTCTCAGATGAAGGGTAAGCAGTATATTTACGGCGGACAGGTTAATTTCTCCTATAAAGTACTTGACTGTCTCTCTGCCGCGTTCGGCATCCGTGCCAACTACTACGACGGCTACTATCGTGGCCACGTCGTCGCCAAGGACCATCCTCTGTTGGGCGAGATTGCCAAGCTATTGCTTGACGTTGACCAGAAAGGCTGGGGCTTTACGCCCATCATCAGCCTGGCTTATCATCAAGGACCGCTCACCCTGACCGCACGCTATGAGTTCCGCACAAAGATCCAGACCACCAACGACACAAATGTGCTTGAAGCAGGTCTTGGCAAGCGTGCCCTTGCCGCCATGATACTGCTCGACCCCTTTCACGCCATAAGCAACATGAAAGCCCTTCAGGAAAAACTTGACGCCTACACCGCACCATACGAGGACGGCGTCAAGACACGCTACGACATGCCCGCACTCCTCTCCCTTGCTGCCGGCTACGAGTTTACCCCCAAGTTGCGTGCCACATTGGAATATCACTTCTTCGACGACAAGAACGCCAAGATGGCCAACGACCGCCAGGACGAGCTGAAACACGGCACCCATGAGATTCTTGCCGGCGTAGAGTACGACATCAACGAGAAGTTCACCGTCAGCTGTGGTGCCCAGCACACTGACTACGGTGCCACCGACGGCTACCAGCAGAACACTTCCTTCGCCTGCGACAGCTATAGCTTAGGCCTCGGCGGAGCGTGGAACATCAACAAGCAGGTCCGCCTCAATGCCGGCTACTTCTGCTCCCTCTACAGCGACTACGACAAGCAGACCTCCTACGGCCTCGAGACCTACTCCCGCACCAACCACGTCATCGGTGTCGGCGTCGACTACAAGTTCTAATCCGTCCCGCGGTACTGAGGGGATATGAAAAAGACGATCGTAATATCGCTCATGCTTTGCCGGGTGCTTTCACTTTCAGCACAATATTTGCATGAGGGCGATACGATTGCCATTATCTCCCCTTCGAGCGCTACGGACACTGCAACCATCAATGGCGGTATGAGGACGCTGGAACAGTGGGGCTACCGCTGTGTAGTGGGCCCACACGCGCTCTCGGACTACCATGGTTTTGCGGGAACTGTTGACGAACGACTTGCCGATTTGCTCTGGGCGCTCAAAGAGCCGACTGTCAAGGCGATTATGTGCTCACGAGGTGGCGACGGAGCGGCTCATCTGCTAGCCCGGCTGTCGTTAGACACCCTTCGCCACTACCCCAAGATGATGATTGGTTTCAGCGACATCACAGCTTTGCTGTGCGCCGAGGCGAGGGCTGGGGTGAAAGGCATTCACGGGTCGATGTGCCACGCACTGAAGACCTACGAGGGTAACGATACCGTCAGCCAGACGTTGCGACAGATGCTACAGGGCAATCTGCCCACCTATCGTGTCGCTCCGCATCCGCTGAACATCACGGGTAAGGCCGAGGGCATCCTCGTTGGGGGCAACATGTCGGTATTCAACGACTTGGCAGGTTCCGATTTCGACCCCTTGCTCATGGACGGCACCATTCTGTTCATCGAGGACACTGGCGAGGAGATGAGCAAAGTCGACCGAATGCTGCACAACATCGAGGTTCGGCGACTACAATCCCACATCCGCGCCGTCGTCGTAGGCCAGTTCAACAAGTACAAGCACCCCGAAAACGGCTTCGACGACATGTACGCCATGCTCCACGAATACCTCCAGCATTGGCACATCCCCGTCTGCTACGACTTCCCCACAGGCCACGCCCACCTCCGCAACTTTCCACTCCTGACGGGAGCCAAGGCCACACTAGACGTTTCCAACGAAGCCGTCGTGCTCCGCTACGACAATTAAGGCCCAGTTGGTGGGCAATTCGGGCGACAACAAGGGTCTATTGAACAACTTTGCTGGTGCAATCTGCAAGGACTTTAGTGACTATTTCCTTACACTTTACCGGCACTAAACCGCCACTTTACCGTCATTAAACCGTCACTTTACCGCCAGTAAAGTAAAAAAAATGCGAGCCCGCAGTGATTGCGAGCTCGCCTTTTTTGTGTCGGGGTGTACACAAAAGTCCCGTCTATGTAAACTTAATTGCCTTTCAACTTGTTGATTTCATTTTCTAAATAGTCAATCCTCGTGTTCATTGCATTCACTGCAGCGTTTAACGCATTGGCCATTGACTTTAATTCATCAATTTCTAATTTAAGAGTATCTTCCGTCTTTTTGTGATCCGCATCCACTTTCTGCACAAGTTCCATAAGATTTTGATCTTCCTTTGCTCTCATGTCTTGCTCGTATTGCAAGTCTTCCTTTGTGGCATATTTGTATAACAGATCTGTTAGTTCGGCTTTCGTCGGATAGTTCGACAAATCAGGAATAGGAATATTTGCAAGAGCTTGCATAATATCTTCTATTGTTGCATAGTGCATCATGAGCACATTCGAAAGGCTGTCGATACGCATCTGGGTCTCAACCTGGGCTGCCGTGAATCCGGCGACGAGGTCGCTGATAGTGCTGCCGGATACTGTTATTTCGCCGTCGTTAAAAGAAATGCTGTCCACTTCGTTCGGACCAATAGTGAGCGTGGTGCCGTTGGCCAGCTTGATGATCATACTATAAGTGTTGTCTTGAGCGCTGACAGACATCAGCGAAACGAATGCCGCAACAAGCGACAGGAGGAAAAATCTTTTCATAATGATTTGTATTTATTAAGTTATTCATTTGTTAACAATTTTGATAGTTTGCGAAGCAGTCCTGACGATGTATGCACCCTTGGGGAGCTGTCCGGCACTTACCACCGCCTTGCCCTCGCCGTCGGCAGTTGTCGTCGACAGTTTGACTCCGTCAAAGCTGAACACCTCGACTGGGCTGCCTGGCTTGAGGTGACTGAAACGGATTTCGCCGTTACGGTTTTCCATATCGGCCATTTCCAGCGTCTGGATGCCTGTCGGATTGTCGAACGATCCCCCGGATATCTCACTCACGGGGATTTCGATGGTCTCTGTGTCCGTCTTGACGTGAAGCGTGTTATTGGTGTACGTAATGACGGGGTGCTCTGCCAGGAAAATCTCCACCTTTTCCCCGTTAACGGTAAAGGTCAGTTTCTCTGCGCTTGCCGCACGTACCTGCAGGGCAGCCGCCATCACCATCACCGCCATCAGCAATCGCCGGACCATGTTACTTGTTTGTTTACTCATTTTGTTTTGTTCAATTAAATGGTTTAACAATAATATTTATTCAGTTTCTGCCGGCAAATTTACAAAAAGATTTCGATACTGCAAAAATCAGTCCATTTTTTTTGAATTTTGTTTGGTGTTTTACGCTTTTTTTCGTAGTTTTGCAGGCAAAATGACAATAAATGACAATAACAAGGCCCTATTGATTTGACAAGATATGAAAAAAATTGCTTGTTTTGTAGTGCTGGCAATGGTGTTGCTGGCATCGGTAAGCACCCGTGCTGGGGCTGAGGAGAATCTGCCTGAGAAGTTGCAAGAGCTGACCAACGAAGCTTATCGCGCTTATAGTGCGCGCGAGACGGATGATTATTTTGCGACCGTGCAGAAGGTGAAGGCTGCTACGGAGTTTTCCCAGTATCAGGAGACGTACTACCGCGCGTGCAGTTACGAAGCCATCTATATGTTCGAGTATGTCGACCGCCAAAAGGGTGTGAAGTTGGCTCACGACATGTACCACAATGCCAAGCAGAACAACAGCAATGTCGGCATGTATTTCGCCACCTTTACCTTAGGCACCATCCGCGAGCAGTCGGGAAACTATGGACTGGCAGAGAAGAGTTTCCTGCAGGCACTGGAACTGAAGGAGAAATATCTGCCTGATGAAAGTGCCGCGCCGTGCTACTTGGGACTTTGCGAGATCTCCCTCCACCGAAAGGACTACGAGGAGGTGAAGGATTACGCGCGCAAAGCATTGGACGAGCCCGGCATCATTCCCATGAATCAGATTACGGCATGGAGCTACAAGTGCCTGGCACGGTATAATCAGGGCGACAGCCTCGGTTTCGAGGAAGCTTATAAGGAGCGCGCACAGCTGATGGCTGAGCACGGCGGTCAGGGCGGCTTGTTCGGCGAGCTCATCAACGTGTATCAGGCCAAGAACCGCAAGCAGTGGCAGCTGGCCCTGCAACGCGCCGACAAACTGATACACCAGCAGAACAGATGTGCTCAGAAGGCTTCCATCTACGAACACATGGGCGACTGGAAGCAGGCGTTGTACTGGCAGAAGCGTGCCCGTGCGGCGACAGACTCCATCCAGTCGTCGGAGGCTCGCGCGCAAATGAACGAGTTCGACACGGAGCTGTCGATTACCTACGCTGAGAACGAGGTGAAGGAGCAGGAGCTGGCCAAGGAACACCTGCTGCTAACGGCAGGCGGTGTCATCGCGGCACTCCTCATTGCCTTCCTTGCCATCTACGGCTATCGCCGCAACAAGCACATGAAGCACCTGAAGGTGGTGAACGGCGAGTTGCAACACGCCTACGACCGGTTGGAGGAAACCACCAAGGCCAAGGAGCGCATTGAGAGCGAGCTGCGCATTGCCCGCGAGATACAGAAGAGAATGCTGCCGCACGTATTCCCACGGCGCAGGGATGTGGACATCTACGCCATGATGACCCCTGCCAAGGAGGTGGGCGGCGACCTATACGCCTATGCGTTGCTGGACGACCAGCTGTATTTCTGCGTGGGCGACGTCAGCGGCAAGGGTGTGCCTGCGGCATTGTTCATGGCCGAAGTGACGCGCATGTTCCGCACGCTGGTTGACGGCCATCTGACGCCGAACACCATTGCCACACGACTGAACCACGCTTTGGCCGAGGACAACGAGCAGGGCATGTTCGTCACGATGTTCATCGGACTCATCAACCTGACTTCGGGCCACATGGAATTCTGCAATGCCGGCCATAATCCCCCGCTGCTCGACGGCGAATACATGGAAATGGAAGCCAACGCACCTATCGGGCTGTGGCCGGAAATGGAGTTTGAGGGCGAAGAGGTGGCCAACATGCACGGCAAAACGCTGTTCATGTATACCGACGGCATCAACGAGGCCGAGAACGCCCAAAAGGAGCAGTTTGGCAACGAGCGCCTGAAAGCCCTGTTGAGCAACGACCTGGGCAGTGCGCGCGAGACGTCGGAAACCATCCACAAGGCCGTGGAGGAATTCGTTGGCGGTGCCGAACCCAGCGACGACCTCACGAAGATGTGCATCAAGATGAAATAAAGTATAGGCAGCAGCATGAAAAGACCTGTATTGATAGCCGGACCGTGCGTGATAGAGTCAGCGGAGTTGCTGGACACCGTGGCTGCCAAGCTGGTGGACATTAACCGGCAATTAGGCACGGACATCATCTTCAAAGCCTCGTTCGACAAGGCCAACAGGACGTCGGTAACGTCGTTCCGCGGCCCGGGCATCGACCGCGGATTGCAGATGCTGGCCGACGTAAAGGCGAAATACGGTCTGCGGCTGTTGACGGACATCCACGAAAGCTGGCAGGCCAAGCCTGCGGGTGAGGTGGTGGACGTCATCCAGATACCCGCCTTCCTGTGCCGGCAGACTGACCTGCTGACAGCTGCTGCTCGCACGGGCAAAATCGTAAACATCAAGAAAGCCCAGTTCCTGAGCGGTCGCGATATGCGATATCCGCTGGAGAAAGCCCGCGACGCCGGAGCCAAGGACGTTTGGCTGACGGAGCGCGGCAACATGATGGGCTATAACAACCTCGTGGTGGACTTCCGTAACATTCCCGATATGTTGGAATTGGCAGAGACAGTCATCATGGACTGCACCCACAGCGTGCAACGCCCGGGCGGCAGCGACGGCAAGACTGGCGGCGACAGGCGGTTTGTCCCCCAGATGGCACTGGCGGCGAAGGCCTTCGGCGCGACAGGCTTTTTCTTTGAGGTCCACCCCACCCCGGACGCGGGCTTGAGCGACGCCGCAAACATGCTGGAGCTCAGTGCGCTTGGCGATTTGGTCGCAAAATTGGTAAGAGAATGACGATACGAGACTACGCAATACAATGTATCAAGGACGAGGCACAGGCGGTGCTTGACCTGATACCGAAGATGGACGAAGAGTTCGACCGCGCCGTGGAACTGATGATGCAGTGTCATGGCAAGGTCATCGTAACAGGCGTAGGCAAGAGCGGACACATCGGAGCGAAGATTGCCGCGACACTAGCGTCGACAGGCACCCCGTCGTTCTTCGTGAATCCGCTGGACGTTTACCACGGCGACCTCGGCGTGATGTCGGCCGGCGACGTGGTGATTGCCATCTCGAATTCCGGGCAGACGGACGAGCTGCTGCGATTTATTCCGATGGTGTTGCACATGGAAATTCCCATCATCGCCATGACCGGTAATCCGCAGTCGCTGTTGGCAAAATATTCGACGTGCCACCTGAACGTCAGCGTAGCAAAGGAAGCCTGCCCGCTGAACCTCGCGCCGACCAGTTCGACGACAGCGACATTGGTAATGGGCGACGCGCTGGCTGTGGCACTGATGGAACAAAGGAACTTCCAGCCGCAGGACTTCGCACAGTTCCACCCCGGCGGTGAGCTGGGCAAGCGACTGCTGACAACGGCTCAGGACGTGATGATAACGGAAAACCTGCCGCTGCTGACGGAAGAGATGCACTTGGGCGAAGCCATCATACTGGTGAGCAAAGGCAAGCTGGGACTGGGCGTGGCAGTAGAAAGAGGCGAGAGGTCAGAAGAAAGAGGTGAGAAGGTCGTTGGCCTCATCACCGACGGTGACATCCGCCGCGCGATGGAGAAATGGCAGGCGCGGTTCTTCGACCGAACGGTAGGAGACATTATGACGCGGACACCAAAAATGGTAGGGCCGCAGACGAAGATTGCCGAGATTCAGAAAACGATGAACCGGCACAAAATACACAACGTGTTGGTAGTAGACGAAGAGCAACGGCTGCTCGGAATCGTTGACCGCTATGCGTGCGTTTTGTAAAGTAGTGAGAAGAAGTTATCGGCCTTTGGCCTCAGAAGTTAAAAGAAGATAGAAGAATTATAAGATATGAACAGACTGAAACGAATATTAATAGTCATCATGCTGGCACTGCCGTTGGCAGCGGCTGGCGTCTATATGTTTAAAACGCTGGACGCCCGAAACGGACTTATCAGCAGCCAGATTAACTGCGTGCTGAAAGACCAGCGAGGATACATGTGGTTCGGAACGCCGGCAGGACTGTACAGATGGGATGGCTATACGTTCAAAAACTTCCAGAGTAATTCGCAGGACGGCTCGTCGCTGCCCGACAGTTACATCATCAGTATTCAGGAAATGTTGGACGGCAACCTGTGGATAGAGACTTCGGCAGGTTTCTGCATCTACCACCCGCAGACGGAAAGCTTCGAGCGCGACATGAAGCAGGTGTACGCCAGCATGGGTATTGAGGGTAAGCCGAACGTCGTGTTCATTGACCGCCACAAGAACTTCTGGGCGTCGATACCGAACAAGGGTATCGTAGCTTACAACATGCAACAGCAGACAAGCTATGAGTTCGGCTATACCAACGACGCACGCGGAATACCGCAGGGAATTATCTGTTCGCTGAGCGAGTGCCGCGACGGTGCCATTGCCGTGTACGAAGACGGACGAATGGTTTGTTGCGACATTATGCGCCAACAAACTACCGTTTGGCAGACAGACTATATCGCCGCCAACCACTTGCGCAAGACGAAGAGCCTGAAAGCCTATGCCGATCAGCAGGATAATATCTGGTTGTACGGACAAGGCACACTGATGATTTACAACAAGAGCGCGAACACGTGGAATACCACCTTCGGCGACCGATTGGGTCTGACCAGTGTAGCCGTAGACCACATTGTAAACGGCATGGCAGGCGACAGCGAAGGCAATATCTGGATTGGCACCGACCGCGCTGGTCTGATACGCGTGGACGCGAAGACCTTGGAAACGGAGAATGTCCAGCCGCGGAGCGTGAACGACAAAAGCAACAGCGACGAGGTCATTGGCGTGCAGAGCGTTTATGTGGACGATACCGACCTGTTGTGGGTGGGCACCGAGAAATCGGGCGTGGCTTACTACGGCAACAGCATCTATAAGTTCGCAACGAATCTCCTGGGCGACATCACCGCAATGGCACAAGTCGGAGACAGCACCGTGTGGTACGGAACGGGCAATCGCGGAGTTATCGGCTACAACGGTGTGCTGGCCAGTACGAAGGTATCGTGTATGGCTACAACGCCGGACGGCAGTCTGTGGGTAGGCTCGAAGCAGAACGGTGTGACACGTATTCAGAACGGCGTGGGCAAAATCTATTCTGCGGCCCGCGACAGCGCGAGAACGCTGATTGACGACCACGTCAATGCACTGTGTGCCGATAAGTCGGGAAACCTGTGGATAGCTACCAATGGCGGTTTGCAGGTGTATAATCCGAAGATGGACACCTTCTCGTCCTACACGCGTGAGAACGGAATGCTGAACACGAACAACATCACAGCACTGTTCTACGGACAAAACAACCGCATGCTCATCGGTACAGCTGAAGGACTGGTCATTCTCGACCTCTCGACACGCGAGAAGCAAGTGCTGACAGGTAATTCCACGAACATCCAGACGTTCACCAACAACTATATCACGCAGATTTTCGAGGACTCGCGCGGACTGATTTGGGTTGGAACGCGTGAAGGTCTGAACATCCTGAACACCGTAAAGGACGAACTGAGCTACCTGACGGAGAAAGACGGACTGTGCAACAACTCTATCTGCGGCATTGCTGAGGACGGGCGCCACAACATTTGGATTACGACGAGCAACGGACTGAGCCGCGTGGTCACACAACGTAACCACGAGGACGGAACATTCGCTTACGGGTTGTACAACTACAGCGTTTATGACGGTTTGCAGAGCAACGAATTCAATATGGGTTCCATTCTGGCCAAGACTGACGGACACGTATTGTTCGGAGGTCTTTATGGCGTTAACTGGGTGCGCAAGACGGCGAAAGACGATCAGAATTCGTTGCCTCGTGTCATGTTGACACAGCTGTTCATTGGAGAGGAAGAGATTCTGACCGGTCATTCGTACAACGGCCGCATTATCCTTACATCGGCACTGAACGAAATCAGCAAGATAGAACTCGCTAACAGCCAGAACACGCTAACCATCAAGTTTGCCGCCGGTAACTACAACAAGGGCGAGCGTCTGCAATTCATGTACTGGATGGAAGGACTGGAGAACGATTGGCGCAACGGCGATGCGCTATTGCACGGCGTCAGATTCAACAACCTGGGCAGCGGCACATATACCCTGCACGTGAAAGCCGTCAGTGCCGACGGAGCCGTGAGCAATCAGGAGCGTACACTGGAAATTACCATCGGGCGTCCTTGGTGGATTTCGTGGTGGGCACTGACTGTTTACGTTATTATCGCTATCGTGGTATTGTTCGTATGGCGCTATGGTATCAAGAAAATCAGGAAGATATGGCGAAGCAAACGTACCGTGATTGACGAGTTGAGACGCCAGCGCGAGGAAATCAAGAACACCAGTGAAGACCTTCGCCAGCCGATGGCTCGTATGACGACGATTATCGGAGCACTGGCCGAAAAGGAGCAGTCGATGGAAGGCCGAGAACAGCTGAACTCGCTGCATTTCCAACTGTTGCAGGTCATCACGCGCATCTCGGAAATGCAGTCGACATTGGAGAATCCGGAGAAGAAGGCCGAGTCGACGGCCAAGGATCGTATGGAACTGAACGACCACGGCGAAGTGGCTTACATCGGTTCTACGACGAAGGAGCTGACGGCAGAAATCAAGCCTATCAAGTTCGATTCGCAGGCCAAGAAATTCAACGTGGTATTCATCGATTCGAACCACGAGTTCCTGAATTTCGTCAAAGCACACCTGCGCGACGTGTACAATTTCCACACCTACGACAACATCAAGGATGCACTACCCGACATCGAAATGCTGAATGCCGATCTCGTTGTATGTAAGCAGGATATGGACATGATGACCGGTAGCGAGCTGTGCAACCAGTTTAAGATGGATCCGCGCAGGAAGAAAACGAAGTTCGTGTTGTTGACCGACGGCGTATTGTCGCAGCAAGACATGATAGACCAAAATATCACGCTCGGTGCCGATGATTATCTGGCCAAGCCGTTCAACATCCAAGAGGCCGTGATGCGATTCAACAAACTGATGGGTCTCGGACCTATTGAAATGAATAGTAACACCATCGAAGGCAGTGAGACGCGTCGTTTGGAAAGCCGCAATGCCAGTATGACGACGGCCACCATGACTTACGACGACGATGGCATTGTCGAACAGCGTAGCGAAGAAGGCGCAGAGACCGTTGCTCCGCACGAGCGTGAAGAGGCTCCGCACGAGCAGGAAGAGCCGCGTAACAAGGGTGGCGAACTGATGCGGCAGTACTATGGTGAAAACACCATTGGCGATTATTCGATGAGTGACGCGATGGATCAGCAGTTGATGCGCAATATCGAGCAATTTGTATTGCAGAACATGAGTCGCGGCCAGATCAGTCTGGAGGAGATGGCTACGGCAATGGGCATGGGTCGAGTGCCGTTCTACCACAAGGTTCGCGCCATTACGACGAAGACGCCGGCAGAAATTGTCCGCGACCTGCGTCTGAAACACGCCTGCACGCTGCTGGTAAGCACCAACATCAACATGAGCGAGCTGGCCATCAACGTCGGTTTCATGACTGCCGAGAACTTTGCCAATATCTTCAAGGATAAGTTCGGCATGACACCGCTGGAATATCGTATGAAATACAAGAAATAACCAATGATTCGTACGATAATTACCTCCGTTTTTGCTACGTTATTACTATCAGCGAGTGCTCAGACGAGCGACTCGCTGATAGTTCAGACTTTGCGCGAGAGCAACATCAAGTTTTCAAACGACAACAGCGTCACGCTGCTGATGTCGGGACAGGAAAAGTTCGACGATATGTTCCGAGCTATTCGTCAGGCCAAAAGCAGCATTCATCTTGAATACTTCAATTTCCGCAACGACTCTATTGCCTCGCTGCTGTTCGACCTGTTGCGCGAGAAACGCAAGGAAGGCGTGGAGGTGAGAGCGATGTTCGACGGCTTCGGCAACGATTCGAACAACCAGCCGCTGAAAAAATACCACCTGAAAGCGTTGCGCGAGGATAGTATTGACATCGTGGAATACTCCCCTATCCGATTCCCGTGGGTGAACCACATCTTCGGCCGTGACCACCGCAAAATCGTTGTCATTGACGGCAAGATTGCCTATACAGGCGGCATGAATGTGGCTGACTATTATATTAAAGGCACGGAGCAAGTGGGTGAATGGCGCGACATGCACTGTCGCATAGAAGGTGATGCCGTGAACGAGTTGCAGGCCATCTTCTTCCGCATCTGGAACAGAACGACTGGCGAAAACGTCAGCGGCATGAAATACTATCGCGGCGGCACGCCTACCGTGTTTGAAGGACTGAAACCTGACACCACCAGCACGAAGGGCACGAAGATGGTTGGTATCATCAATCGCGAGCCTCATGTGACGCCGAAAATCATGCGCACATTCTATATCAACGCCATCAATCAGGCTAAGGACTCGATACACATCATCAACCCTTACTTTACGCTGATTCCCTCGGTAACCAAGGCACTGACACGAGCTATACGCCGTGGCGTGAAGGTGGAAATCATGCTGTCGTCGAAGAGCGATATTCCTCTGACGCCTGACTGTGCCCTGTATCAGGCACACAAACTGATGAAGCGCGGCGCTCGCATATGGCTCTACAAGCCGGGCTTCCACCATTCGAAAATCATGATGGTCGACGGACTCTACTGCACCGTGGGCAGTACCAATCTGGATGCACGCAGTCTGAAGTGTGACTTCGAGGAGAATGCCGTCATTGTGGACAAGGCGACGACGAAGGAACTGGACGATATGTTTTGGCGCGACAAGCAGAAGAGTTTCGAGCTGACGGAAGAAACGTGGGACGAGTTCCGTACTGGATGGCAGAAGTTCCGCGGATGGTTTGCCCACCTGCTACAGCCGTTCCTGTAAACACCGCACTCGTTTGCAGGCAATTAACCCTGCACCAATGCAATCATCATGTTAAACTGAATGATGTCGACACCGCGGTCTTTCAACCAAAAGAAATCGAAAAGCGGGTCGTTGCGCTGTTCGGCAGGCGTCAGTTCAATGTATTTTCTGAAACTCTCCACAGCATCATCAATGCGTTTCATGAGCCACAGACAATAGCCCTGGTTCAGATAATCCTCTGCCGTAGCCTGCTGGGCTGCAATCAACTGGGTATAGACTTTGTCGGCTTGTTCCAACTTACCGTCGCAGGTTAGCGCCCAGGCAAAGACGCGCTGGATATTAGCATCGTCGCCATGCTCGTAGTCCAACTGATAGAGCAGTTTCAACGCATCCTCGTACTCTTCCAGCTTCACCAGACAAACAGCCTTGTTCAGCTTATAGCTCACCTTTTCAGGTTCCAGCAACAGCAAGCGGTCGTAGTAGTCATCAGCCTGCGCATAATCGCCGCACGAGAACTGCCAGCGCGCCGCACCGGCTAAGGCACGCACATTGTTCGGTTCCAGTTCCAGGGCTTTCTCGAAACTATTGGTCCATACATAAAACTGTGCGTCACGCATATTGTCAGGGAAAGTGTTCAGCACGGCACGAGCCATCTTGTCAAGCCGATGTTTCTTCATCATGCGGACAACGCTGAGCTTATAGCCATCAAGCGGCGTCTCCATAAACATCTCCAAAGCGAAGAAGTTCAATATGTCATTGTCGGCAATATTCCCATCGAACGGATTGTTCAGTGCCGAACGGTTAGGAAACAGGCGGAAGAAACGGTATATATCCATCAGATAAAGACGACGGATATAGGCCGCCGACTGATTCTCTCCAATCTCCATTTCGCCCAACGAGGCCTCGTTACGCTTCATCGCATCTCGCATGGAAGCCGGCAGGCGACTGATGACGTCGTTGGCAGCAATCAGGAATGAATACTTGTCGCTGTTGCAGAACGGCCCTTTGTTAAGTATCGACTCCACAAAGGTAAAACACTCCATTCTCTCAACGAACTGCGCAACATCAGGATGTTGTATGAAGAACGGAACGAACCAGTTGGCGATATCGTAGAAGAACGGGTAGCGTTTCATTTGGGCGAAACCGGAGAAATAGACGTCCACACCTTCTTTCTGCATGTCAATGACGCGTTGCATACTAGCTTCCAGCTTTTCCATACGCCTTTCTGCGGCATCGGGATGCAGAATATCCTCCAATGTGTCCTCTTCCTTTTCCTCAATACCATTGCGGGTAATATGAAAGGCGTCGTTGTTCATCAGGTTTGGCATGATTTCACGCTGGATGATGTCGTTGTCTTTTTCGGCATTCAGCGTCAGTATAAGCTGTATCTGCAATTCCGTCAGCTCTTGGCATATAGCTTCTGACGTCAACAGGCTGTCAATGATTTCCTTTTGCTCCGGATAGACCAACCCGACGTTACGATCCAACGAGAACACCCATCCGACCAAGGCCCGCTGGCGAACATGCTCGTCCTGCGACTGACGATATACGTCGGTCAGCAAGCGGAACTTGACGATATCAAACTGATTCATCAACGAGAGCATGATGGCCGAAACAATGAGCTGCTGGTCGATATTGTCGACCGTCGGCGACAACAGCAGGTCAGTAAAGTTCTTTCCAACGCCCTCAGTCCACATACGCGACGTGAAAATATAGTTAAACAATGCCGACATCTGCTGCTGATGGGCCTTGTAGAGCGAACGGTGCTTCTCTTCCCTGGTGTCCTCGGCCTCAAACTCAAGCATGGCAATCTCGCTGACGAAATTCTCCATCTCACCGCGAATGGCTGACAGCGACCAGTCACGCGACGCCTGTCGGGCTCCCTGATAGATACCCATCAGAAACGAAGATGTTTGCAGACGACGGTGGACGGCAATGTTGGCAAAGAGCACATACACGCGTTGCAACAGGTACTGGTATTGTTTCTCTCGCTGGTCATCGTCAACGCCTCTGCGCCAGTAACCTGACATGAGGTCGTAATCTTCCCTGACGACACGCAGGGCCTCGGAAGACTTGCCATCAGGCCACGCAGCCAGATAGGTTTCCATTTCAGCTATCGCCAAGCCGCAATTCGCATGACACAGTTGCAGATAGACGCGTTCTAGAGAGTGATCTATTGTCTTCATTTTACTTTCTTACCCCTTGCCGTTTTCTTCTTATCACTTACCTCTTTCTGCTTACCACTGGCATCTTTCTTTACGCCTAACCACTTTTCCACAAGGGCGATATCCTGTTCACGTGGTCCTCGCGCGCGTTCATATTTTATTTTATCAGGCAGCGAGTCCAGCATATTCTCCTTCATCTTGCAGCATTCAGCAATGACGCGGCGATAGTGGCGAACGCCATATTTATTGATGCTGTCGCACGCTTGATTGTAAGCTTCCATAAAGAGTGTCAGCTGCTGCGCGCGTTCAGGATGACGCATCTCCTTTTCATTGAACACAAGCACGCCCAGTTGCAAATCGTCGTCGCGACTGTCGTACACAACGCCGTTCTTCATCATGCGCGCTGCGGTGGCCTGAGGCTCCATCATCCAGAGCACATCCATCTCGTTGTTCTGCAACATCAGCAACCGCACGTTGACGTCGTTGATTTGTACCTTATACACGCGGTCCTTATCCAGTTTCGCCGAGTCTATCATGCGGTCGGTCAGCAGGTCAGTGGCCGAAAAACGCGTCATCGCCACCATTTTGTCGTCCAACTGTTTCAACTGCTTTACGCGGGCATTACGATTGGCTACCAATTGCCAGTAAGCACTGGTTACAGTGGGATAGCGCAACTTCATGCCACGCGTCTCCATGCGTTTCGCCCTCACCAAATCGGTCATAGCACCCTCTACCCTACCACGCTCCAACGCCGTGTCGCAGTCCATCTGAGCCATATAGAACTTCAGACGCACGCCGCCGCGCAGGGTATCAAACAGTTGATAATGCTCCGCCACATACAATGGCAGGCAATCCAACGTAGGCATCACAGCCACCTTCAATGCCAGCGAATCTCTCCTCATGGCCTCGCGCTGACTGATGCTTTTCTGACGTTTGGTTTCCTCATACGAATGTCCGCATGCTGCCATCAACAGCATGCCGACTATCATTATTATCACACTTTTCTTCATAATTCGACTGCAAAGATACATGTTTTTTGCGAGAATAACAAGAGCGACAGCAAATTATTCACTTTTCATTTTTCACTTTTCACTTTATTTTGTATCTTTGCAGTCGTTATGGCAAAGGATAAAATCATGTACGTCTGCGACAATTGCGGACAGGAGTCGGCTAAATGGGTAGGCAAATGCCCTGCCTGTGGTCAGTGGAATACGTTCAAGGAAATCAAGGTCGCCGACACGAAAAAGAAAGTCGTGGCTACGTCTGCAGCAGCATCGGCAGGCCATCAGCTGCGCGAAAACAAGGTGCTGCGACTGAAGGATATTTCAGCCAAAGACGACCCGCGCATCAATATGCACGACGACGAACTGAACCGCGTATTGGGTGGCGGACTGGTGCCAGGAAGCATTGTGCTCCTTGGCGGTGAACCGGGCATCGGCAAGTCGACGCTCACCCTACAGACCATGCTCGCCCTGACGGACAAGCGCGTGCTCTACGTCAGCGGTGAGGAAAGCGCCCACCAGCTCAAAATGCGCGCCGAGCGCCTCAGTGCGGTCGGTGGTTCCTCCGCCGACACCGACAACTTCATGATACTCTGCGAAAACTCCCTTGAAGCCATCTTCGACCATATCAAGGAAGTCCAGCCAGACCTGCTCGTCGTTGACTCTATCCAGACCATCTCCACCGAAGACGTGGAAAGCAGTGCAGGCTCCATCGCCCAAGTCCGCGAGTGCGCCTCCGCCCTGCTCCGCTTTGCCAAGACAAGTGGCGTCCCCGTCATCCTTATTGGTCATATCACGAAGGAAGGGACCCTCGCCGGTCCGAAAATCCTTGAGCACATCGTGGATACCGTCATTCAGTTCGAGGGCGATCAACACTATATGTACCGCATCCTGCGCAGCATCAAGAACCGCTTCGGCTCCACCAGCGAACTCGGCATCTACGAAATGCAGGAGAGCGGCCTGCGGCAAGTCTCGAACCCATCGGAACTGCTCCTGACAGACAATCACGACGGACTCTCGGGCGTCGCCATCTCCAGTGCTATCGAGGGCGTCCGACCCTTCCTCGTCGAAACGCAGGCGTTGGTGTCGTCTGCCGCTTACGGCACGCCCCAGCGCTCCGCCACGGGTTTCGACCAGCGACGGTTAAACATGCTGCTGGCTGTCCTCGAAAAACGTGTCGGCTTCAAACTCATGCAGAAGGATGTATTCCTGAATATCGCTGGTGGACTGCGCGTCACCGACATGGCTATGGACCTCAGCGTCATTGCCGCTGTGCTGTCAAGCAACGTCGACACGCCCATCGACGAAGGCTGGTGCATGGCTGGCGAAGTCGGTCTCAGTGGCGAAGTGCGCCCCGTGGCTCGCATCGAACAACGTATCTCCGAAGCCGAAAAGTTAGGTTTCCAGCACATCATCATCCCCAAATACAACCTCGCGGGTCTCAACCGCAAGAAATTCAACATTGAACTCGTTCCCGTCCGCAAGGTCGAAGAAGCCCTCCGCGCCCTCTTCGGATAAAGGAAAGAAATTTCGCTTTTCCGTGTCGTATTTCGAAAATAATGTGTAACTTTGCAGCGTATTCTAAAAAGTGATCAACCAAACGAATAATAGTTTTCATATATGAGTAAACGAATTAGGAAGTGGATTGTAGACGTGCTGCTGTGTCTAGTCGGACTGCCTGTGGCACTGTTTTTTGCGCTGGAAATAATGTTTTATGTGCTACCGGAAGAGGATGCAGAGCGTTGTATAAGCTATATCGTATCGCCATTCTTTGATGTAGGCAGGCTAAATCAGGATAACAAGAACATGGATCTGGTAAATGTACTGGCTGAGCGTAAAGACTGGAATTCAGTGTTAGCCCTTACTGACAGCCTTGAGAAGACGGAGGCGCTTCGCCCTACCACGTGTAACTTATTCCGGGCGGGGGCATATGGTAATCTGAATCGCCCCAAACTGAAGGAGTATTATTTGAGAAAATCCATGGAAACATTTACGGGAGACGATTTTGAGCTGCAGGCCTATGCCATGAGTGCACAAAAACTTGGATATATCTTGCAAGAAAAGCACGACTACGAAGGGGCACTGAAGGCGTTGATGCCTGCCATAGCCACTATCAGTGAGCATGAGTCGAACCTGATGGTGTCGAACAATGCATTGTCACCCTTGTATATCGTGATGGGGGAAAGTCTGGTGGCCTTAGGCCGCTTTGACGAGGGCGAAAGCCAATTCCAGGAAGCCATAAAGGCCTACAAGCGCAATGCGTCGCGATACGACATCAGTACTGATTTCACCAACGACTCCATCTATTACGACGTAAGGCAAGAGGTAGCTGCAGCCGCCTCGCAGTCGTATCTGAACAAGGGGCTTTACGAACGTGCTGCCTCTTGGCTCGAAGAGAGCAAGGATGCTCTCCGTTATCTTCAGGTGCATTGTGACTCGGTCAATAAAAATATTGGCGAGCGGCTCTTCCGCCAGCAACTGACCGAGGCGCGGCTGCTGGCACATCAAGGCAAGCCGGAAGAGGCTGAGAAGTTGTTCCGACAGTGTTTAGCTACCGGCCAAAAAAAGAGTGGAACTATCAAGCGTGAATGTGCACAGTTTCTGCTTGAAACTCACCAATGGCAGGAGGCTATCGACATGTTTCACTCGAGAGACTCGTCGGACATTGTCTCTACGCAGATTACCCTCGACGATATCACCCAGATGCTCGTTCCGCAGTACAATGCTTGGCGCGGCATGGGTAACAACCAGAAAGCGATTGTAATGGCCGACAGCATTGCCAGCGTCATCGACAGTGCCGTCGTGCGCTGGCGCAACAGCGACGCCATGGAGCTTGCCACCATCTACGACACGCAGGGCAAGGAGGCTCAGATAGCCCAGAAGCAGGCTGCGCTGACGCGCCTCTGGTGGATCGCCACGATGATTGTCCTCGGACTGGTGATTCTGTCGTTCATCATCTACACCATCTACCGCCGCCGCATCACGAAGATGCAGGCCGTGCAGGAGCGCATAGAATCGGAGCTGCGCATTGCTCGCGACATTCAAATGTCAATGGTGCCGAGCGTGTTCCCCGAACGTGAGGGCTTGGATATGTATGCCTCGATGACACCTGCCAAGGAGGTCGGCGGCGACCTATACGGCTATCTGCTGCTGGACGACAAACTCTACTTTGCGGTGGGCGACGTGTCGGGCAAGGGTGTGCCGGCCTCATTGTTTATGGCACAAGCCACGCGCTTATTCCTCACGCTGGCCAAGCAAGGCATGATGCCAGCAGAAATCTGCACCCGCATGAACGATGCTCTCAGTGGCGACGACAACGAAAATGGTATGTTCGTCACCTTCTGGCTGGGATTGGTAGACCTCACGACGGGACATCTCGACTTCTGCAACGCTGGACACAATCCTCCCGTCATTGGCGGTGGCAAGCATCACGGCGAATTCCTCAATATGATTCCCAACGCACCCCTCGGCTTGTGGCCTGGACTCGAATACGAGGGTGAAGCGATTGACTCCATCAAGGGCCGTCCGTTGTTTATCTACACCGACGGACTGAACGAAGCCGAGAACACGCATAAGGAGCAATTCGGCGACGAACGCCTGTTGGAGTTCTTGCGCAATACGCCGTTCGACTCCACCCGTCAAGTCATCGAAGCCCTCAAGGCCGAGGTGGAAACCCACCGCAACGGCGCCGAGCCGAACGACGACCTCACGATGATGTGCCTGCGAGTAGATTGCAATCCGCAGACCTAACGCACTTCATCGTAGATGGTCTTATCATCAATGGCGGCAGCAGCGAAGGCCTCACGGCGCTCGACACAGGTGCCGCAGCGACCGCAATGGTGTTCTCCCCCCTTGTAACACGACCACGTCTCGCTATAATCTATGCCCAGCGCCTTGCCGCGACGGGCAATGTCAGCTTTGGTGATGTGTGTATAGGGCGTGCGCAGACGGACGTTGACGAAGGTGCCTGCGGAGGCCGCCTGGTCGAAGGCGTCGACAAACTCCGGTCGGCAGTCGGGATAGATGGTATGATCGCCTCCGTGGTTGGCCATCATAACGTATCTGAGTCCGTTGCTCTCGGCAATGCCCACGGCGATGCTGAGCATGATGCCATTACGGAAGGGTACGACGGTCGACTTCATGTTCTCGTCGGCATAATGACCCTCGGGAATGTCCTCACCGCCTTCGAGCAGGGAACTGACGAAGTATTTGGTCATGAAATCGAGGGGGATGACAATATGGCGGATGCCCAAACGTTTGCAATGCAGCTGCGCAAACGGTATTTCCCGTTTGTTATGCTTCGAGCCGTAGTCGAAGGAGATGGCAAGGGCTATACGCTCCTGCTCATCATATAGCAAAGTGGTGGAGTCAACCCCACCACTTAGTATTAATACCGAATCTTTCATCGTTTACATGTTCATACCGCCATCAACCTGGATGACTTGTCCGCTGACATAGCTTGAGAGGTCGGATGCCAGGAAGGTTGCCACGTTAGCGATATCCTCGACTTGACCACCACGACGGAGAGGAATCTTCTGCTTCCACTGTTCGCGAACCTCATCAGGCAGTGCTGCGGTCATAGCCGTCTCGATGAAGCCTGGAGCGATGGCATTGGCACGGATGCCCTTGGGACCCATCTCCTGAGCGATGCTCTTGGCGAGGGCAATGAGACCAGCCTTCGAAGCGGCATAGTTAGCCTGACCGGCATTACCATGTACACCTACGACAGAGGCCATGTTGATGATACTGCCGCCACGCTGGCGCATCATAACAGGAACACAGGCATGGATGAAGTTGAATGCCGACTTCAGGTTGACGGCAATCACGGCGTCCCACTGCTGCTCAGTCATGCGCAGCATCAGACCGTCCTTGGTGATACCAGCGTTGTTGACCAGGATATCGATTGAACCAAACTCCTCCTTAACGGCCTTAACAACTTCTTCTGTCTGGGCGAAATCGGCAGCGTTCGAGGCGTAGCTCTTGGCCTTCACGCCCAGAGCGGCAATCTCCTTCTCAGTGTCGAGGTTCACCTCAAGATCGGTGAATGCAATGTTACAGCCCTCAGAGGCATACTTCAGTGCGATAGCCTTTCCGATACCGCGTGCAGCACCAGTAATCAGCGCTGTCTTTCCTTCTAATAATCCCATCATTTTACTTTAATTTATTATTCGTTATTACGTTATATCGTTATTTCGGTATTTCGACATTTCGTTATTCCGACATTTTATTCCGACGATATTACATCCGTCTCTTTCCCAGGGCGCTATACACAATCTTGGCCACCTGCGGCTTCGTAGCCTCAGCGGTCATACCGTGGGCAATGCGACCATAGATGTAAGGCACCTCGAGGCCCTTGATACAATAGTGGGTGATGTCGGCCACCAGATCGACATTGTCGATGTCGAACTCGCCGTCCTCCTTACCCTCGCGGAACACCTTACGGAACAGTTCTATCTCGGCATCGTCGAAATTACGGCGCACCTTTTCGACCATCCAGATGTTACGGAAGAACTCGGCACGCAGATTACCATTGCGCACCACCGTCTCGCGAATCATGCTCAGATGCATGTAGATCAGTTCGATGATTTTCTCCTGAGGCGGAATGCGCTTGGCAGCCACTTCGTCAAGCTGGTCGGAAAGACGCTCCAGTTCGCTCTCAATCACAGCGTAATAGATATCTTCCTTCGACTTAAAATACGTGTACAACGTGCGGCGACCCTTACCCGAAGCCTGGGCAATATCGTTCATCGTCGTATTTTCAAGTCCGTTCTTTGCGAACAACTGACGAGCCACGTCAACCAACTTTTGTCTTGTCTTCGATATTGACATATTATCAGTCCTCCTGCACCTTTTCAAGATTGCACAGTATTCATATCGTGTGCAAAATTAAATAATTCTTTGTAAACAGCCAAACTTTTTGAGGTAAAATGTTTGAAAAGAGGAAAAATATGCGAAAATATGGCGAAATATTTGGCTATTTCAAAAAATAGTCGTACCTTTGCAGCCGCTTAAGAAAAAATATCGCGGAGTGGAGCAGTTGGTAGCTCGCCAGGCTCATAACCTGGAGGTCGCATGTTCGAGTCCTGCCTCCGCAACTACAGCAGTCCAAAAAGGGCTGCTTTTTTTGTGCATCATAGATTCATTTCTACCTGAATGCTGCCATTTTATGCGTTAAAATACCGTTAAAAACAAAAATCTTATCGAAGAATAGAGATTTTATTTCTACAAAGGCGAATAAAATGTCTAACTTGTTTGGTTATTTCATCGATAACATATACCTTTGCATCGGTAAAATCAGTTATCCTGATACAACGGTTGATATATATAATAAGGTATAAGAAAATGAAGAAAGGTTTTTTATTGTTGGCATTGATGACAAGTCTTGGTATTAGCGCCCAGAAGCAATGGACGCTGGACGACTGCATCAACTATGCCATGCAGCACAACATTGACCTGCAGCAGATCAGACTGACGCAGAAGAGTGCTGTGGAGGACGTCAAGCAGTCGAAGGCTGCCTTGCTTCCCACGCTGTCGGCATCGACCAATCAGGGCGTAAGCTACGACCCGTGGGACGATTACTCGTCTGACAAGGTGAGTTATAATGGTACTTACACCGTGAGTGCGCAATGGACGGTATGGAATGGTGGTCAGAATACCAACCAACTGAAATTGAGTAAGTTAAAGGAGCAGGACTCTAACCTCAATGTATTGGAATCATCTAACTCCGTGCAGGAGGCCATTGCCAAGCTGTATGTGCAGATACTTTATCAGAAGGAAGCCATCGAGGTAAACCGTCAGAGTCTGGAGACCAGCAAGAAGAACGAGGAGCGTGGAAAGCAAATGTTAGAGGTAGGTCAGATGTCGAAAGCCGACCTTGCCCAACTTACTGCCCAGCGTGCTTCCGGCGAATACAGCGTCGTGGAGGCCGAGACCCAACTGTCGAACTACAAGTTGCAACTGAAAAAACTGCTGCAACTGACTGGTGTCATGGAATTCGACATTGCCGACCCATCCGCCACCGACAATCAGGCATTGGCCGATGTTCCCCCCTTGCAAGAAGTCTATGAGACCGCACTGCTGCAGCGTCCTGAGATTCAGAGTGCCCAATTGGGTATTGAGTCGAGCAAGCTGCAGCTGAAGATAGCGAAAGCAGGCTGGATGCCTTCTGTCAGCATGACGGGTAGTGTGGGAACGTCCACCTTCTCTTCGTCAACGTACTCATGGAGCAAACAGATGAAGACCAATTTTGGTACATCGGCTGGTGTCGGCATCTCCCTCCCCTTATTCGACGGCCGCAAGACAAAGACCAATGTTCAGAAGGCCCTTATTGCGCAGGAACAGGCACGGCTGACGCTGAAAAACGAGCAGGACAATCTGTTCGAGACCATTGAGGGTTACTGGCTCAACGCCATCAACAACCAAGAGAAGTTCCGTTCGGCGGTGGCATCCGTCGATAGCGAGCAGGAGTCGTACGATCTCTTGCAGGAGCAGTTCAACCTGGGCATGAAGAATATCGTGGAGCTGTTGTCAGGCAAGGACAAACTGTTGCAAGCCCAGCAGAACAAGTTGCAGTCGAAATATCTGACCATCCTGAACCTGCAGATGCTGAAGTTCTACGAAGGTGAAACGATGAAGCTGTAAGAGTAAAAAATAAAAGAAAACAAAAAGATATGAAGAACAAGAAAGTTTGGATGGGCATAGCCGCCGCAGTGGTCGTAGCCCTCGTCGTCTGGATGTGCTCAGGCGGCAAAAAGGAACAAAAGGCAGAGTTTTCTACTGCCAAGGTAGAAAAGCAGAACATCAGCACGTCGATTACTGCTACGGGAACCATCGAACCCGTCACCTCCGTGACCGTAGGTACACAGGTGTCAGGTATCGTCTCGAAGCTCTATGTCGACTACAACTCCATCGTGAAGAAAGGTCAGGTCATTGCCGAGCTCGACAAGACCAACCTCATCAGTGAACTGAACCGTGCCAAGGCCGACCTGTCGAGTGCCCAGAGCACGCTGAACTACGAGACCGCAAACTACAACCGCTATAAGACGCTCTACGACAAGGGGCTCGTTTCGGCCAACGACTACGAGAATGCCCGTCTATCGTTCGACAAAGCCCAGCAGACGGTACGTTCGAGCCGTGAGAACGTGCAGAAGGCACAGACCAATCTGGGCTATGCCACCATCACCTCGCCTATCGACGGTGTGGTACTGTCGAAGAGCGTTGAGGAGGGACAGACCGTTGCTGCGTCGTTCAACACCCCTGAGCTTTTCACCATTGCCCAGGACCTGACGGACATGCGCGTCATTGCTGACATCGACGAGGCCGACATCGGTGGCGTGAAGGAAGGTCAGCGCGTGTCGTTCACTGTTGACGCTTATCCCGACGACAAGTTTGAGGGTCAGGTGACGCAGGTTCGCCAGCAGGCTACCACCGAGAGCAATGTGGTAACCTACGAGGTGGTCATCTCCGCCCCCAACAAGGACCTGAAGCTGAAGCCCGGCCTGACTGCCAACGTCACCATTTACACCCTTGAGAAGAACGACGTCCTCGCCGCTCCTGCCAAGGCGCTGCGATTCATGCCCACCGAGGCTCTGCTTTCAGAGGGTCAGACCATTGAGGACGTCGATGCGCCCACGAAGGTCTGGACGCTGGAGGGTAACGTTTTCAAGGCTCATGCCGTGCAGGTAGGAACTACCAACGGCATGCTCACCGAGATTACTGGCGGCATCAACGAGGGCACCGAGGTGCTCGTCGACTTCACGCTGAGCGGAGACGACACTCCTGAGGGTCAGCAAGCCCAGAACCCCTTCATGCCTCGTCCACGCCAAAACAACAGGAACCAACAGGGCGGTCAACAACCGAAGAGGTAAGATGGCTGATGTAAGATGTATGATGTAAGAAGTAAGATGTATGAATGAAGATAGAAAAGTAGTCATCGAGCTGCAGAACGTCAAGCGCTACTTCCAGGTAGGCTCCGAGACGGTGAAGGCGCTGCGTGGTGTCTCGTTCAAGATCTATGAGGGCGAGTTCGTCACCATCCAGGGCACCTCGGGCTCGGGCAAGTCGACGCTGCTTAACCAGCTGGGCTGTCTGGACACCCCCACCAGCGGCGAGTATTTCCTCGACGGCATCAGCGTGCGTTCGATGTCGAAGACCCAGCGCGCCCATCTGCGCAATCAGAAGATCGGCTTTGTATTCCAGAACTACAACCTGCTGGCTAAGACCACAGCCGTCGAGAACGTGGAACTGCCGCTGATGTACAACTCGAAGTACAACGCCCAGCAGCGTCGCGAGGCCGCCATCAAGGCCCTGCAAGCTGTAGGCTTGGGTGACCGTCTGGAGCATAAGTCCAACGAGATGTCGGGTGGTCAGATGCAGCGTGTAGCCATTGCCCGCGCGCTGGTCAACGAACCCGCCGTACTGCTGGCTGATGAGGCCACTGGTAACCTCGACACGCGCACCTCTTTTGAGATGCTGGTCTTGTTTCAGGAGCTCTACCGCAAGGGCCACACTATCATCTTCGTGACCCACAATCCTGAGATTGCCGAGTTTTCCTCGCGCAACATCAATCTGCGCGACGGCAAGATTCGCGAGGACACCATCAATACGAATATCAGGTCGGCAGCCGAGGCTCTCGCCGCCCTGCCCATACCACAGGATGATTAAAGCCATAATGAACGTAGTGAATTATGAACATAACGAATTTATTTAAGGTAAGCCTGAAGGCCGTGGCCAACAACAAGATGCGGTCGTTCCTCTCGATGCTGGGTATCATCATCGGCGTGGCTGCCGTCATCATCATGATGTCCATCGGACAAGGCTCGAAGGAGAGCATCCGTCAGGAGCTGTCGACGATGGGTACCAATCTGCTGACTATCCGTCCTGGAGCTGATATGCGTGGCGGTGTGCGTCAGGACCCGTCATCCATGCAGACGTTGAAGATGGCCGACTACGAACGCATCATGCGCGAGAAGAAATTCGTGACCAAGGTGTCTCCCGAGGTCACTGCCAGCGGTCAGGCCATCTACGGCAACAACAATACCAACGCCTCGATGTACGGCGAGTCCATCGACTACCTCGACATCAAGCAATGGCCTGTCGAACAGGGCGAGTGCTTCACCGAGGAAGACATCCGCAAGGCCGCCAAGGTCTGCGTCGTCGGCGCTACCATCGTCAAGGAACTGTTCAACGGTCACGACCCCATTGGCAAGACCATCCGTTTCAAGAGCATCCCCATGCGTGTCATCGGTGTGCTGAAATCGAAAGGCTACAACTCGTGGGGTATGGACCAGGACAACGTCATCATTGCCCCCTACACCACCGTCATGAAGCGTATCGCTGCTCAGACCTATTTCTCGAGCATCGTCTGCTCGGCACTCACCGAGGAGCTCTCCGATGCGGCCATCGAGGAACTGACGCAGATGCTTCGCGACAACCACAAGCTGAAGGGCGAGGCTGCCGACGACTTCACCATCCGCTCGCAGGCTGAGATGATGGAGACGATGTCCAGCACAATGGATACTGTCACGCTGATTCTCGTCGTCGCAGCGGCCTTCTCGCTGCTCGTGGCTGGTATCGGCATCATGAACATCATGCTCGTCAGCGTCACCGAGCGCACCAAGGAGATTGGCCTGCGCATGGCCGTCGGAGCCACAGGACCCGTCATCTCGCTGCAGTTCCTTATCGAGTCGGTGCTCATCTCCGTCACGGGCGGACTCATCGGCATCCTCGTAGGCTGTTCGGCCAGTGCCGGTCTCGCCATCGTCGGCATGCCGTCGAGCGTCCCTGCGTGGTCTATCTATGTATCTTTCCTCGTCTGTGTATTCATAGGCGTACTCTTTGGCTACATTCCTGCCCAGAAGGCAGCAAACATGGATCCTATCGAAGCCATCAGACACGAATAGCAATATGGGAAAACCGTTATTAGACCGGCGGATAAAAGCCTTCCTGCATGTGGTATTCTGGGCATTTATGTTCCTGTCACCCATGCAGTATATGAGGGGTACAGGCATCCCTATGTTGCAGTACGTCATGAACTGCATGTCGCCCCTGTTGCTCATGGTGATGTTCTATGCCAATTACATATGGCTCACTCCACGTTACTTCGTCGCAGGCAAGCACCGCTACTTCCTGCTCATCAACGTGGTGCTGATCGTTGTGTTCGTGGTTTTCCAGCAATACTGGATGGACTTCACCAACGACATATTCCATAATGCACGCAGGGAACCAGACGCACTTGACGTCATCCTTTTTGCCATCCGCGACACCGTCAATTTCATCATCTTCGGCGCTGCCGCCACCTGCATCAAGCTCGCACAGCAGTGGATGTGGGCCGACAAGGCGCGCAAGGATGCTGAGACAGCGCGTGCAACTGCCGAGCTAAGCAACCTGCGCAACCAAATCAACCCCCACTTCCTGCTCAACACGCTGAACAACATCTACGCACTGACGGCCTTCGACACACCCAAGGCTCAAGAGTCCATCCAGGAACTGTCGAAGATGCTGCGCCACATTCTGTACGACTATCAGGAGCCCACCGTTCCGCTGAAGGACGAAGTGGAGTTCCTGCAGAACTATGTCAACCTCATGCGCATCCGTCTTCCCCAGTCCGTTGACATCCAGTTCCAGCACACCATTCGAGCCTCACAGGTCGACATTGCCCCCATGATTTTCATCTCGCTCGTCGAGAATGCCTTCAAGCACGGGGTCAGCCCCACCGAGCCGTCGTTCATCCATATCAACATCGATGCCGACGACCGTCAGATTACGTGCGACATCGCCAATTCCAACTACCCCAAGGCCGCCGACGACCACAGCGGTCACGGCATCGGCCTTCAGCAGGTACAGCGCCGCCTGGAACTGGCCTATTTCGCTCATCACACGTGGGAAAAGGGCGTCACACCCGACGGGAAGGAATATCATGCTCACATCCAAATCACCGATTGGAAAGAATCAAATAGTAAATTAAGAAATAATTAAATCAAGAAAACATTATGACAATCAATTGCGCCATTATCGATGACGAGCCCTTGGCAGCAGGACTGCTCAAGAGCTACGTAGAAAGAACACCGTTTCTCAACCTCATAGGCACCTATGGCTCGGCTCTCGAGGCCATGAAGGAGTTGCGCGACCATCCAGCACAGCTCTTGTTCCTCGACATCCAGATGCCCGAGCTCAGCGGCATCGAGTTTGCCAAGATACTGCCTTACGAGACGAAGATTATCTTTACCACCGCCTTCCAGCAGTATGCCATCGAAGGCTACAAGGTGTCCGCACTCGACTATCTCATGAAGCCCATCTCGTACGACGACTTCCTCAAGGCCTCCAACAAGGCCCTCGACTGGTTCAGCGTCACCCAGCGCCAGCAGGCCACTGCCCAGGACCGCTTCATGTTTATCAAGAGCGACTACAAACTTGTCCGCGTCGGACTCGACGACATCCTCTACATTGAGGGTCTCAAGGACTACGTCCGCTTCTATCTGCAGGACGGCACGAAAGTCATGTCGCTCATGAACATGAAGAAACTCGAGGACTATCTGCCGCGACCCGAGTTCCTGCGCACCCATCGCAGCTACATCGTCCACATGACGAAAGCCCAGCAGATAGACCGCTTCCGCATCGTCTTCGGCGACGAGCACATCCCCATCTCCGACTCCTACAAAGAGGACTGCCAGCAGTTCTTTGACAACCACACGCTGTCGTAGTTCACAGCTCATAATTCATAGTTCATAGTTATGAAAGATAACGAGATATTACTGAAGAATGTGGCCTTGCTGTCCAAGATGACCGAGCAGGAAGTCAACATGATGCCCGCCATCGATGCCCCCCTGCCCTCCGTCGAGCAGGTCAAGCAAATCGTCGCACTGGTGAAGAACATCATCTTCCCCGACTACTTCAACAAGCGCCAGTCCGACGAGTCGCTGCGATCCTACTACATCGGCGTACACATGCAGGAGCTCTCCCGACTGCTCCGCAAGGAGATAGCCCACGGACTCCAGTTCTGTGAGGACTGCGAGGCCATCAAGACCAAACAGCAAATCTACGAGGAAGCCGAGCGGCTCGTCAACGAGTTCATCAGCGCACTGCCCGACATCAAGCGGCTGCTCTATACCGACGTACAGGCGATGTTCGACAGCGACCCCGCCGCACCCAACTACGGCGAAGTCATCTTCTGCTACCCCGTCGTCAACGCCATGACGCACTACCGCATAGCCCACAAGCTGCACGAACTGAAGGTGCCCGTCATCCCCCGCATCATCACCGAGCAGGCCCACTCCAAGACGGGCATTGACATCCACCCGGGCGCACAGATTGGTGAGTATTTCGCCATCGATCACGGCACAGGTGTCGTCATTGGCGAGACGTGCATCATCGGCCATCACGTCACCCTCTATCAGGGCGTCACCCTCGGAGCCAAGAGCTTCAAGTACGACGAGCAGGGAAACATCCTCAACGTACCGCGTCACCCCATCATCGAGGATTACGTCACCGTCTACTCCAACGCCTCCATCCTCGGCCGCATCACCATCGGCCACCACTCCGTCATCGGAGGCAACATCTGGGTCACCAACGACGTTCCGCCCTACTCCCGCATCCAGCAGTCCAAAGCTGTCACCACCGACTTCGACGGCGGCCTCGGGATATAAAAATATCTACCTTTGCCGGACATATGGACGACAAGGAGTATCTTCTCAGCCTGATTCGCGAGGGCGAGCACCAGCAGCAGGACTTCAAATACCGTGTGGCTGATGCTTGTAAGTTGGCAAAGTCGGTATCGGCTTTTGCCAACACCGACGGTGGGCGCCTGCTCATTGGCGTTCGCGACGACGGTCATCTCTCGGGTGTCCGTAGCGAAGAGGAGATATACATGATGCACCAGGCCGCCTACAAATTCTGCAAGCCCGAAGCGAGCATCAAGTTCGACACTTATCACGTGGACAAGCGTACTATTGTCGTTGCCACCGTTCCACCTTCCGGCAAACGCCCTATCTGTGCGCTGGACGAAGAGGGTCGCAAACGTGCGTATATCCGCATGAACGACGAGAACATCGTGGCTTCGCCCGTTCATCTTGCCCTCTGGCGTGAGTCGCAGAAGCCGCAAGGGACTATGATTACCTACGACGACGACATCCGCCTGTTGCTGGATGCCATTCAAGGCCAGCTGCCCCTGAACCGTATCGTCCGCCTCTCACGTCTTCCCCGTCACAAGGTCATCACGCTGCTGGCCCGCCTCATCCGCTTCGGCAATGTCCGCTGCGTATACGTTAACCAGCAATTCCTGTTCTCCATGGCCTAAAGATGGCGAAATTACTGAGCATTAATACTTGAATTCCCAGGGCAGGGAAGCGGACTGGCCGTTTACTACCGGTAAACTCCACTTTTAGTGCCACTAAACTCCGAGTTTACCGGCACTAAAATGCAATACTCCGAAAGAAATTTTAAATAGTCCAAAAGTATT
>JAFSNG010000056.1 GCA_017447515.1 Prevotella sp. | reverse complement strand
TGGCCGGGGTAAAACCATTAGGACGGAGGTCTTCACGATTGTCGGGTGTCAGTTCGTTCTCGTCAAGATAAAGATGGATAACATTCACAGGGATGTCGTCAGGTTGTTTGTCCCGTGTGGACTTCTTCTCCTTGGGCTTCACCTCAACATTGGTTAGTTCAAACCATTCCAGCATGTGTTCAGGCAACAAGCATTTGGCAAGTGTTTCGTATTGTGGATTCATTGTGATATCTCGTTTCTTACAAGAACGAAAAACATCACGGTTTTAGTGTACGCTCACACGTGATTATGCAGGTGACCCGAAACATCCCTAGTCATGTACACATCGAGAACTTCGACGAGCTGCTCATCGAGCAAACCTCTAAGAGTCTCTGGATTCACTTCGCCGTGCGTCCCTTCGCCAACAGGCGACGGGTGCGGCTGATGAAGGGATGAAAAGTAAAAAGCTCCTACTCGGTGTGAGTGGGAGCTTTTTCTTTCAATATGTGTCGTAGGGTTGGAAGACGAGGCGTTTGCGGAAGGGGTTGATGATCATGACGCCATGCATCAACAGGGGGGCGCCAATGTGTGAGTCGCCTTGCACGGTGATGCAATGTACTTCGCGGAGAGTGAAATGGCCCCACTTCAGGCGGTCAAGGTTCAGCAGGGTGATCGTGTCTTCGCGCTCGACGCCGAAGTGTCCGACGACGTGACTGCCGTATTTCGTGCCCTCAATCTGCTCCGCAACTAACGGGCTTGTCGCAGCCATCCGTTCCAGGCTTTCGGCATTGACGGCATAGAGCATTGGACTGCCCGTGTCGAACAGCACGCGTTCTTCCGAACCTTCGAAGGGGCTTACCGTGACGTAGGGCACGTGCCATTTTAGCGTGTATTTCAGCACTTCGCCTTCAGCTTTCTTGTAGAGCGACTTGCAGTCGGTGAGGGTCATGGTCTGATTGCGGGTGTCAATCCTTGCGGCAATGCCTTTGTGGAACAGGGCGAAGCCGATGATGCCGTCCTCGCCTTTGCGCACAAAGGGTCGCTTCATCTGCTGTACCTTAAAGCCCGTGACGGTCAGTCCGCCTAAGGTGAACGGTGGCAGTTCCACCGTCGTCACCTGTCGGCTTCGTCCTGTGGCGTCTTCCGACTTGATGAATCCCAGCGTCCTCAGTCCTTCCATGCTGACATCGTCGTAGATGACACCCTGGCTCGCTCCCGTGTCGAGCTTGAAGCGATACTGCCGTCCGCCAATATCCACGCGAACGAATAGCTGGTCGCGCTCAATTTCGATGGGGACCGTCACCGTGAATTTCTTCTGCGACAGCGTAAAGTCAGTGTCGTAGCGTTTCATCTGTCCAAACGCTACGACACAGCAGGTTGCTGACATCAGCATCAATATCGTCAACCGTCTCAACTTCTCACTTCTCTCACTTAATCACAACCTGGCGGCCGTTGTGGATGTAGAGGCCGTGAGCAGGATTAGCTACGCGGCGACCGTTGAGGTCGAAGAACTGGCCGTTCTCCTGCTTGCCAATGACCATCTGGGCAATGCCTGAGGTGGTACTCCAGTAGTAGTAGGAGACAATCGTGGTGCTGTAGCCCAAGCTGGTGGTAGTCGTCTTGATGATTGTCGGCAGTCCGTTGGTGTCGTAGGTGTTCTCGTAAACGGTAGTGACATCGGCGGTGGGCATCAACGAATTGACCTGCGTCGACTTGATAGGCATGTTGTGGTCGTCGTACTCGAGTGTAGTGACAACCGTCATGCTCATACCCATGATGTTGGTAGCAGTAGTGATTGTCGTGGGCACGCCAGCACTGTTGTACTCGTAGGTCCATTCCTGGAACTGCGTCCACGTACCTGCCAAATTCTGGTAGACGAGGGTGTGTTCGGGCTGTGTGCCGTAGTACTTGTCAATCACCGTCTTTACGTACGGCTGGATGCCTGCGGCGGGGTTCTCATCGTCCTGCTGGTAGAGGATTTCGACGGTGTGAAGACCTTCGGCATTGAACTCGCTGAACTCGGTGTACGACGTCAGTGTGTATTCACCATTGGCATAGGTGAAGTCTTCCGACTTGGTCTGACGGCCCTGCTCGTCGAATGTGTTCAGCGTCTTGATTGTCGTCACGGCAGCCCCACCTTCGTAGGTGTACTGGTAGCTGACAGCACACTTTCCGTCTGCATTGTATTCGTAGACGGTTTTCGACGTAAGCTCGCCGTTTTCACTCTTTGCGATGATACTATCCTGCTTAAAGCCGTTTACAACGGTCTGTGCGCTGGCAGTCATCATCATCATTGCTCCGAAGAGCGTAAGGTAAATTTTTCTCATAAGCATTTATTTTAATATTAAAACCACACCGCCCCAGCGTCCTTGTTTATACGGCGCGGGGGCGAATGTGTCAATAGGTTGTTAAGCCTGTCCCTCGATTAGAGGTTCGGATTGATCTTGCACCACTCAGAGATGGGGGGAACGATGTTCAGCGTCACCAGCTCGTCGCGCATCTTGCACAGGTGCTCGTAGCTCTGGTCGAGCTTAGCATTCTCGTCGGCGGTACCCTGGGGAACCTCGAATTTAGCACCATCGGCAGTCATGGTGGTCTTCATAGCCATCATGATGTGGTCGTACTTGTCGGTCTTCACGTAAGTGCCAACGGGGAAGCGGAAGGGCTCACCACCCATAGCGGCGCGAATCATCTCGACAGAGAGGTACGAGGGGCTCTGGAACGAGCTGCGTCCGCGAAGCTCGATAATCTTGGCGCCACCCTTGGTGACGTCAGTCTTCATCTGCTCCCACTCCTCGGCGGGGAACTCAGCAGTGCCGATGATGTCGGTCAGCTTGCGACCAGCAACGACAACGTGGCTTCCGAATACGGCCATCTGCTCACCGTGGCCACCATAGGTAGCGCAACCAGTGATCTCGCTCTGCATCACACCGAACTTCTTGGCCAGAGCCGACTGCAGACGGGTGGTGTCGAGACCAGCAAGGGTAGTTACCTGACCGGGCTTCAAACCAGAGTACAGCAGGGTTACCAGACCAGTGAGGTCAGCGGGGTTGAAGATAATCACCACGTGCTTCACGTCGGGGCAGAACTTCTTGATGTTCTGGCCCAGCTCCTCGGCAATCTTACAGTTGCCGGCGAGCAGGTCCTCGCGGGTCATACCAGCCTTACGGGGAGCACCACCAGAAGAAATGATGTACTTAGCGTTGCGGAAAGCCTCCTCAGCGTCGGTGGTAGCCACAATCTTCACGTTGTCAAAGCCACTCTGGCGCATCTCCTCGGCAACACCCTCGGGAGAGAACACGTCGTACAGACAGATTTCGCTTGTCAGACCCATCATCAAAGCGGTCTGAGCCATGTTTGAACCAATCATACCGGCTGCGCCGACGATGGTCAGTTTGTCGTTAGTTAAAAATGCCATAATCTTTTTCTTTGTTATGTTACGTTTCGTTTTGCAAAGGTACAAAATATTTTGTAAACTGCAAATGACTTGACGTATTTTAAATATTATTTAATATGATTCTCTTATCTTTGCTAAGTCGATGTGGCAATTAGTGACAAAAAAAGCGTTTTTCTTTTGTGGTTTCACATTATTATTGTAATTTTGCACCCGAAAATAAAAAAACGATTCATAAACCAAAGTTTAAAAGAGATGATTAAGAAGATTCTGATTGGTATAGCACTGGTGGCTTTGGCCATTACGATGGGACGGACAGTGCCTGACAAAAAGGCTCACAAGGAGGCCATGATGGAGGCTATAAAGGCCTATGTAGATGACGAGGCCACCCAGCGAGGCTTAGGTGACAACATCCTGACAGATCTGGGCAAGGGTATCGTCAACAAAACCATCGAGGTGGCGCTGAATTCGAAGCTGGAGGTGGACAACTACTTCCTGTTCAATACGACGTATGTGAATCTGGGTGACGAGAAGAAGACGTTGTCGTTGGGTATGTTCGACCATGTGTTCACGTTCGACAAGGAGATGTTGCGCGACGCTTTGGAGGAAGCAGCCCAGGAAAAGGTGCAACTCAAGGAGGAACGCAAAGCTGCCAAACTGGCTGAAAAGGAGGCTCGCAAACTGGAAAAGCAGTTGAAGAAGGAGCAGCGCAAGCGCGAGAAGGAAGCCCGCAAGGAGCAAAAGCGCAAGGAAAAGGAAGCCAAGCGACTTGAGAAGGAGGCCAAAAAACGCGCGAAGGAATTGGAAAAACAGAAGAAATAGTACAGCGCCATCTGATAAAAAGAAAGAAGTGACCCACTTAGCGTGAGTCACTCTTTTTTTTGTTTGCTTTCTCTCGTTTTGTGTGTCGACACTTGGACTCGAACCAAGGACCCCCACCATGTCAAGGTGATACTCTAACCAGCTGAGCTATGCCGACTTTTTTACCTTTTAGTGCGCCTGACAGGACTCGAACCTGCACATCGTGAGATACTAGATCCTAAGTCTAGCGCGTCTACCAATTCCGCCACAGGCGCGGATTGCGGGTGCAAAGGTACGAAAAAGTTCTGAATTACCAAAATTATTCGCTTAAAACTTTTCGTGCAGCTTCAATAATGAGGTCAATTCCCTGTGCAGTGGCCTCGTCAGTAAGCGCTACACTGATGTCCGGGTCGATGCCAAACTCCGTCTGATGCTTTTGTGCGTCATACATGGGACAGGCTGAAAAACGCACGCCCCATCCGTTGGGTAACGAGCTGCTCATGGGCATTCCACTGCCTCCGCCGGTATGGTCGCCCACCAGTTTCACGTTGGGCAGCGCGTGCATCATGACGGCGAAGTCGTTGGCGGCACTGAATACGGAACGGTTGGTGAGCACGCAGACGGGTTTGTGCCAGCGGATGTTGCTAGAAGGCTCCAGATAGCGTGGCTCCAGCGACGAGAAGTCGTTGTGTCCCTTGCCGGTCTTGTGCTGCATATATCCTACGAGTGTCTTTTCCTGTACGAAGCGCCCTGCCATCAGTTCGGCCGTCGTCAGGTCGCCTCCGCCATTGTTGCGGATGTCGATGATGAGTCCGCGACAGAGTACGAGGTAGGACAGGCAGTCGTCGAGGTTGCCTTCACCAACGGGTTGTGTGAACGACTCGTAACGGATATAGCCGATGTTGTCGTCAAGCACGCGGTATTTCAGTCCGGCGGCAATCTTGTAGTCCGTCTTCAGATAGCGCCGCTCCAAGGTGTCGCTGAAGTTCTGAGGATAGGCCTCGTGCCACGCCCAGTAGCGTCCGTAGTCCATCGAGGTGCTGAGGTTGACGTGACCGTCGCGCAACTCGGCGAGCATGTCGGTGAGCACCTCGAAGAGCTGATTTGACGTCATGTGGTCGCTCACGCGTACCTTATATTTATTATATACGGCATTCCAGTCGAGGCCGTATGTGTGTTGCTTGTAGTCGAAGAAGCAGTAGTGCTCGTCGATGATTTGCCACAAGGCCTCGAAATTGCCCGTGGGCGTGTCGGGCTGCTCCTCGTTGTCGACGCAAGATAACAGGAGCCAAGAGCCAAGTGCTAAAAGCCAAAAGCTGATATTTTTCATAGGGCGTGGGGAATGATGGAGAAACGCTTGGTGATGCCGATGAGGATGCGATGGGTGTAGACGTGCTGCTTGAGGTCGTTGACCTTGTACTGCTGCATGTTACCCAGATAGCCTATGCGCAGGGTGAACTTCGAGCTGATGGCGGCGTCGACGGTCAGCATGTGTCGCCACTCTGGAGCCGAAACAAACGTCGTGGGGACGATGTTGTGGTCGTAGTCGCCACGTGCGAATATCTCGTAGTACGACTGTCCGTAGTTGGGCGAGAACATGATGCCGCAAAGGGGCAATGCCAGTTCGTAGCGTGCCGTCATCGGGCGGTTGAAGAGTTGGAATCGGTAGGCTGCAACACCCGTAGGCATCACGTTGAGGTGAATGCGGGCCTGAGCGGGGTTGTTGCTGTTCGACGTGTTGTAGATGACTCCCAGCGAGGCATTCACGAGTCCGCCGGCCTGTAGTGTCAGCTGATTGTCCATGAGTTGCCAGTTGTAGAGTTTGCCCCAGTAGAAATTATAGGCAGCCTCCAATTCGTGCTTCGACCTTGCACGGTCC
>JAFSNG010000055.1 GCA_017447515.1 Prevotella sp. | reverse complement strand
GGTGAGCGGCAACGCGAATATGGATGCTGAATTCTCGCTGCCGGAAACGATTCTGTCAATGATGCTCTCTGAAGGTTTCAGCATGGATCCCAATGCGCTTTCAAAGTATTCGCTCGAAGTGAGTTTTGTCATGAAGAACGGCACGGAGTACGAGCAGAAGGGCAAGATTACCAGAGCCACGGGCGTGGTGAATGCCTCTACTGGTACTATCTCGCTGAAGGCTACGTTCCCCAACCCCAAGGGCCTGCTCTACTCAGGTATGCAGGGTAGTGTGGTGATTCCTCTGAAAGAAGATTCCGTCATGGTGATTCCGCAGGTGGCTGTTGTCAAGCTGCAGGACAAGCAGCAGGTGTATAAGGTGCAGGCCGACAGCACGGTAACATCTGTAGAGGTGACGACACAGGACATCTATGATGGCGAGCACTATATCGCATTGACAGGCCTGAACGAGGGTGACAAGATTGTGACCGTAGGCGCCAACAACTTACATGAGGGACAGAAGGTGATTTTCCCCGAAGCACCAAAAGCAGAGAAGTAAGCTATGAAGAACAATATATTTATTAATAGATATGTGATGGCGTGCGCCATCAGTATCGTTTTGGCGCTGGTGGGCTTCATTTCGATGAGCTCGCTGCCCATTGAGCAGTATCCGAACATTGCACCGCCGGAAGTGGAGGTTACGGCCTACTATATGGGTGCTGACCCCAAAACCATTATCCAGTCGGTGATCTCGCCCTTGGAGGAGAGTATCAACGGTGTGGACGGTATGGACTATATGGTATCGAAAGCTACCTCGACGGGTTCCGCGACCATCGACGTGTATTTCAAGCAGGGCGTTGACCCTGACATCGCGACGGTGAACGTGCAGAACCGTGTGTCGAAGGCGCAGTCGCAGCTGCCTTCTGCCGTAATCAATATGGGTATTGAGACGGAGAAGCGCCAGAGCAGTATTCTGCGCATCATCGGTGTTCAATGTACGAACGGCAAGTATAGCGACGACTTCGTGTCAAACTATGTAGATATCAACATCAAGCCGCGTATGCAGCGTATTTTTGGTGTGGGTTCCGTGACGTCGTTAGGCAACACCTACGCCCTGCGTGTCTGGATGAAGCCCGACGTGCTGGCACAATATAGTCTGACGCCCGACGATATCAGCACAGCCATCAACAGCCAGAGCTTCGTGACTGCTGTAGGTTCTTTCGGCGAACAGTCGAATAACAAATACCAGTACTCGATGGAGTATAAGGGTACGCTGAAGGAGATTGACGAGTTCAATGAGATTGTCATCAAGACCACCGACGGTGGCCACGTGCTGCACCTGAAAGACGTGGCAGAAGTGGAGATTGGTGCCAAGACCTACAGCTTCGTCTCAAACATCAGCGGACAGCCGGGTACCTTCATGCTGATTTTCCAGTCGCCGGGCTCCAATGCCACGGAAGTGAACCAGCGCATCGACCAGATGTGTGAGGAGATGAAGGCCACGATGCCTGACGGACTGGAATTCGTCACGTTGATGAACGCCGACGACTTCCTGTTCGCCGCTATCCACAACGTGGTGGAGACGCTGGTTATCGCCATCATCCTGGTGATCTTGGTGGTGTTCTTCTTCCTGCAGAACGTCAAGGCAACCATCATCCCGTCGATCTCGGTGATTGTGTCGTTGATGGGTACCTTTGTCATAGTCACCTTGGCAGGATTCTCGCTGAACCTGCTGACGTTGTTCGCACTGGTGTTGGCCATCGGTACGGTGGTTGATGATGCCATTGTGGTCGTGGAGGCCGTGATGGCGAAGATGGAAGGCGGTATAACGGATGCCAAGGAGGCTACGCGCCAGGCAGTCGGCGAAGTGTCGATGGCGGTGTTCTCGTGTACCTTGGTATTCATGGCGGTGTTCATCCCCGTGACCTTTATATCAGGTACATCGGGTACGTTCTTCACGCAGTTCGGTATCACTATCGCCTCGGCCGTGGGTCTGTCGTGTCTGCAGGCGCTGACCACCTGTCCTGCCCTTTGTGCCATCATGTTGAAGGTGTCAGAAGACAAGAAGGAGGGTAAGGGCAAGTCGCTGCTGTACTACACAAAGAAAGCCTACGACGCCAGCTATAATGCCCTGTTCGACAAATACAGCAAGGGGGTAAAGAAGTTCATCAAGCGTCCTGGTGTGTCTTGGATATTAGTGACCATTGCTGCTGTGCTGCTTGTCTTCTTCATGTCGAAACTGCCGTCAGGCCTTGTTCCACAGGAAGACCAGGGTTGCTTCATGGCAGAAATTAATGCACCTGAAGGCTATACGCTGGAGCAGACCTACGACCTGCTGAGGCAGGTGGAGGAGAGGGTCAAGGCCATTCCTGAACTGGAGAGCTATGCCGTGGTGAGCGGCTACGGTCTGATTTCGGGTCAGGGCTCCAGCTATGGCTTCATCGTGGTCCGTCTGAAGAACTGGGAAGAGCGTCCGGGTATAGAACACTGTGTAGACATGGTCATGTATCGTTTCTATACGGCGTGTGCGGACATTAAGAATGCTACGGTCATTCCGTTCCAGATGCCCCAGATTCCGGGCTATGGTACGAGCAGCAACGTGAACCTCGTGGTAGAGGATCCCACCGATGGCGACTTGTCGGAGTTCTCTAAGCAGACCGACAACTTCCTGGCCAAGCTCATGGAGCGCAAGGAAGTGAGTATGGCTATGTCCACCTATTCGGAGAAATTCCCGAAATTCCGTGTTGAAGTGGATCCCACCCAGTGCAGCCGCGCCGGCTTGTCAGCCAAGGAAGTGCTGAGCACGCTCGGCAACTACTGTAGTGGTTCGTATATCGCCAACTACAATCAGTTTGGTAAGGTGTACCAGTTGTGGACTGCCGCAGCCCCTGAGTATCGTCTCGACCCCACGTCGCTCAACAATATCTTCGTGAAGACGAGCAGCGGAAAGATGGCGCCCCTCTCAGAGTTCATTTCACTGACGGAGATTGTCGGTCCATCAAATAACCAGCACTTCAACCTGTTCTCGAGTATTGAGTGTCAGGTGGCTCCTGCCAGCGGCTACAGTGAGGGTGAGGTTCAGGATGTCATTAAAGAGGTGTTCAAGGAGACGATGCCTAATACTGCAACTTACGAATACAGTAACATGTCGCGTGAGACCGCTGAGGCAGCAGGTTCGAATACCACTACGCTCATCTACTGCATCTGTATCGTCCTCATCTACCTGATTATGGGATCGTTGTATAACTCATGGTTCGTACCCTGGGCCGTGCTGCTCAGTATCCCGTTCGGTCTGATGGGTGCCTTCTGCGTCATCTGGCTTTGCTCTACCGTCGGTTTGCCGGGTATGGAGAACAATGTCTATGTGCAGACGGGTGTCGTCATGCTGATCGGTCTGTTGGCGAAGACCGCCATTCTGATTACCGAGGTGGCCTCCGAGCACCGTAAGCATGGCATGGGCATCGTTGAAGCAGCCTTCGTGGCCTGCCAGGAGCGTCTCCGCCCAATTCTGATGACTGTGTTCTGTATGGTGATGGGTATGGTACCTCTCGCCATCGAGGGTGGTGCTGGTGCCAATGGTAACCGTGCCCTTGCCCTTTGTGTTATCGGAGGTATGGTCGTTGGTACCATCTCGCTGCTTTTCGTCGTACCGGCGTTCTATATCATCTTCCAGAAACTGCACGACAAGTTCCAAGGCAGCACCGTAGAAGTGGCAGAAGTGACAGAAGTTAAGAGTTAAGAATTTAGAGTTAAGAAAGTATGAACTATAGGAATATTATCGCAGCTGCAGCCGTGAGCATGTTGTTCACGGGCTGCGGCCTATATAATAAGTACGAGAAGACAGTGCAGGAACCCGCCGACGTGTTCGGCTCTTCTACGCTCGGCACTTCAGCCACCGGTGACGCTACCATTGCCGATTTGTCGTGGCGCGAGTTCTTCACTGACCCCCTGTTACAGAATCTCATTGAACAGGCATTGGCTAACAATACCGACCTGAATTCGGCCCGTATCAACATCGAGAAAAGCCAGATATCGCTGACGACCAAGAAGTTGGCTTATCTGCCGTCGATCAGCTTCTCGCCACAGGGTTCGCTGTACAGCTTCGACGGCGCCAAGCCTACGAAGAGCTATACTATACCGTTGGATGTGTCTTGGGATATCGACGTGTTCGGTTCCATCACCAACAAGAAGCGTGCTGCCAAGGCTGCATTGCTGCAGGCACAGATGACGGAGGAATCCACTCGTTCCAACCTTGTCAGTACCATTGCCCAGGAGTACTTCTATCTCCAGCTACTTGACCGAGAATTGGACATCCTCATCGAGACCGACAGTCTGTGGAAAGCCTCATTGGAAACGATGCAGGCCCTGTACGACAACGGACAAGCCTATTCAACGGCTGTTGATCAGCAGGAATCGTCGTGGCTCAGCGTGAAGTTGCAGATTGTGGCTATGCGTCGCGCCATACGTGCTACTGAGAACGAGATTTGCAGCCTGCTCTGCATCACGCCACAGCACATCGAGCGCAGCCATTGGGGAGCAGAAGCCGAGTATCACTCGTCCAGTGAAGGACAACGCTTGTTCGAGGAACACTATTTGAATGTCGGTGTGCCGGCTAAGATGCTGGAGCGTCGCCCTGACATCCGTCTGGCCAACTACTACATGGAGGAAGCCTTCTATAACGTTCAGGCCGCCCGCGCTGCCTTCTTCCCCAGCATCACGCTGAATGGTGAGGTAGGGTGGAGCAACAATAGCGGACTCGTCAATCCCAGCAAACTGCTGTGGCAGGTTGTCGGCTCGCTCACACAGCCCATCTTTGCCCGCGGACAGATCAGGGGTAACTACAAGACTGCCCAGCTGACCGAGGAGAACCTGAAGAAGAAGTATGTGCAGGCTGTCGTCGATGCCGGTAACGACGTGAACGAAGCCATTGCCGACTGCAAGGCTGCCATCGAGAAGCACGGCTATTACAACCGTCAGGTAGAGGTGCTCCACGAGGCATACATAGGCACCCACGAGCTGATGGACAACGGTAAGGCCAGCTACATCGAAGTGCTTACCGCACAGGAGTCGCTGCTCTCCGCACAGCTCAACGAGGCCGAGAACCTCTACAACGGTGCCAAGGGTGTCATTGCCCTCTACGTTGCCCTCGGCGGCGGCACGAAGTAAATTGACAATTCTCTCTTTGAGAGTGTGGCGTTGCAATGATAATTGAGTATTGAAAAGAGGATACTCGGTGAAGAAAATACTGTTTTGCATTCTTGCAAACATACTGGTTTCGATTGCGCCCCTGCGGGCGCAATCGTTCTTCCATTGTGTTGACAGTATCCTGACCTTACACTATTATAAAAGCAATATTGACACCACTTACGTTACGCGCCCTGCGACGAAGTGGACGCTCAGGGCGCGGTTTAATGTTTCGGGCACGCAGATTGAGTCCGAGGGATTGGACAACGACCTGCATTTCAAGTCCATGATGAGGGCTGACAATAAGATGACACTCAGTCTGGGTGCCAGCTACCTCGGAATATCGCTTAGCGCATCCATCAATCCTGCCAAACTCTGGGGCAAATACCGCGACACCGAACTGAGCTTCAACACTTACGGACGACGCTTCGGCTTCGACTTTGTCTATCAGGACGCACGCAACTTCACAGGCTGGTATGAAGCAGATGGTATGGAACGCTTCGATATTCCCGAAGACGCGCTTATCGTCAAGACGCTCAACGTCAATGCCTACTACTGTTTCAACAGCCGACGTTTTTCCTATCCTGCAGCTCTTTCGCAGAGCTATATCCAGCGCCGCTCAGCCGGAAGTTTCCTGCTGGCATCATCACTTCAGAGTCAGAGTGCTACACAAAAAGACGAAGATGAGACACGCCTCAAGATGACCAATATCGGCATTGGAGGAGGCTACGCTTACAACTATGTGCCCCACCGCGGCTGGCTGCTCCATATCTCCGCCCTGCCTACATTCATTGTCTATAGCAAGACGGAAGCCCTTGTTGGCGACGATTACGTATCCCTCAAATACCATTTTCCACAGGTTATCATCACCGGTCGCGGTGCTGTAGTTCACAATGCCCGCTCCACGTTCTATGGGCTCTCCATGCACTTCAACTTTACTAACGTCGGGCAAAAAGACAACATCGAAGTTCGCAATATCAAGTGGCGTCTGCGCGCCTTCTTCGGCGTCCGTCTATAGTTTCCTACTGTTTTCTCATGCATTTGTATGGGAAAAACACCCTCCGTGTGAGAAATTAGAAGGTACGATATTTGGTGGTTCGGAAAAAAATGCTTACCTTTGCAAGCCAAATACAAAATATCGATATTTATGAGCAAGAGATTTGCCGAACACAACGGCTTGAATTTGACGCAGACGAACAATGACGTGCTGCTGATGTGGAAGGAGAAAAACGTCTTCTGGCGCTCCGTGACGGAGCGGGAGGGTTGTCCGCAATTCGTATTCTACGAGGGTCCTCCCTCGGCCAACGGTCACCCCGGCATCCACCACGTGCTGGCGCGCTCTATCAAGGACACGTTCAACCGCTATAAGACGATGAAGGGCTTCCAGGTGAAGCGCAAGGCCGGTTGGGACACGCACGGACTGCCCGTTGAGCTGGGCGTGGAGAAGGAACTGGGCATCACGAAGGCCGACATCGACAACAAGGAGTCGTCGAAGTATATCTCTACGGAGGACTACAACCGCAAGTGCCGCGAGAACGTGATGATGTACACGCAGGAGTGGCGCGACCTGACGGAGAAGATGGGCTACTTCGTGGACCTGGACAATCCGTATATTACCTATGATAATAAATATATAGAGACGCTGTGGTGGCTGCTGAAGCAGTTTTACCGGAAGGGGCTGCTGTATAAGGGCTACACCATCCAGCCGTACTCGCCTGCCGCCGGAACGGGACTGTCGTCGCACGAGCTGAACCAGCCCGGATGCTACCGCGACGTGAAGGATACCACGTGTACCGCACAATTTAAGATGAAGAATCCGAAGCCCGAAATGGCTCAGTGGGGTACGCCGTACTTCCTGGCGTGGACCACGACACCGTGGACGCTGGCCGCCAACTCGGCACTCTGCGTGGGTCCGAAGATTGACTACGTGGCCGTGCAGACCTATAATCCCTATACCGCCGAGCCTATCACCATCGTGCTGGCCGAGGCCCGTTTGAACGCCTACTTGCCCGCTGAGGGCGCTATCACCGACGGTGGCGAACTGCCTGAATATAAGAAAGGTGAGAAGTTGATTCCCTATCGCATCGTGGCCCGCTACAAAGGTACCGACCTCGTTGGTATGGAATATGAGCAGCTGATGCCCGCCATCAAACCCATGGGCGATGCCTTTAAGGTGATTCCTGGCGACTATGTAACCACTGACGATGGTGCCGGTATTGTACATATCGCGCCGAACTTCGGTGCCGACGATGCCTTCGTAGCCAAGAAGGCTGGTATCTGTCCGATTGTACTGATTGACAAGAAGGGTCAGGAGCGTCCGGTTGTGGACCTGCAAGGAAAGTATTTTGTCATTGAAGACCTCGACGAAGAATTCGTTAAGAAATATGTGAACGTTGACGAGTGGAACAAGTTCGCAGGCCGTTATGTCAAGAACGCTTACGACGAGACGCTGACCGACAAGGACGAGACGTTGGACATCTCAATCTGCATGGACCTGAAGGCTCAGAACAAGGTGTTCAAGATTGAGAAGCACGTCCACAACTATCCTCATTGCTGGCGTACTGACAAGCCCGTATTGTACTATCCGTTGGATTCGTGGTTTATCAAGTCGTCAGCCTGCAAGGAACGCATGAGCGAGCTCAACAAGACCATCAACTGGCAACCCGAGTCAACAGGTACAGGACGCTTCGGCAACTGGCTGGAGAACCTGAACGACTGGAACCTCTCGCGTTCGCGCTTCTGGGGAACACCGCTTCCTATCTGGCGTTCAGAGGACGGCGAGGAAATCTGCATCGGTAGCGTTGAGGAACTCTATAATGAGATGGAGAAAGCTGTCAAGGCTGGCTTCATGAAGAGCAATCTGCTGAAGGATCAGGGCTTCGTTTCTGGCGACATGAGCAAGGAGAACTACGACAAGATTGACCTGCATCGTCCTTACGTTGATTATATTGTACTGGTCAGCGAGAGTGGCAAGCCTATGAAGCGTGAGACCGACCTGATTGACGTGTGGTTCGACTCCGGTTCGATGCCTTACGCACAAGTACACTATCCCTTCGAAAATGCCGAACTCATCGATAAGAACATCGCCTTCCCCTGCGACTTCATCAACGAGGGTGTTGACCAAACGCGTGGATGGTTCTTTACCCTGCACGCCATCGCTACGATGATTTTCGACAGCGTAGCCTTCAAGAACGTTATCTCCTCGGGTCTTGTGCTCGATGCCAAGGGCAACAAGATGTCGAAGCATGTGGGTAACGTGGTGAATCCGTTTGAGATGATTGACAAGTATGGCTCTGATGCCGTGCGCCTGTATATGATGACGAATAGCGAACCTTGGGACAACCTGAAGTTCGACCCAGAGGGCGTCGCTGAAATCAGCCGTAAGTTCTTTGGCACCTTATATAATACGTATTCGCTCTTTGCGATGTATGCCAACGTGGACGGCTTCGACCCCGAGTGTGTTTCGATTCAGTCGAAACAATACATTCCCGTCAGCGAGCGTCCTGAGTTCGACCGTTGGATTCTCTCTTGTCTGAACTCGCTGGTTCAGGGTGTTCAGCAGGAGATGGACGGCTATGACCCCACACGTGCCGGACGACTCATCGATGCTTTTGTCGATGAAGACCTCTCTAACTGGTATGTTCGTCTGAACAAGAAACGTTTCTGGGGCAAGGAGATGGACAACGACAAGTTGGCTGCCTATCAGACCCTGTACGAGTGCTTGATGACCGTTGCCAAGCTGTTGGCGCCGTTTGCTCCGTTCTTTGCCGACCAGCTGTATAAGGACCTTGGTGGCGCTTTGGATAGCGTTCATCTGGATAAATACCCTGTGGTCGATAGTTCTGCCATCGACAGAGAACTGGAAGGCCGTATGAGCATTGCCCAGCGCATTACGACCGTGGTGCTCTCATTGCGTAAGAAAGAAGGCATTGCCGTGAAGCAGCCTCTGCAGACGCTGATGATTCCCCCCGTTGACCAAGCTCAGCGCGAGGCTATCGAGACAGTGAAGAATATCTTCCTGCAGGAGGTGAACGTCAAGGAGGTGAAGTTTGTGGAAGGTGCCGGTATTCTGGTGAAGAAGGTGAAGTGTAACTTCCGCACAATGGGTAAGAAGTTCGGAAAGGATATGAAAGCCGTAGCTGCTGCTGTTGCTGAGATGACGCAGGAGCAGATTGCTGAACTGGAAACTAACGGCAAGCTGCAGCTGGGCAGCTATGAGATTCTGGCTGAAGACGTTGAAATCATCAGCGAGGACATCCCAGGCTGGCTGGTAGGCAACGACGGCAACCTGACAGTCGCCCTCGATATCACCTTGACCGATGAGCTGCGTGCCGAAGGTATGGCCCGAACGTTGGTGAACCGCATCCAGAACATGCGTAAGAAGAGCGGACTGGAAATCACTGACCACATCCGCGTGAGCATCGAACCCAACGAGGAATCTACGAAGGCTGTCGAGGCCTTTGGCGACTATATTGCCCGTCAGGTGCTGGCCGACGACTTGAAGCTGGAGGCTAACGATGGTCAGGCAGTGGAATTCGACGATTTTAATCTGAATATTCAAATAACAAAGATCTAATAATTATGGCAGAAAAAACTCGTTACACGGACGAAGAATTAGAAGAGTTCCGTGAGATTATCAATGAAAAGCTGGCTTTGGCCAAGCGTGACTATGATCAGATGATGAACGCCTTGATGAACAAGGACTCGAACGACGTTGACGATACATCGCCCACCTACAAGGCATTGGAGGAGGGTAGTGCTACGCAGTCGAAAGAGGAGTTGATTCAGATGGCGTCGCGTCAGCAGAAGTTCATTCAGGGCTTGAAGGCTGCGCTGGTGCGAATCGAAAACAAGACCTACGGCATTGACCGCATTACTGGTAAGCTGATTCCGAAGGAGCGTCTGAAGGCTGTGCCTCATGCAACCCTGAGCGTAGAGTCGAAGATGGCTGGCAAGAAGTAAATGAGTAATTCGAAGACAGTCAAGCGGGGATGGGTGGCAGCACTGATTGTGCTGTCCATCCTTATCATTGACCAAATCATCAAGATTTGGGTCAAGACCCACATGACTTTGCACGAACAGATAGAAATCTTCTCATGGTTTAAGATCGTGTTCATCGAGAACAACGGTATGGCCTACGGCATGGAGATAGGCTCGAAGTTAGTATTGAGCATCTTCCGCATCGTGGCCATCGCCTTGCTGGGCTGGTATATTGCCACTCAGGCGAAAAAACAAGCCCGTTGGGGTTATATCATTTGCCTCTCGATGATTATGGCTGGTGCTGCAGGAAACATCTTCGACTCGATGTTCTACGGACTCATATTTAACGCCAGCTCAGATTATTACACCAGTTACTTCGTGCCTTTCGGCACCGGTTATGCACCCTTCCTGATGGGTAAGGTGGTAGATATGTTCTACTTCCCGCTCATCGTCACCACGTGGCCCGATTGGGTGCCATTCGTGGGTGGTGAACCCTATGTGTTCTTCTCACCCATCTTCAACTTTGCCGATTCGGCCATCTCTGTCGGAGTGGTGCTGCTCTTGCTGTTCTTTCGTAAGGAAATAAGCGAACTTTCGTTAAGAAAGGAGACCAAGGAATCGTTGAATACCGAGACCGAGGAATCATCGCTCAAGCAAACCGAGGAATCATCGAACCAAGAGTCGGAAGCCAATGAAGCATAGCCTGTATATTCTGTTTGTCGTGTCCGCTCTGGCAATGCTTGTGGGTTGTAAGCCAAGCGTTCCGAGTGAGATTATCCAGCCTGGCGATATGGAGGACATCCTCTATGATTATAGCATCGCTCAAGCTATGGCAATGGAAAACGGGCGCGAGAATCATGAATATGAACGCACCAGGTATTTTCAGGCAGTGTTAAAGAAATACGGTGTCACTCAGGCAGAATTTGACTCATCGTTGGTTTATTACTATGGTCATCTTGAGCGGTTGCAACCTATTTATATTGAGGTGAACGAACGTCTGGCAGACGAGGCAAAAATGTTGGGTACTACGATTGGTTCCATTAGTCGTTACTCGCAATACAGTGCTTCTGGCGATACGGCAAGCATCTGGAAGGATAGGACAGACCTGTTGCTGATTCCCCGTCCGACGATGAACCGTTTTGATTTCACGGTGAAGGTCGACACCTCTTTTTATAAAGGTGACTCGTTTATGTTCCAGTTTATGGCTGAATACATCTGGCAGTCTGGCACGAAGGAAGCTACGGTATGTATCGTGACGAAGTACGAGGGTGACAGTATTATCCAGACATCGAACCATGTTTCGGTATCGGGAATATCGCAGATTCGCGTGCCGGCCAATCACAAACAGAAACTGAAGGAGATGTATGGCTTTATCTATTTGGGCGGAGGTAATAACGACGAGACCACTCGAAAGATGATGTTCATCAGCCAGATACAACTCATCAGGTTCCATAATAAGGAAATAAAGGATGAAACAAGCAAAGACAGTATTCAGACGGATAGCCTCCAACGAGGTGTTAACGCCCCAAGGCCAATGTCTGTCCCAGCAGGTGGTAGAATTAACGGACGGGGTGGTAACCAACCTATACCCTTTGGTGCAAGAGCTGTCGAACACCGAATGGATGCAAGGCCAAATCGTGTTGAAAAACTGCCCCGATAATAACATTCGAGCATATTATAAAGGGAATATATTAACTTAAAACGCAATAAGACTATGAATACGAAAGTACGTTTATCAGTCATGAATTTTCTAGAGTTCGCCGTTTGGGGAGCCTATCTCACTTGCATGGGTAACTATCTGGGAGTTGCCGGATTAGGAGACAAAATTTCATGGTTCTATGCTATTCAGGGTATTGTGAGCATTTTCATGCCTACGCTGATGGGTATTGTCGCCGACAAATATATCCAGCCTCAGCGTCTGTTGGGACTTTGCCATCTCGCAGCAGGAGCCTTTATGATAGGTTGCTGGTGGATGGGAGAGCAGGCTGGGTTCGGAAATGAACTGGCTGACAAGTCGCTCTTCATCGCACTCTATACGCTGAGTTGTGCTTTCTATATGCCTACTATCGCCCTGACCAACACGGTGGCATTCACTATTCTGAAGAATGAACGACTGGACACCGTTCGTGACTTCCCGCCCATCCGTGTGCTGGGAACCGTTGGCTTCATTGCTACCATGTGGTTTGTCAACTGTGCTTTCGTCGACGACAGCGGATTCGGATTCACTTTGGCAGAAAATGCCCATAAGTTCCAATATACCTATATGCAGTTCTTCGTATCAGGTATTCTGAGCGTTGTGCTCTTTGTGTATTGCTTTACATTGCCTCAGTGCAAACTGACGAAGAAAGAGGGTCAGGTGTCGCTCGTCGAGAGTCTCGGACTGAATGCCTTCAAACTCTTCAAGCGCCGTCAGATGGCATTGTTCTTCATATTCTCAGCATTGCTCGGCATGTGTCTGCAGGTGACCAATGGCTTCGCAGGCCCCTTCTTGACGAGTTTCAAGGGTATTCCTGAGTATGTCGACTCTTTTGCTGCCAACAATGCCACACTGCTTACCTCTATTTCCCAGATAAGCGAGGCATGCTGTATTCTCTTGATTCCGTTCTTCTTGAAGCGTTTCGGCATTAAGATCGTGATGCTGATGTCGCTCTTCGCGTGGGTATTCCGCTTTGGCTTCTTCGGCATCGGAAATCCTGCTATGCCTGGAGTCATCTTCTTCATCCTGTCGTGTATCGTCTATGGTGTAGCATTCGATTTCTTCAATGTTTCTGGCGGTATCTTCGTCGACCAGGAATGCGATCCTAAGATTAAGGCATCAGCTCAGGGACTGTTTATGATGATGACCAATGGCCTTGGTGCAACTATCGGAACATTGGCGGCAGGTGAGGTCGTCAATACTTTCTGCACTTGGCAGGACTTTGTCGTTAATGGTGAGAAGCAGAGTTTCCTTGTTGGTGAGTGGCAGACGTGTTGGTTTATCTTCGCCGCTTTTGCCCTTGTGATTGGTATCACCTTCGCATTGGTGTTCAAGCCGGAACAGAAACCCATTACAGAGATCAAACATTAAAAGTATGTGAGATGGTTCCCTCGTCTCAATCATCAATATGAAAGAAGTCAGATTCTTTTACGCCCCAGAAGCAACAACGAACAACGAACTGCCTGTTGACGAAGCGATGCATGCCTTGCGTGTGCTTCGGCTACAGTCTGGTGATGAGATGATGCTGATGGACGGCGTGGGCAATTACTATCGTGCCGAGGTTACCCTGGCTCATACCAAGCGTTGTCTGTATGAAATCAAGGAAACCTTCCCTCAGCAGCGTCAGTGGAACGGCAACATTCATTTGGCTATTGCTCCGACAAAGCTGATGGACCGCATGGAATGGATGCTGGAGAAGGCTGTTGAAATTGGCATTGACGAAATATCTTTCATGAATTGTCAGTTCTCCGAGCGTCGTGTAGTCAAGCTCCCCCGTTTGGAAAAGATTGTCATTGCTGCCATGAAGCAAAGCCATAAGGCATGGAAGACGCAATTGAACGACATCGTCAGTTTCCAGGAGTTTATCAGTCAGCCCCGTGAAGGACGTAAGTATATTGCCCATTGTTATGAGGAGATTCCCCGTACCTATCTTTTCGACGAGTTGCGTAAGTCAGCTCCGGCGGACGACGCTACAGTCTTAATTGGTCCTGAGGGAGATTTCTCGATTGACGAGGTCCGTCTTGCCGTTGCCAATGGCTATCAGTCCGTGCATTTGGGAGAGAGCCGGTTACGGACTGAGACGGCAGGCCTGTCGGCAGTAATGATGATGCAACTCAGTAAAACGTAACTATGATGATGCGAAAGATAATATTTCTTTTTCTTGCCTTTTTGTGTCTGGATGCTTATGCCCAGACAACAATGCGTGACATGCTGAAAACGATGCCCGACTCGCTGGTTCCATATCTGTCGGAAAACAACCGTTTGGACATGATCGATTTCGTGGACACCAATATGGAGGCTATCGTTACCAACACTTTAGGCGGCAAGAGTCAGATGAATAAATTGACCGACAACTATGTCTCTATTCGTTTGAACGAGTCGTCGGATTTGGCAATGCGCCTCTTGGATGTCGAAACTCCCGTTGACAGTGCCCGGCAGATCGTTTGTGTTGTCACCACTTACGGAACAGATATCCGCGAGAGCACCATTCGTTTCTTTTCACTTTCGTGGAAGCCTTTGCCCATGACCGACTATTTGTTACTACCCGACGAAATGGTGGTTGCAACAATCGGTGATGACGACCCGACATTGACCCTTCAGTACGAATGTCGATTAAATGCACCGGCTAATGAAGAGCAAAAAGCAATCTCAAAACCGTCAACAATCCTTAAATGGACGGGTAAATATGTTAAAGGAGATTAAATAATAAAACTTTTATGCGATAATTCTTGTATGGAAACAGAATTATGCGTATATTTGCATGTGTGTTTTTCATGGTATTAGATTATTAAGGTTAATTTGTGGATTGGTTGTCGTGAGACAACCAATCTTCTTTTTATCAAAATGAAAAGGGAACCCGAAGGTCCCCTTTATTGTTTGTTTGGAATAAATTATTGTTGTTTGTTCTCTTCGGCCTTATGCTTCAGGAATTACTGATACAACACTCTTGTCGCGCTTGCCCTTGTGGAACTGAACTGTTCCGTCAACGAGTGCATACAGAGTATCGTCTTTACCCATAGCTACGTTGTTGCCTGCGTTGTGCTTAGAACCACGCTGGCGAACGATGATGTTACCAGCAACAACTTTCTGACCGCCGAAAATCTTAACGCCAAGTCGCTGTGCTGCTGACTCGCGTCCG
>JAFSNG010000054.1 GCA_017447515.1 Prevotella sp. | reverse complement strand
TGATAATCCTTGATATTGAGCAGGCTGCTGCCAACAAGCAGTGTACGCGTTGGCTCACTCATGGATTCATAGAACGCATCAAGCAGGGGAAATATAAGAAAATCTTTAAGGAAATAGTAGTATGAACAACGTAGAAATCAACAAAAACATCCATCTCTCCGAGCATTTTACGCTCGGGGAGATGACCAAAACGAGTGTGAAGACCGCAGATAAAAATATCCCTTCGCACGTACATATTGAGAATTTGAAGCGACTTTGCGGGTGGTTGGAGATGTCTCTGGATTCACTTTGCCGTGCGACCGTTCGCCAACAGGCGTAAGGTGAGGCTGATGAAGGTATTGCAATGAAAGTGCCAGTGAAAAAACGAAAAAAAAGGTTGGAAATGGAAAAAAATGCATCTTTCATTCTTTCCTTATTTCATTTTTTATTAATTTTGCAGCGTGAAATCAAAATCAATAATTATTTGGAATATGAATTACTTGTTAATCAAATCGAAAAAAGCCTTAGCATTGGCAGTACTGATGTTACTGTCTCTTAACATTGATGCCCAGACAAATGGACTGGATATCAAAATGCCCGATGGCGTATACGTCGTTGTAAGCCACCCGGGGGAACTGAAGTCAAAGATTCCTGAGAAGATGGTGCAGGCCATCAGACGAATGAAGGTGAAGGGCGAATTGTCGAACGACGACCTGAGCTTTCTGAGGTCACTCGCCGGCAGGTCTTCGGTGAGAGACACTTCGGGGAATCGGCTCGATCCATTCTTCGACCTTGACCTGTCGGAAGCCTACATACCCCTTCGTGGTCTTCTGGGAAGAAGCCCCGGTTCCCATATCCCCGACCGTTTCATGAGTGGCTGCTCGCTGTTGCGTACCATTAGTTTACCGTGGAATACCGAAAGAGTGGGTAATGAAGCATTCAGGGACTGTCAGAATCTCAGTGAGGTACAGATGCCCTCGAGCGTGAATGACCTGGGTTCCCTTGCCTTCAGAGGCTGTAGTTCACTGGTGGACGTGGACTTCTCGAAGTCGCTGAAAACTATCGAAAACGGTTGTTTTGAGGATTGCAAGAAGCTTCAGCGCGTCATACTGCCCGACGCGCTGGAGAATATCGGCAACACAGCCTTCAGGAATACAGGCATCTCAAAAATCCATATCCCTGCGAATGTGAAGCACATCGGTGCGGAGGCCTTCAGCGGCACAACCATCGAGTTTATCGACATTCCCGACGGCATGCAGGACATCGACGCACGTGCTTTCGAGGGCTGCAGGAACCTGAAGGATATCAGCGTGTCACCGCAAAACAGATATTATAGCAAGATAGGCGATGTCCTGGTCAACAAGCAGAAGACGGTCATTGTCCGCGTTCCAGTCATGACGGCTGGCACGTACAAGATTCCCGAAGGCATCACGGCCATCGGAAACTATGCCTTCTCGGCCTGTGACAGGATTAGCGAGGTGCAGTGTTCCAAAACGCTGACCAAGATTGGTGAAGGTGCCTTCGTCAACTGCTCGAACCTGACCAAGATAGACCTGCCTGCGACGCTGCAGACTGTTGGCAGGTCAGCCTTCCAGGAGACCGGCTTGCAAAGCATTACCCTCCCCAGCGTCAAGGAACTGGGCGAAGCGGTGTTCTACCATTGCGAACACCTGAGCCAGGTCAAGCTGCCCATGCTTGAGAAAATCCCGACGTGTATGTTTGAGGGCTGCAAGTCGCTGGTCACCATCGAACTGCCGAAGACCCTGAAGAGCATCGACAAAGCTGCCTTCAAGGATTGTGAGGGTTTGGAGTCAGTCGACTTTCCGCAGACTGTGCAGAACGTGGGAGAGGAAGCCTTCAATGAATGCAAGAGCCTGAAGAAAGTCACGTTGTCACCCATCGTGACCTTTGGCGACGAGTGCTTCAGGGACTGCAAGTCACTCGAATTGTTTGAGTTCCCGCAGTCGGTAACGACCATCGGTCATAAGATGCTCTACGGCTGCAAGAACCTGAAGGCGGTGACCGTCTTCTGGCCAACTCCCCCGAAGACAGAGAATCTCGCCAACACCAAATCAACCGTCCTGCGCGTGCCTTCCGGAAGTGAGGAGCTTTACAAGAAGGACAAGGGCTGGAAGAAGTTCAAGCATATAGAGGGCTTCTAACTGATTTGTAACGCAACTAAGAAGATAAACAATGGAAAAGACGTTGGAAACGACGATAAAACGATTCAAGAAGTATGTGCTGCTGAGGGTGCTGGCAGTGTTCGTCATCTTCTCTGCCATTGCCCTTTGGGCCTGTTATCAGTCTGTAACGGCAGAAAATCATATGCGCTATGTGGGCATGATGAATATTGCCTCGGAGAAGATCGCCAAGACCATCCGGGGCATGGAGATGAACGCCATGAACGAGTTTGACGAGGTGGAGAAGCATCTGGACTCGCCGGAGGCCGTGATTGCCGCCTTGCAGAGCAAGACGAGCCTGAACCCTGAGGTGAGAGGCTATTTGTGTGGAAGCCGATGTTGAAGATGGGCATCGTATTGCTCTTGGTGGCTGTCATTGGACTGGTAGTCGTCTGGAAGGCAACGAAAAAGGTAGAAAGAAAAATAGAAACGATAACAAAGAAAGAATGATGAAGAGATTTTGTATGATATTGATGGCGGTGCTGATGGGTACCGCAACGCTGTTGGCAAGACCGGCAGTGAGGAAGGCTGTCGACGTGAAGCAGCCGGACGGAACGGTGGTGACGCTGTGTATGCATGGTGACGAATACCGTAGTTTTACGACAACGGCGGACGGATATACCGTCGTGAAGGGCGAGGACGGATTCTGGCGTTATGCCCGGAAGACGGACGACGGCAAACTGCAGGCTACGGACATGGTGGCTCGCAATGCTGACCAGCGCAGTGCCGAGGAGCAGGCTTTCTTGAGCGTTCAGCCGAAGATGATGGCGCCTCGGATGAGCGACGCTGCCAAGCAGATGAAGGAACACGCAGCACAGATGGTGAGTCCCCTGTATAACGACCAGCAGGGACGTCGCTCGGCTACCAGCATCTGGCCGCGCATCAATTACGAGAAGTTCAAGGGTCTGGTGGTGCTGGTGAACTGGAACGACTGCGAATTCAAGCTCGGCGAAGGTGCGAAGGAGTTCTACCAGAAGCTGACCAGCGAGAAAAACTACCGCGACGACTCCAAGCAGTACTATCCTGTCAACGTGGAAGGCAGCGCCCGCGACTATTTCCGTGACAATTCGCTGGGTGTGTTTGACCCGACGTTCGACGTGGTAGGTCCCGTGACCATCGACCTGTCGTGCAAATATCCCCATCCGAAGGACGGGAGCGGTGTCGTTGACGAGAAATGGACAGAGCGCATTTTCAATATCCTTAAGAAAGTCATGTCGGAAGCCGACCCGTTGGTGGATTTCAGTCAATACGACGTGAACAGCGACGGCAATATAGACATGATCTATATCATCTTTGCGGGTTATTCCAGTAATATTTCAGGCAACGACGCGGGCTATATTTGGCCTCACGCCGAGGATATGTCGAGCTATCCTACCTATTGGACCGGCCTGTCGACGTATGATGGCAAGAAAATGGGTCGCTATGCCTGTGGCACGGAGCTGCTGGACTTTGAGCAGCAGAAAGCGCAACACCAGTATCTTGACGGAATAGGCACGATGTGCCATGAGTTCAGCCACGTGTTGGGACTGGCCGACCACTATGATGCCGACTACGACGAAAACGGCATGAGTAACGACCCCGGATATTGGGACGTGATGGCTGCTGGTACAGACCAGAACTATGGTCTGACCCCCGTTGGCTATAATGCTTTCGAGCGCCACGTACTGGGATTCTGCGAACCCACGGAACTGACGGAGGCGGGAACATACAACCTGGAGTCGTTCAACACGTCGAATCAGGCATTCCTGCTGAAGACGGGAACCAAGGACGACGAGTTCTATCTGGAGAACCGCCAGAAGACGGGCTGGGACCGTTTCCTGCCTGGTCACGGCCTGCTGGTGTGGCGTGCAGAGACCAGCAATGTCAATAAGTGGAGACAAAATGAGGTGAACAACGATGCCAGTCACAACCTGTTCGTGATGACTTGCAATGCGCCGCAGAACGGCAAGTATATCGACCTGACGAGCACGACCGAGCCGGCACTGGTGTCATGGTATGGCAAACCTGCGGTCATGGACTTGTACGACATTACCGAGAATGACGGCTTGATCAGCTTCATGGCAGGCAAGGACCTGTATACGCCGTATGTGGAGGATTTCGAGTCGTCGCCGCTTTCGGAAGACGGCGCACAAGGTGTCGAGGGCGTCTATTGTAAATGGGATTTGTCGAAAGCAGCCATCGAGGAGAAGGATGGCGGTAAGGTTGCCAAACTGCTGCGCTCAGGGACGCTGACGTCGTCGGTATTCGGGAAGGGCATCCGCTCGTTGCGCTTCAAGGTGCAGAATGGCGGTGAGGCTATCAAGTTCTCCTTGAAAGTGAGCACCGACGGTGGAGCCTTTACGGCATTCAAGACCACTGAAGACAAGGGACAGGTAGACGTGAAGAAGAACACGGAGGCCAGTTTCACTTATTTGTACATCCCCGAAAACAGCAAGATTCAGCTCAATATGTTGTCGAGCAAGACCAATGCCGTCTGCTATCTTGACAATATTGAGGCCACGTTCTATGACAACGAACTGCCGACAGGCATTGAAGAGGTAACAGGTCGGAAGGAAGATGTGAGAGACGGTGCAGTCTACAATCTCAACGGCCAGCGTGTCGGAACGGGCTACAAGGGGCTGATGATTCAGAACGGCCGTAAATACTTTGTTAAATAATGAAGGGAGTTATGAAGTTAAGACAGTTGATGATAGCCATGATGCTGCTCTGTGCAGTCAGCATACGTGCCATTCCGGCACATCCGGGAACAGTGAAGGTAAAACAGCCCGACGGCACTTTTGTGACCCTGAGACTCGTGGGTGACGAGTGGCGCCATTTCCAGACTACTGCCGATGGCTATTCGGTCGTGAAGAATGGCAAGGGCTACTACGTGTATGCCGAGAAGAAGAACGGCGAGCTGAAGGCTACGGCCCATGTTGCTCACGACGAGGCAGAGCGCTCGGAAACCGAGCAGGCCTATCTGGCGACGGTGAAGAAGTATCAGACTCCCGAGATGTCCGAGCGTATGGCTGAGATGCGCCAGCAGATTCAGCAACGCCAGCAGGAGACGCTTGCCAGTCGTCGCGCCCAGGGCAACCGTGCCACAGATTATGAGAATTTCAGGGGACTGATAGTGCTTGCTACCTTCAAGGACAAGGATTTCTCGCGTCCCGACTATCAGGAAATCATCAACGATATGGTCAACAAGGAAGACTATACGGGCTATGATGGCAAGAAGCTGCCGGGTAGCGTGCGCGACTATTTCAGCGATAACTCAGGCGGAAAGTTCCAGCCTCATTTCGATGTCGTTGGTCCCTATCAGTTGGAATACAGCCAATATGACTGCAATATCGATAATGAGGAAAAGACTGCTGAAATCCTGATTGCCGCTCTCGATTCTGCCGAGGTAGACAGCGTCAAGTTCCATGAATACGACGGCGACGGTGACGGGTATGTGGACCTCGTCTACTTCATCTTTGCGGGTAATGGTGCCAACTATGGCGACAACGATGAAAACCTCTGGTGGCCCCACCGCTTTTACATCATTGATCCGAAGACCAAGAACTGGGTCAAGAAGGACGGTGTCTATTTTCGCGACTATGCCAGCTCGGTGGAGCTTCAGGGGTATACGTCATACCCTCAGACCATCAAGATTGACGGTATTGGCACCATCTGTCATGAGTTCAGCCACGTGTTGGGACTGCCTGACTTCTACGATACTGACTATGAGGGTAGTGGGGGCATGAGTGCGCATCCCGGTGACTGGTCGTTGATGGCGAGTGGAGCCTATTTGGACGATTCAAACACACCTGCGGGCTATTCGCTCTTTGAACGCTATTCCGTAGGATTCTGCGACGTTCCTGAGATCATCAACGCAGAGGGCACCTTTACGTTGGAGCCCCTTGCCACCAGTTTCCAGGGCTATCGCATCAATTCGGCCGTCAACGACGAATTCTTCCTGTTCGAGAATCGCCAGAAGACAGCTTTCAAGTGGGATAAGTTCCTGCCAGGCAGTGGTATGCTTGTTCACCGTGTGGAGAAGCCCGGTAAACACATGTGGAACGGTCGTAACAACCTGAATGTCAATCCCGAACACAACCTGTATGAGGTCGTTTGGGCTAATGGAAAGGGTCGTGCATATACCGCAGCTGACGTATTCCCCGGCTCAAAGAAGGTCAGTAAGCTGAACAATACCACTTCGCCAGCTAACCTGAAGAGCTGGAGTGGCAAGGAGACGGAGTGGGGACTGTATGACATTGCCGAAGATGGCGGCATCATCACGTTTAGCACTGAAAATACATTCGTCCTGAGAGAACTCCATCTGACGGAGAAGGATACCGTAGCAGTCGGACTGAAGTGTCTTCTCAAGGCCATTGCCGTTCCGGAATACGCCCACTACACCCTCACGTGGAGCTCGGACAACGAGAACATAGCCACTGTCGACGAAGATGGCTGTGTCACTGGCGTGGCAAAAGGAACGTGTAACATCACAGTCGTGAGTAACACCGGGCTGGAGGCTACCTGTCAGCTGACCGTCGAGAAAGTAGAGGTGGTAAGTGTTGACGACCTCTTCCAGCTGGAAGTCGGCACAGAGGTTGTGCTGCAACTGGATGATACCCATGTACACTTTGTGTCCAATGACGGTAAAACGGCTTACGTCCGTGACGCCAAGGGCAGCATCATGTTCAAGGACACGGGTCTTGAACTGAAGAAGAACGATGTGCTCAATGGTTATATCATTGCCCAAGTGGGTGAGGAGAACAGAATGAGGCAGGTCGTGGGTATTGAGGGCAAGACCGACCTTGTCAACGTCACGCTGACCGAGGGTGAGGATTTGGAACCTCGTGAGGTGCAAATGGAAGACCTGACGGCGAAGGACTATTCAGACTATATTGTCGTCAAGGCTGTGCAGATAGAGAAGGAAGACAAATACAACTATGCTGTCAGTGGAGACATGCAGTTGCGCATTTGGAACAAGTATGCCATCAAGACGGCAAAAGTTCCAAGCAATACTGCTGGCAAGTATTACGACGTGACAAGCATCTTCGGCACAGATGTGCTAAACGGCGAGGTCATCGACGAACTCTATCTGATGGCGTCGCCTGTCGAGGTCGAAGCTCCGACGGGTATCAAAGAAGTACGTTGTAAGACGGATGAAGGAAGTGATGATTTCTACAATCTGAACGGTCAGCGTGTCGACCGGCAATACCGTGGTTTGGTCATTCGCAACGGCCGTGTGGTACTCAATAAATAGGAAAAAACGACGTTTACGTTAACGATTTAGTAAGAAAAAGTGGTGAAATGTATTGCGTTTCACCATTTTTTTTGTAATTTTGCAGTCGATAGACTAAAACAAACAACAAATTATCGGTAATTGAAGCAATGGAACAAGTATTTAGTTACATTATCAGTCTGGGCGCTTCCGTCATGATGCCAATCCTGTTTACCATCATTGGATTGTGTATCGGCATGAAGTTCGGCAAGTCGCTCAAGTCTGGACTCTATGTAGGCGTCGGTTTCGTCGGACTGGGTATCGTGACCGCCCTGCTGACCAACAATTTTGGTAATCCGCTGTCGGAAATCTCACGGCTCTACGACCTCCAGCTCGGCGTGTTCGACATGGGTTGGCCCGCAGCTGCCGCTGTGGCCTACAACACCGCAGTAGGAGCGCTGATTATCCCCATCTGCCTGGGCGTGAACTTCCTGATGCTTATTACAAAATGTACGCGCACGGTGAATATCGACTTGTGGAACTACTGGCACTTCGCCTTCATCGGCGCAGTGGCTTATTTCGTCATGGACCAGTCGTTGGCATGGGGCTATTTCGCCGCTATCGTGTGCTATATCAACACGTTGGTGATGGCCGACCTGACTGCCTCGAAGTTCCAGGGCTATTACGACGATATGGAAGGCATTTCCATTCCCCAGCCGTTCTGCCAGAGCTTTACGGCTTTTGCCATCGGCATCAACTGGCTGCTCGACAAGATTCCCGGTTTCTCGAAGCTCGACATCGATGCTGAGGGCCTGAAGAAGAAGTTCGGCGTGTTGGGTGAACCCATTGTGCTGGGTGTCATTGTCGGTGCCTTGATAGGTGCTGTGGCGCAGTTGGATATCAAAAAGGTGCTCTTCCTGGGTGTGACGATGGGTGCCGTGATGGAACTCATTCCCCGTATCACGAAACTCTTTATCGACGGTCTGAAACCCATTGCAGAGAAGACGCAGGAGGTGGTGCAGAAGAAGTGGGCAGGCAAGAAGGTGTACATCGGTATGTCACCGGCACTGGTCATTGGTCATCCGACGACCCTCGTAGCCTCGCTGATTCTGATTCCCCTGGCCCTGCTGATGGCTGTGGCACTGCCTGGCAACGAGTTCCTGCCGCTGGCTTCGCTGGCAGGTATGTTCTATGTGTTTGTGATGGTGTTGCCCTATACGAAAGGTAATGTGGTGAAGACGCTGATTGTCGGTATCGTGGCCGTCGGCATTGGTTTGTGGTTTGTCACCGATATGGCTCCGGCCTTTACGCAGGCTGCCCAGACGGTGTTCGCCCAGACAAATGACCCTGCAGCGAAGATTCCTGAAGGCTTCCAGGCTGGTGCGCTCGACTTCGCCAGCTCGCTCTTCGGTTGGGTCATCTACAAGTGCGTCAACAACCTCCAATGGGTTGGCATGGGTGTGCTGACATTAATCACCCTGGTAATGATGTACTTTAATCGTCGCCAGATTGTCGCTGACGAAAAGAAAGCAAATGCGCAGGAGAATTAATTAAAATTTAAGTATATATGAAAAGAACGATTATTTGTTTAATGCTTATGAGTAGCTTAACGAGTGGCTTCGGCCAGCAGAAGGTGAGTTTCCAGACGGCTTGTCATCCGGAGGATGTGAAGCACTACGACACGAAGACCCTGCGTGAGCGTTTCGTGATGGAGAAAGTGATGGTGGCTGACGAGATTAATCTGACTTACTCGCATTACGACCGCTTTATCTTCGGCGGTGCCATGCCTGTAAACAAAACCTTGAAACTCGAGAATTTCCTTGAGCTGGGCCTCGACGTAGACCCCAACATCAAGGAGAAGTATTTCCTTTACAATCGTGAGCTCGGTGTGGTGAACTGCGGCGAGGGCGACGGTTGGGTCATTGTTGACGGCAAGGAATATGCCCTCTCACCGAAGGAGGCTCTCTACATCGGTCGCGGCCATATTGCCAAGGACAAGGACGTGAACAAGGAGGTGCTCTTCCGCTCGAAGGATGCTACGAAGCCGGCTAAGTTCTATCTGAATTCGGCTACTGCCCATCAGCACTATAAGACCCAGTGGGTGACGCTCGATGGTCGTAAGGGCTCTTTGAAGGCTGCTGTCTGGGGACCTGTAGGTTCGCTGGAGGAGTGTAACAACCGCACTGTCTATAAGCTCATCGTCAACGACGTACTGGAAGAGGGTCCCTGCCAGTTGCAGCTCGGTCTGACACAGCTGAATCCAGGTGCTGCCTGGAACACGATGCCTCCTCACACCCACGGTCGTCGTATTGAGGCTTACTATTATTTCAATCTGCCTCAGGAGCAAACCATTGCCCATATCATGGGTGAACCTCAGGAAAGCCGCGTGGTATGGCTGCATAACGAGCAGGCCATCATGTCGCCTGAGTGGAGTATGCACGCCGCTGCCGGCACTTACTACTATACCTTCATCTGGGGTATGGCTGGCGAGAACCTCTATTATAACGACAAGGACAACATCCCCGTAATCGACATCAAATGATTATAAAGAAATAGAAACTTAGATTAAATTAAAGTTATATGACTCCGATTCAAACTACCAAGATGTCCAACTTCCGTTGGGTCATTTGTGCGCTGCTGTTCTTGGCAACCACGATCAATTATATGGACCGTCAGGTTCTTTCGCTGACGTGGAAGGACTTCATTGCTCCTGAATTCCATTGGACGGATGGCGACTACGGTACGATTACCGGTATGTTCTCGCTGTTCTATGCCATTGCCAACCTTTTCGCTGGTAAGTTCATCGACTGGATGGGCACCAAGAAAGGTTACCTCATCGCCATCTTCGTATGGTCGCTGGGTGCCGTGCTCCATGCTGGCTGTGGCTGGGTGGCAATGACTTTCGAGGGTTACGACTCTGTTGCTCAGCTCGGACAGTTGACCGGTGATGCTGCTGTGGCCATTGCCACCATCTCCGTATGGCTGTTCCTCTCGTGTCGTCTGATTCTGGCTGTTGGTGAGGCAGGTAACTTCCCCGCTGCCATTAAGGCTACGGCAGAATACTTCCCGAAAAAGGACCGTGCGTTCTCCACCTCTATCTTCAATAGTGGAGCTTCTGTAGGTGCCCTTGCTGCTCCTGCCACCATTCCCCTGCTGGCGCGTGCCTGGGGTTGGGAAATGGCGTTCATCATCATTGGTGCACTGGGCTTCATTTGGATGGGCTTGTGGGCTTGGCTCTACGACAAACCAGCCAAGAATCCACGCGTCAATCAGGCTGAGCTCAACTACATCGAGCAGGACAACGACCTTGCTGAAGCTCAGGATCGTGAGAATATGAAGGAGGAGAAGACCATTCCGTTCTTCCAGTGCTTCACTTACAAGCAGACGTGGTCGTTCCTCGTGGGTAAGTTCATGACCGATGGCGTGTGGTGGTTCTTCCTGTTCTGGGCTCCAGCCTATTTCTCCGACCAGTATGGCTACACCTCCGACTCGGCAATGGGTATAGCGCTTATCTTCACGCTCTATGCCATTGTGACCATCCTCTCAATCGGTGGCGGTTATCTGCCCACCTATTTCGTCGACAAGAAGGGCATGAATCCCTATCTGGGTCGTATGCGCGCCATGTTCATCTTCGCCTGCTTCCCCGTACTGGGTCTCTTTGCTCAGCCTATGGGAGCCTATAGCGCTTGGTGGCCTGCTATCCTGATTGGTTTGCTGGGCGCTGGTCATCAGGCTTGGAGTGCCAACCTGTTCTCAACCATTGGCGATATGTTCCCCAAGTCAACTATTGGTACGATTGTTGGTCTGGGAACAATGGCCGGCGGTATTGGTTCGATGTCCATCAACCTTGGCTCTGGAAAGTTCTTCGACTGGGCAGCTGCTCAGGGTGCCAACTTCCAGTTCTTTGGCTTCGAGGGCAAGCCCGCAGCCTACATGGTCGTGTTCTGCATCTGTGCCGTAGCCTACCTCATCGGTTGGTGCATCATGAAGGCCCTTGTACCTAAGTACAAGCCCATCGAACTTGATTAAAATCCTCTGACGGTCCAAGGCAGGAAACCTTGGCGTTTGAGTGCATAGATGAGCCCCTCGCTCATGGCTTCATTATCCTTTCGCGTATAGCGGATGTCGGTGAAGACTTGTGCGAGGGTCTCTTTATGGTTGATGCGTACAAACTCCACGTTCTCAGGACGGTGTTCCTTTGCCTCATAGTATTTGTCGATGTCCATTGCCAGATAGTCATTGTAGGTTTCTTCGTGCACAAAACTCTCTAGTGGCAGACGGTCGCTCATGGGCGGCTCTTCGTCGGGCCATCCTACCGTCAGCGTCGCTACGGGGAATGTCAGCTTCGGCAATTCCAGCAGGTCGATGATAGCCTGTGGCTGATACACAGTTGTCCCCAGATAGCAATAGCCTAGTCCTTCTTCATCCATCAGGTTACACAGCGTCTGTGTGTACAACAGCGCATCTGTTGCCGCATTGATGAAGCTGAGGAAATTGTCGTACCCCGGCTCTGCGTTCCTGCACCGCGCCCACGTCGACGTGCGGTTGAAGTCTGCACAAATAGTCAGCACCACTGGTGCCTGTGTCACCATCGGCTGGTTGAAGTGTGCCGGAGCCAGCTTCGCCTTCATCTCCGCCGAACGTGTCACCACCACGCTATACAACTGCAGGTTACCCATCGTCTGTGTCCTGCCGGCCTCCGTCATGAGGCGGTTCAAGAGCTCTGCGCTCACCTCTTTCTCACTATATCGGCGAATGCTCCGCCTAGTCATTAAGTTCTTCATAGGGCATCTCTTTTTTCGTTTCGCTTGCAAATATACGCAATAAAATCGAAGTATGCAAATAAAAGAAAAAAAACCGTTTTATTCTTTGTATTTTGCTCTTTTTATACTAATTTTGCAGGCAAAAGAACAAAGTAGACTTAATGATGAACAAGACAATGATTGCCTTTGCCCTGTGTTGCTGCATGGTTTCATGCATCAAGGATGAGGCGCAGAACAATGAGTGCGACATCGAGAGTGCATGGGTGGAAGGCCCCGAATTGGAGAAGAACTTCTACCAGCAGGCTGAGATGCGCAAGGAGCACATCAGCTCGACGGAGACCACCATCACCTTTGTCGTGCGCTCAATGGCCATGCTGCCGAAACAGATTCCAGTGAATTTCAAGATTACCGATGGTGCTACCATAGAACCTGCAAGCGGCTCGCCGCAGGACTTCTCGAAAGGCTCAGTGGCCTATACCGTCACCTCGGAGGACGGACAGTGGAAGCGTACATACAACGTGGCGTTCACCGAACCCATATTGCCTACGAGCAAGTTCTCGTTCGAGAATGTTGACGTGGTAGAGACAGGCCTGCTTTCAAAGAAGAGTTATCATCACTTTTTCGAGTTTGACCAGAATGGGGAGAAACTGAATATCTGGGCGTCGGGCAATCCCGGTTACGCGCTGACACTCTTTTCCGGCGCTGGCCCCGAACAGTTCCCTGCCTATAGGCTTGAAAATGGATATGAGGGCTATTGCGCCCGTCTGGAAACGATGTCCACAGGAGAACTTGGCAAGAGCATGAGCAAACCCATCGCTTCCGGCAACCTCTACACAGGTAGGTTTATCGTGGAGTATACCTTGTTGAATACGTTGAAGGCCACAGAGTTTGGTGTGATGTGGGATCGTGAACCGGTACGCATGACTGGATATTACAAGTTCCAGCCAGGCAAGGAATTCATCAACAGTAAGAGTGAGGTCGTTAAAGACCGTGTTGACGAACCTTACATCTACGGCGTGTTCTATCGTAATACCGACCCTGACGGCAAGCAATACTTCCTCTATGCTGACGACGTACTTGACCTCGACAGAATAGAGGACAATCCTCAGGTGTACAAGGTTGCCCGTTTACCATCTTTCCCGCCTACCGACCAGTGGACATACTTTGAGATGTTCTTTGAGGGTAGGGATGTTCCAGAGGAAATGGTGGCCAACAAGGATTTCAACCTGGCAATTGTATTCTCGTCAAGCAAGTACGGTGCCGAGTTCGAGGGAGCCGTCGGTAGTACGCTCTATGTCGACGAGGTGCAAGTGTCGTATAAAAAGTAAGAAGTAAGAGGTAAGAGGTAAGAGATAAGAAGTAAGAGGTAAGATGAAAAAGACGATTATAATTGCGATAGGAATGACTGTGTTGGCCTTCGTAATGGCAGGCACTGCAAAGGCTGGCGTACTCGACAGCCTGCAACTCAGGGCGCGTATTGGGTACAGTATCGGCGGAACAACACCCGTCCCGTTGCCCGCGACCATCCGTAGCATTGACAGCTACAGTCTCACACCATCGTTCATGGTGGGCTTTGATGCCCAGCTGCCACTGAATGAGTTGTGGGGCATCACCGCCGGACTGCATGTTGAGAACAAGGCGATGAAGAGTGATATAACCACCAAGTCATACCACATGGAGGTCATAAAGGGCGGGTCACAAATCATTGGACTCTTTACAGGCCACGTCAGCCAGAAGGTTACCCAGTGGATGCTCACCGTCCCAGTGCAGGCCACGCTCACGCTCGGCAAGAAAGTCGTGCTCAGAGGCGGTCCGTACGTGTCATTCCTCCTGAGCAAGGAGTTCAGTGGCATTGCTTCCGACGGCTATCTGCGCGAGGGCGATCCCACCGGTGCCAAGATATTCATAGGCGACAAGGAAGGCGAGTGGGCCACCTACGAATTCGACGACGACCTGCGCACCGTGCAGTTTGGCATCGGCATTGGCGCCGACTGGCAGGTGTACAAGCGCTTTGGCCTCTCTGCCGACCTGAACTGGGGCTTGACAGGCATCTTCCCCAGCGACTTCAAAGCCATAGAACAGACCCTCTATCCCATCTACGCCACCATCGGCGTCTTCTACATACTCAAGTGATTGGATTTTTCAGCGATAGCACTGGGTTTTTATATCAGCCGAAGATGCTCCGATTTCGAAGCAGATTTTTCCTTCCTCAGGTACGAAGGCGTGTTGTGAGGCATCCCAGTAGGTCAGGTCGCTCTTGGCCACTTCGAGGACGACATCACGCGTTTCGCCTGCAGGAATCGCCACACGGCGGAAGGCCTTGAGCTGACGCTTGGGGTGCTCCACCTGCGACTCGGGATAACTGACGTAAAGCTGCACGACTTCGTCGCCATCCACAGCACCAGCATTCTTGACAGGCACAGAGACATAGACTTTCTGCTTGTCCTGCTTCAGCACCTTGGCATCGCCATACTCGAAACGGGTGTAACTGAGTCCGTAGCCGAAGGGATAAAGCGGAGTGCCCTTGAAATACATATAGGTGCGCCCATGACGGATGTCGTAATCCATTATCTCCGGCAAATCGAGTATATCCTTCACCCACGTCTGGGTGGTGCGACCGGCAGGGTTCACCTTGCCAAACAGCACGTCGGCCACGCCATGACCCTGCTCCTGAGAGCAGTGGGTGACCTGCAGAATAGCCGGCAGATGCTGGTTGCTCCAGTTGATGGCATATGGGAAACTGCTCACGAGCACCAGAACGGTGTTGGGATTGATGGCCTGCAGACGGCGTATCTCATCCTCGTCGGGCAGCTGCAGCGAGTGGCGGTCGTTAGCCTCGCGGCCATCGCTGGGAACAGGACAAACCTTCCAGGTACGATCAGTGCCGTAGGGGTGGTTGCCTGTGCACACCAGTTACTATGTTTGCAACTGGAAAAGTTACCACTGAGCGCTGAACATGCGCTAGAGAAGGTTTCGTTCTGCTGACAACGACGAACCTCTCCGCTACGCTCCGAGAACCCTCCTTGTCATCAGAACGATGAAAGGGCTTCGC
>JAFSNG010000053.1 GCA_017447515.1 Prevotella sp. | reverse complement strand
TTCTTGTCCATGTCTACCATGTTTTAACTAATTATACCTTACAGTGCTCTTATGAGTCACCTTATATATAACGTAAAACTCTGGTCTACGTGGTAACCTTTTCGATTATTATAGTGGTATCCTTTTCAGTTATTATCTACAGTGGGCTCGAATTTATTTCGTACTTTTGCGCACTGATAGCGCAAGAGACTATAAGTTAAAAAACGATAATAATTCTATAAAATATTCCCGTATTTGGGAATTTTGATTTATTTTTGCACCAAAAATACGACATAGAAGATGAAAATAGTCTTTGAAGACACGGATTTGGAAGAACTGATCACGACGGGGCGTAACAGCAAATATAAGAAATACACCCGTAATGCGAAGTTCATGAAGGCGCTCGCCACTGCATACAACTACATGCGAATGGTTGACGTGGCAAGCGACCTGCGCGCAATCTCGTTCCTTCATTACGAACAGCTGGCAGGAACCAATGGCACGAGTTCCATCCGTGTGGTCAACGGAATGGTGGAGCGCATACTTTTCAGAGAATTTGACGGTGGAATAAATATAACGGTTTTAAGTTTAGACGATACACATTATGGCAAGAAGAAATGAGAACCCTGCACCCTTCATGGCAGTGCATCCTGGTATGATGATTAAGCCAGAACTGGAGGAACGCGGAATCAGTCAGAAGGATTTCGCCAAGATGGTTGGCACTCAGGCTTCGCATCTGAGCGAGGTGTTGAACGGCAAGCGTGCGCTTACAACAGACTTGGCCGTAAAGATAGAGTCGGCTATTGGTCTGCCTGCAAAAGTGCTGTTGGCTGCACAAACGCAGTATGAGTTGGAATCAGCAAATCCTACAAGTGACAATAAGGAGAAAGAGACTATCGCCATCACCATTCCCATTGGCGATCGCAGCCTGCTTCGTGAGTTAGTTCGCAGATTCGGTTGGGTAGGCGTATTTTAAACGCAATTTCATCATTCGAACGTAAACAAAATACGGAAAATTAAACAGAAATCCACGTCATATTGCATGGCGTGGATTTGTGTTTTAGTATATCGTCTCTGGGAATAGCCCTAAATAAAGGGTTTTTCGAAAAAAGGTCTTTTGGTCTTTTTCTGGGCGTTTGCGCTGTTACAGCGCAGGGGGGGGAGAATCTTCTGGAAATACAGTCTCGACGAATGCCTATTTCGCGTAGAATTGCTCTATCAGCTTGCCCACTTTGGCGATGTCGAAGAACTCGTTGGTTTCCAACTGGTAGTCGGGCTCTATACCGCCATCGATGTTCTGGCCTTTCGTGTTGTTCAGACGAGAACGATGGCTGGAGTACCGATAGCCGAAACCGTCGGCAGAGGGGTTATAGAGTACACAACAGGAACCACCTCCCGACTTCATGCCGAGCAGGCAGATACCGTAGTCTTTCAGCATGGCGGGCAGCAAATTGCCACACGAGAAGCTGTAAGAACTGATGAGCACACCGATGTTCATATTCAGCTTCACGTCCTTGTCTTTCTCGTCGAACTTGCCATCCAGATTGCGGTCTACTTCATACGAGCATTTCATTCTCTGGCCGGTCAGCACGTTTTCGTAATACATGTCGGGCTTGTTGGCAAACATCGAGGTGATGAATGTCACGATGTCTGTCGAACCGCCGCCATTGGTCGATGTGTCGAGGATGAAGTTTTTGACCTCCGGGTCGTTCTGTGCCTTTTCGATGGCGTCGATGAGAATGACCAGCCAGTCGTTAGGATATTGGTCGATGGTTGGCTTGGGGCCTTCGCCTTTGTAGTATTTGCGCCACCCGGAATCGTCACACAGGAATTCATTGAAATAGCAATAGGCAGTATTGCCCACCTTCATGTATTTCACGTCCTTGCCTATCTTCTCCACACGTAGTGAGTCCAGCAGTTTTTTAAGCGCTTTTTTGTCCTCCTTTGCCTGCTTAATAGGTAGGTATTCAGGACAGTAGTCATAGAATTCCTCCAACTTTGCCTCTTTGATCGGTTTCAGTTTCTGCATGAAGCTGCTGTCTATCTCGTTAATTACCGTCAGGTCTGTATAAGTGTGTCCGCCGTCGAAGAGCAGGCAGCCCAGCGTGGCAGTACCCGAGAAGAAGTCGTACATATCCTTCGACTTTAGCAATTCGCGCGTCATCTGCCCAGCCTTGCTATAGTCCTGCAGGGCCTGGTCTAACCCCTTCTCCTTCATGCTCTTCTCCAACAGCGTGCGCCCGGGATAGCCAAAGAAGTTGGTAAGCGTAAAGCACAGGTTCTTGTAGCTGTAGTCCACCATGTCGTCTGTACGAGTATCTTTTAGCAGCGGCGTGATGAGAAACGCGGGGTAGCCGGCATCCAGGCTGTATGAACCATTGGGAGCCAGCATGACCGTTTCTCCGTTGAAGTCAGACATATGCATGTAACCGTCTACGTAGAGGTCGCTGATGGTTGCGAAGGGGAAGTACACGTCCGCGCCGTCCTCCCTGATGTCAATGCCGTATTTGCCGTAATCCAGCGTTACGTCCACCTGTTTCGGCGAAACATCCAGTGACTTCCACCTGATGATGGGCAGCGCGTCGTACATGGTATTAGGCATCCCTTGTTGCACCATCCCCATCATATTGGTAAACGCCTCGTAATTGCTACTCATGAAGAGGTCTTTCTCCGTGTCCACCTCAGCCGTACCGAACGGATTGGTCAGCGCATACTTGCCATTGCCAACTTTCTGCACTTGAATGGTTGTGCAGGGATATATCATCTCCTGAAAATGGCTCACGCTGATGTAAGCCACGTTGGGCATGTCGTTGTAGAAACGCAGCATCACCGTGCCTAATGAATTGTTCTTCGGGTCGACAACAGGATACAGTCGCTCTACATACTTCTTTTCCTCGTCTCCTCCACCGCCAGAACTTTCCTGATCGTCTTTGTCAGTACACGAGGTCATTGTGAAGCCGCCCACCATCATCATCATCAGCAGCCAGAATGTCTTGTAATGTTTCATACGTCGTTTTTTTTGTAGCTACGAAAATTATCAGGGAGTTATTGTTTCTTGCGGTGGAGGTAATGCTTGAAGACAAAGTAGACGATGGCGGCGATGACGAGAGCGAGGATGATGAGTTTGATGTATTCGGCATACTCGCTGATCTTGTCGTTGAGCTGGTCCTCGGGGACGATGGTGTGGAGATACCATCCTAAACCGGCTAGGATAGCGTGCCAGCAACCGGCACCGATGGTGGTATAGAGCAGGAACTTGCCGTAGTGCATTCGCGCGAGTCCGGCAGGGATGCTGATGAGGTGGCGGATACCTGGGATGAGGCGTCCGGTGAGTGTGGCGACGATGCCGTGGTCGTCGAAATAACGCTCGGACTTCTCGACCTTCTCCTGGTTCAGCAGACACATCTTGCCCCACTTGCTATTCGCGAACTTATAGATGACAGGACGGCCGACGTAGAGCGCAACAAAGTAATTGATGGAGGCACCAATGTCGGCACCAATGGTAGCGAAGAGGATGACCAGCCACACGTCGAGTTGTCCGCTGGCAGCATGATAAGCCGCGGGGGTGACGACGAATTCGGAGGGTACAGGCACGACGGTGCTCTCGAGGAGCATCAGAAACAGAATCGTTCCGTAGTTGAGATTACCTAAAAGTGTTGTTATAAAATTCATATTAATTTTTTAATCGTTGTTCCATGTAGGGGACGTAGTCGTTGACAGGGGTGCCTTCAGGGAATAGGCAGTTGAGGACGCCTTGGGCCTCGTGGGGATCGTTGACGACCGCGAGACGCAGGTATTTCATGAATTCGTCGGCAAGTCCCAGGTCGTAGCAGCATAGTGCCATATAGGCATAGCCGCTGTGGAAGTCGGGGTAGTATTCGTGAACCATCTCGAAGAACTTCAGAAGCATCTGATAACTAGCCTGGACGTAGCGGTTGTCGTAGAGCGACACGATGATGCGCAGCAGGACGTTAGGGGCATTCTGGGACTTCATGATGGCCATCTTGAAGGCTTCCTCGGCCTTGTTGACTTGCTTGTTCTGCAGGAGGATGTGGCCACGAATGACTAACATGTCGACATGGTCGCAGTCGAGCGTCTCGGTTTTGTCGAGCATCTCCATAGCCTGCTTGACCTGATGAAGGGCGCCATAGCAGAACGCCAGCTCCTGATAGACCTGCGCGAGGAATGGTGAGTCTTCGGGTGCGAGGGCCAGTGCCGTGCGTAGAACGGGCAGTGCCTCCTCGTTGCGATTCATATTGACTAGACAGACACCCTGATGGAGGAATCCATATTCGTCATCGGGCACCAGCTCACAGTATTTCCTATAGTACTTCTGCGCCTCCTCGTAGTTGCCCAGACGGAGCAGGCCACTGGCTTTCTGACTGACGGCATCAGGGTCGTCGGGGTCGATGGCAATGGCAAATTCCGAACTGGTGATGGCATTGGAGTAGTCCTCGTTCATGAGCTGTGCTGAGGCCAGCGCATTCCAGTATTGCTTGGAGTAGGGGTGATGGTCGATGAGTTCATTGAAGATGCGTTCAGAGTCCTTGTACTTACCGATTCCGAAGAGGGCGCGAGCCATGAGTTCCTTGAAGTCGTCGCTATCGTCGCCTCGTGAACGCATCATCCATTCGTAGGCCTTCTCGCTCTCGTCGTAGTCGATGTAGAGGTTGGCGCAGTCGCGCACATAGTCCTCATATTCGTCGGGTCCTACCTGTTTGCCATACGCGTGCAGATACTCGTCGGCTTTCTCGATGTCACCCTCGGCAATCATGATTTCCGCCAGCAGGTAGTGGTAGTCTGGGTCGTCGTGGTTCTCAATTTCGCCAGCATAGAATTCCGCCTGGGCGTAATCCTCCTCAGCCAAGGCCTTGCGGGCCTTGAAGACGTTGGGCAGTGTGGAATTAGGATAGAGTTCGAGGGCGTAGTCGATGGCCCGTTCGGCCTGTTCATCGTCGCCCTGCCAGGAGTAGTAGTCGGCGAGGTCTACTAAGTCGTCAGCATCCATAAACGGGTTGCTGCCCACATTTATGGATGCTTCGTAGTTTTCCAGTATTTCCTGGAATTCCTCGCTGTTAAAATACTCCTCGTCTATTTTCACCGTTTCCAAGTGTCTTTGAGGCCGACGGTCTTGTTGAAGACCAGATGGTCGGGAGTAGAGTCGAGATCGGGCGTGAAATATCCGATGCGCTGGAACTGGAGGAAATCGCCGGGCTTCTTCTCCTTGAGGTAAGGCTCAACAACCGAATTGTTGAGCACAGTGAGGGACTGCGGGTTGAGCAGTTCGCGGAAGTCGCGCTCGTCGGCACCAGGATTCTCGATGGCAAACAGACGGTCGTAGAGACGCACCTCAGCTTTGATGGCATCCTGACAGTTCACCCAGTGCAGGGTCTTTCCCTTAATCTTACGATCGGCACCAGGCTGTCCGCTACGCGTCTCAGGGTCGTAGGTGGCATAGATGGTGGTCACGTTGCCATTGGCATCCTTGTCGCAGGGATGTTCCTCGTCGCACTTGATGATGTAGGCATTCTTCAGACGCACCTCCTTGCCAGGAGCCAGACGCTGGAACTTCTTCTCTGCCACCTCCATGAAGTCGTCGCGCTCAATCCATAGCTCACGGCTAAAGGTAATCTTGTGAGTGCCATCAGCCTCGTTCTCAGGATTGTTCACGGCCTCCATTTCCTCGGTCTTACCCTCAGGATAGTTGGTGAGAATGAGCTTTACGGGGTCGAGCACAGCAGAGACACGCGTAGCCTTCTTGTTCAGGTCGTCACGAACGCTGGCCTCCAGGAGGGCGTAGTCGTTGAGGGCGTCGAACTTGGTGTAACCAATCGAGTCGATGAAGTTACGGACACTCTGCGACGAGTAGCCACGACGACGCATGCCGCAAACAGTCGGCATACGGGGATCGTCCCAGCCATTCACCAGCTTCTCGTCCACCAGTGCCTTCAGCTTACGCTTCGACATGACGGTATAGGTGAGGTTCAGACGGTTGAACTCAATCTGACGTGTGCCGTCGTATTTGTTCAGAATGTCGGGATTGAAACCTGTGGTATCTGTCTGCTCTTTGATATATTCACGCAACAGGTCGACGAACTTGTCGTAGAGCGGACGGTGAGGCACGAACTCCAGTGTACAGATAGAGTGGGTGACACCCTCGAAATAGTCACTCTGTCCGTGGGCAAAGTCATACATGGGATAAGCGTGCCATTTCGTACCTGTGCGGTGGTGAGGAATCTGAATGATACGGTAGATGATGGGGTCACGGAAGTGCATGTTGGGGTTGGCCATATCCAGCTTCGCACGCAGCACCATTGAACCCTCGACGGCTTCAGCGGTGTTCATCTGCTCGAACAGGCGCAGGTTCTCCTCGATGGGACGATCGCGGAAAGGACTGGGACGGCCAGCTTGTGTAGGTGTACCCTTCTGCTCAGCAATCTGCTCAGAGGTCTGCTCGTCGACATACGCCAGGCCCTTCTTGATGAGCCATACGGCAAAATCCCACAGCTTCTCGAAATAGTCGGAGGCGTAGAACACGTTCTCCCAGTGGAATCCGAGCCACTTGATGTCGCTCATGATGTTCTCCACGTATTCCGTATTCTCCTTCGTGGGGTTGGTATCGTCGAAACGCAGGTTGCAGATGCCGCCGAACTCCTCGGCTACACCAAAGTCCATGCAGATGGCCTTAGCGTGTCCGATGTGTATATAGCCGTTGGGCTCTGGTGGGAAACGCGTCTGAATGCGTCCACCATTCTTACCTGCTTCCAGGTCTTCCTTTACAAACTGTTCTACAAAGCTGAGGCTTTTCTTTTCCTCGCCGTCGGTTATGATTTTCTCTTCCATAATATATTAATGTGTAATTTGCTGCAAAGGTACTTATATTCTTTGAACTTTGAACCTTGTACTTTGAACTTTATGATTTGTTAACTACTTAATTCCACGTTCATTGAGAGCCTTGGTATAACGGGCAGCATTCTTCAGGTGTTCCTGATAGGTTGTGGCGAAATTGTGGGTACCCGAAAAGTCCTCCTTGGCACACATGTAGAGGTAGTCGTGGCTGGCGGCATTGAGCACAGCGTCGATACCCTTGATGCTGGCAATCTTGATGGGACCAGGCGGCAGACCTTCATTCATGTAGGTGTTGTAAGGCGAATCGATGCGGAGCAGTTTCTGCCAGATGCGCTTCAGGTCGAACTGCTTCAGCGCAAACTTGATGGTAGGATCTGCCTGCAGGGGCATGTTCGCTTTCAGACGATTCAGATACATGCCGGCTATCATGGGCTTCTCGTTATTGTTCGATGTTTCCTCATCGATGATGCTGGCCAGCGTGCAGACCTCAATAGGTGTCAGCTGCATTTTGGCAGCCTTGGCGTCACGCTCGCCCTGCCAGAAATGCTCGTTTTCCTTCTGCATACGCTCCAACAGTTTGTCGACGCTCATGTTCCAATAGACGTCGTAGGTGTTGGGAACGAACATGGCGGCGATGGTCGTCGTGTCATAGCCGTATTGCCGGCACTTCTCTTCGCTGAGCAGGGCATCGGCAATGGTAGCAGAGTCAATCATCAGCTTCTGTCCCAGGATAGCTGCCAGACGTTCCATCGTGCGTGCCTCGGGGATAACGAGGTTGAACGACGTCTGCTGGCCGTTTTTCAGACGACGGAACAAGGTGAATGGTCCGTCGCCAGGCTGAATGGCATATTTTCCAGTACGGATGTGCTCACCATAGTCGCTGTGGCGTATGATGGTCGAAAGTGCCGTCATACCTGCAGATGCTGTCAGTGGCTTCAGTTTGACGAGCACGGAGTCCATGGTGTCGTCGTCGTCAATATAGACGTACACCGTCTCTTCGCCTTTCGAAACAGGAGCCAGCAGATGGAATCCCACCAGTCCTGCGATGATCAGCAAACCTGCTATGGCAACGTATAAATAGACGCTCGAATTAAACTTTTTCATCTTGTTTCTTACTTTTGAGACGGCAAAGGTACGAATATTTTGGGAATTTTGATTGCCGAATGAGAAAAAAATTGTAACTTTGCCAAGAAATTGACACTATCGATAACTATGCGGACGGCAATCATAGGCGGAGGAGCGGCAGGATTCTTCCTGGCTGTCAACCTGAAAGAGATGATGCCCGAGATGGATGTTACCATCTTCGAGCGTAGTCACCGCGTGTTGTCCAAGGTGGAAATCAGTGGTGGCGGACGCTGCAACTGCACCAATTCGTTTGCGCGTGTCAGCGACCTCTCGCAGGTCTATCCCCGTGGTCACCGACTGATGAAACGACTGTTCAACGTGTTTGACTATGAGGATGCCTATCAATGGTTCGAGCACCGTGGGGTAGCGTTGGTGACGCAGGACGACGAATGTGTGTTTCCGCAGGCGCAGGACTCGCGCGCCATCATCGATTGTTTCCTGTCCCTTGCCCGTCGCCACCATGTTGAAATCCTTACGGGCGAGAAAGTCCAGTCATTAGATGCTGTGAGCGACTACAACTTCGTGGCCGTCACTACAGGCGGTTCACCCAAGGGCGAGGGACTGCGCTGGCTGGCTGACTTGGGACATGAGTTGGAACCTCCAGTGCCGTCGTTGTTTACATTCTCCATTGACGATGCTCGCCTACACGATATGCAAGGGTTGGTGGTCAGCGACGTCACAGCCCATATTCCAGGAACTAAATTGCGTGCTGACGGTCCGCTGCTCATCACCCATTGGGGCATGAGCGGACCAGCCATCCTGCGACTCTCCAGCTATGCCGCTCGCCTTCTGGCCGACAACAACTATCAGGCTCCGCTAAGCATCAACTGGACGCAGCAGAACGAGGCAGAGGTGCAGGCTGCTCTCTACGAACTGGCCGTCCGTCAGTCCCAGAAACTGTTGGCTACCTACAATCCCTTCGGCCTGCAACAGCGCCTGTGGAACTACTTGGTGGACAAGGCGCTCATCACACGCGCTGCCATCCGTTGTCAGGAGCTGAACAAGAAAGACGTCAACCGCTTGGTCAATGTCCTGACGAACGACAGTTATCAGATAGTCGGACGTGCGGCCTTCAAGGACGAGTTCGTCACCTGTGGGGGCGTTTCGTTGAAGGCTGTGAATCCCACTACCCTTGAGAGTCGTCACGTTCCTCACATGTACTTTGCTGGCGAGGTGCTCGACATCGACGGTGTCACGGGAGGCTTTAACTTCCAGGCTGCATGGACTACGGCCTATGTCGTAGCCTGTTCTATTCGTTCATTTTTAACTAATAACATAAACATTAACGCATCATGAAACGTAACTTATTATTGACAGCTCTTGCTGTGTTGGCAAGCGTTTGTTGCTGGGCTCAGCAGCAGACTCCGAAATCCATCCGTTGCAATCAGGATGGTACAGTGACTTTCTTCTACAAGAACGACCAGGCCAAGAACGTGCAGGTCGACGTGCAGTTTGCAGGACGCAACCCCATGACCCGCGACGAAAAGACGGGCATGTGGACTGCGACGCTGGGACCTGCTGCCCCTGACATGTATCCCTACTGCTTCATCGTCGACGGCGTGAGCATAATGGACCCTGAGAACGACCAGTACTTCCCCAACGAGGGCTTTAAGAACAGTCTGCTGGAGATTCCTGGCAACGGCACGCTGCCTCACGACATCAAGGATGTGCCTCACGGACGTCTGGAGTATATCCACTACTACTCCAAGAGTCTCGGCGCTACCAATCAGGCCGTCGTCTATCTGCCTCCGACGTATATGCAGGACTTCCAGAAGAAGTATCCCGTGTTCTACCTCATCAGTGGCACGACGGATACCGAGGAGGTATATTATAAGGTGGGTCGTGTGAACTATATCCTCGACAATCTGCTGGCCGACAAGAAAGCCAAGGAGATGATTGTCGTGCTGCCATATGGCAATCCGTCGAAGTTGCTTGCAGGAAAGTCGCAAGCAGCAAATGGTCAGCCTCAGGTAAGCTTTGGCGGCGACGTGTTCAGCAAGGACCTCATCAACGACCTGATGCCCTACATCGAAAAGAACTACCGCACGGTGAACAATGCCGACCACAGGGCTATCGGCGGTTTCTCGCGTGGTGGCAATCAGGCCCTGTACAATGGTCTGACGAACCTCGACAAATTCGCCTATCTCTGCTCGTACAGCTCGTTTACGTCGACGGACATCCCCAACGTCTACGACAATGCCGACGATACGAACAAGAAAATCCGCCTGTTCTGGCTGGGTGTGGGCACTGATGACTTCCTCTACGGCAATGCCCGCGACTATATGGAGTTCCTCGACAAAAAAGGCATCCATAACGTCAAGGAGTTTACCAGCGACAAGTTCGGCCACACATGGATGAATGCCAAGTACTTCCTGGCAAAGACCCTGCCCCTGCTCTTCAACAAGAAGGCTGCTGAGGCTGCTATGAAGGACGGAAAGCCTGCTCCTGCTGCAACAGGCAAGGAACAGCAGTTTACTCCCGGCGTGATGGCTCGTTTGTTCCCCAAACCCATCATCTCGCCTGAATATACTGAGGAGAGCATCACGTTCCGCTTCAAGGCTCCCGATGCCCAGAAGGTGGAGCTGGAGTGCGAGATTCTGCCTGAGGTGCTGCCTATGGAGAAAGATACCGCTGGCGTATGGAGCGTGCAGATGAACGATTTCGCCACTGAGACCTTCAAGTACTGCTTCATTGTGGATGGTACACCTGTGGCTGATCCCAACAACATGTATCTGTCAAGCAACCACGGATTCAAATACAGCGTGGCCGACAGTCCCTTCGGACCATTCAGCTTTGCTGCGCAGGGTGATATTCCCCACGGACGTACTGGCTACGACGTAGAGCGTGAGGAGGCTTGGTATATGGCGTCTATGAATAGCGGTCAGTTCGCAATGCCTGTCTTCATTCAGCTTGTCCCTGGTGCCAACGACACGATGGAGAGCTGGTTTAAGGAGGGTGGTGCCGATGCCATTGCCGATAAGATGATGGCTGACGGCAAGACCAAGACCTGCGTCATTACCACCAGTTCGATGGACTTCATGCAGCAGGGTGGGGGAATGCAGATGCCAGGCATGCAGCCGCGTGTGCTGCGTGCTGACGACTATCCTACGTGGTCGCAGCGTCGTCGTGCACTCGTCAAACTGCTCTTTAAGATTGGTAAAGAACCCGCCCCCTCGTTCCCTGACTTCGGCGGCGGCTTCGGCGGCGGCGGTGGCTTTGGTGGCGGTGGAGGCTTCTAAGCCTTCTCGCCCTTTTCGGCTTTTTCGACCTTGTTTTGCTTGAGGTCCTCCACAAACTGACTGATTTTCAGCAATTCACGAGGAATCTTGATACTCTGTGGGCAGTGCGGTTCGCATTGCCCACAGCCTATGCAATGGTCAGCCTGACGCAGGCGGGGCACTGCACGGTCGAGCCCGATGAGGTAGTTGCGACGCAGCTTGTGGTATTCAGCATCCATCTTCAGGCGAGGCAGTGTGCCGTCGTTCTTGCATTTGTTATAGTGGACGAAGATGGCTGGAATGTCGATGCCGTAAGGGCATGGCATACAGTATTTGCAGTCGTTGCAGGGGATGTTTTCCAGTCCGACGATGCTTTCAGCCACCTGTTCGTCCAGGTATTTCTGTTCGGTCTGCGTCAGCGGAACCAGCGGACAGTAGCTGAGCAGGTTGTCCTTCAAATGCTCCATATACGTCATACCTGAAAGTACGGTAAGAACGCCTTCGGGAGTTCCAGCATAACGGAAGGCCCACGAGGCGACGCTGCGTTCTGGGTTGCGTTGTTTCAGCTCTGCAACCAGATACTGCGGCAGGTTGTTCAGTCGTCCGCCCAACAGCGGTTCCATGATGACGGCAGGGATGCCCATCTTGTGGAGCTCGTCGTAGAGATAATGCGCATCGACATTATTCTTGCTGATTTCGTTGGCAAAGTCCCAGTCCAGGTAGTTCAGCTCAATCTGCACAAAGTCCCAGTGATACTTGTCGTGCATGGCCAATATCTCGTCGAACACTTCCTGATGGCCGTGGAACGAGAATCCGAGGTTGCGGATGCGTCCTGCCTCGCGTTCTTTTAGCAGGAAGTCCATCATGCCATTGTCGACGTAGCGGCTGTTGAACTCGTTCATGCCGCCACCCACGGCATGCAGCAGGTAGTAGTCGATGTAGTCCACCTGCAACTGTTTCATCGAGTTCTGGTACATCTCCACACTGGCCTCGTGAGTCTGCAGGGCGGGGTTGAAGTTCGACAGTTTGGTAGCGATGAAATACTCAGAGCGCTTGTGGCGACTCAGTGCGATGCCTGTGCAGGCTTCCGACTTGCCTTGACAGTAGACGGGACTCGTGTCGAAGTAGTTGACGCCATGTTCGATGGCATAGTCTATCTGACGGTTGATCATGTCCTGGTCGTAGTCGTCCTGGTTCTCGGTCTTCGACGGCAGGCGCATCATGCCATAGCCCAAGAGCGACACCTTGTCGCCATTGAAGGGGTTCGTACGATAGGTCATCTTGCCCACGGGGGGCTCCACCTGTTGCTTGTATTCCTCGACGGCCTTGATGTCGTTTTTCGATTTGCAGCCTGCCAGCACGGCAGCAGTGGTAACGGCACCGCCGCCAAAAAGCTTCAGAAACGAGCGTCGTGATATATCTTTTTTCATTGTTGTTTGCTTTTTCGTTTTCGTTTTTGTTTTCGTAATTCCGTTATTCCGTTATTCCGAAAAATTAAACCTCCTTATGCTGTTCGTGCCCTTCGACGTAGATGGCCGAGAAGGGACGCGCAGGACACAGATATTCGCAGGCTCCGCAGCCAATGCAGCGGGCTTCGTTGACGGCAGGGATGTAGGGAGACTCCTCGTCGTCAGGATTGCTGGCAACCATCTCGATGGCACCCACCGGACAGTGGCGTGCACAGTTGCCACACTCCACGCCGTCGTTGATGGCCACACAGTTCTTCTTGATGAACACGGCGTGACCTATCTGCGTGGATGCCTTCAGTTCATGCGCCAAGGGCTTGATGGCGCCTGCGGGACAAACCTCCGAACAGCGGTTGCACTCAGGGCGACAATAGCCGCGCTCGTACGACATTGTAGGCATCATCAGGTGCCACAGGTCGTCAGTAGGCCGCAGCACTTCGTTGGGACACTCCGAGATACACAGCTGGCATCCCGTGCAGTGTTGCTCGAAATGCTTTCTCGAACCCGACCCCGGCGGTGTGATGGGCGTCTGACGTTCAGGGGCAACCTTATCTTCTATCTCAGCCAGACCGCCATCCATAATCTTATCCTTCTGCTGGGCCAACGCGGCAGTAGCCAACAGCCCCGAAGAAATCATAAACGCCCGCCGTCCATCGCTCTCAGGACCAGCATCTCTAGTATCTCTAGATCCTCTAGAATATCTAGAATCTCTAGAATAACTCAGCGCTCCGAACTTACAGCTCTCAATGCAATTGCCACAGACCACACAACGGCTATAGTCGACCGTGTGCGTCTTGTAGTCGATGCAGGCCGCTTTGCAGTTCTTCGAGCAGAGCGAACAGTTGCGGCACTTCTCTGTGTCGAAATGAATCTTCAGCCACGAGAAACGGCTCAGAAACGACAGCACGGTGCCTACGGGACAAATGGTGTTGCAGTACGTACGGCCATTGCGCCAGGCGAGCACAGCCAGGATAATCAGCGCGACGATGCTGATGATGAGCGATGGCAGTGCGCGCAGCCACACGTTGGTGTGGTAGAAGGCATAGCTGTCGTAGTATTCGGCAATAGCTGCCAGCACGTTGTTGCCGGCCTGATAGACGGGCTGCAGCACGTTGGTGACGATGAGTCCGAAGGTAGAGTAGGGCGCTAGCAGCTGGAATAGCGTGCCGATGCCAGCGAAGAAGGCAATGATGAACAGCACGAGCACGGGATAGCGCAGCCACCGCACTTCCTTGGAATAGGTGTAGCGGTTCTTCTTCTGCTTCTTGCCCAGCCACCCGAAGATGTCCTGCATGATGCCCAGCGGACAGATGATGGAGCAATAGATGCGTCCGCAGACAAGTGTCAGCACCACCAGGAAGGCAACGACGAAGAAGTTCAGTGCCAATACGGCCTCGAGGGCTTGCAACTTAGGCATCCACGAGAACCAATGGTGGGCTGTTCCGGTAAAGTCCAGAAACAACCACGTAATGCCGATAAACATTACGGTTTCCAGTGTAATTCGAATCGTTCTTAGCATAAAGTTTGTATTGTTTAGTTCTAACTTTCACCTTTCACCTTTCAACTTTCAACTGTCCTGCGTCCATCGCACTATCACCGTGCTTACTTCATAAAGCAGGTAGATGGGCAGTGACACGACGAACAGCGTAAACACGTCGGTGGTCGGCGTGATGATGGCCGCTACGACGAGGATGGCTACGATGGCGTGACGACGATAGCCGGTCATCAGTCCCGGGGTGATCAGTCCCATGCGTCCCAGCAAGGCACAGACCACAGGCAGTTCGAATACCACGCCCATCACCAGGCTCATGCCCAGTAGCGTGTCGACGTACGACTGTATCGTCAGCATGTTCGCCACGTCGGGAGACACCTGGTAGGTACCTAAGAATCGCACCGTCAGCGGGAATACCACGAAGTAGTTCACCAGTGTGCCCACGAGGAACATCACGTATGCCGCCCCCACGATCCATACCGCATAGCGGCGCTCGTGTCTGTAGAGCCCTGGCGACACAAAGCGGAACAGCTCATATAATATATAAGGTGAAGCCAGCAACAGTCCTGCATACAGGGCCGTCCGCATGTGAATCATAAACTGCTCCGTCAGTCCCGTGTTCATCAGGTGCAGCGAGAACGCGTCGACACCCAGCAGGCGGTAGGTCACGAAGTCGCTACTTCGCGGAGCCAGCACCACGCTGAACAACGTCTCCTTCATCACGAAGGCCACGACGGCGAATGCCACCACCGCCACCCCCATCCTGATGAGCGACGAGCGCAACACGTCCAGATGGTCCCAGAACGTCATCGGCTCCTGATTGTTCATCTGCGCGGCAGCCAATTCTTCACTCTTCACTCTTCACTTCTTTGTCGTCTGTGTCTATTTCTTTCATGCCGTCCTTGAAGCTCTTCACACCCTTGCCCAGACCTTTCATGAGCTCGGGAATCTTCTTGCCTCCGAACAGCAACAACACAATCAGCGCAATGACTACAATCTCTTGCAAGCCTAATCCAAAAAGGAGTAAATTCGCCATAATTTCAATGTTTTTGGTTATAACTTTTGCAAAGATACGTTTTTTTTTGTACATTTGCAGCCAAAATAAACAACATTTAACTATGGAGTACGAATTAATTCTACGATTATTCATTGCTGCCATCCTCGGAGCACTCATCGGGCTGGAGCGTGAATACAGGGCCAAGGAGGCCGGTTTCCGCACCCATTTCCTCGTGGCAATGGGCTCGGCATTGTTTATGATTGTCTCGGCATACGGCTTTGCCGACGTCCCCATGGACGGCATGACATCGCGCTGGGACGTGTCGCGTGTGGCAGCTCAGGTTGTCAGCGGCATCGGTTTCATCGGTGCCGGAACCATCATCTTCCGTAAGCAGGAGAACATGGTCAGCGGACTCACCACCGCCGCCGGTCTCTGGGTCGCAGCAGCCATCGGTCTGGCCTGCGGAGGCGGCATGTACGTCTTGGCCACCGCTGCCACCGTCATGGTCCTCGTCGGCCTGGAAGCCTTCAACTACTTCCTCCACAAGCTCGACAAGCACCGCAAGGCGTAAAAACGATAACCAGTCTCTTGCCATCCTCTTAATGAGTTATTCAGATAGTCTCTTCAAGTCATTCAGATAATCTCTTAGGGGGTATAGGGATTATCTGAATGAGTCGTTCGGATAGTCTCAATATGCCATAGAAACTATCTGAATGAAGCAAAGGTTACAGGACAACACTTATCAAGGCATTATAGTTTTTCGCCGCAGTGAGAGCAGTAACGGTCGTTATCACGGACCTCCTCGCCACATCGCGGACAACGGCCGTCCTTCGGTTTTTCCCTCGACTCATCGATGATGTTGGCTGTGACAATGCCAGTAGGAACGGCAATGATGGTGTAGCCAAGGAGCATGATGAATGCCGAAAGCAAGCGCCCTATGGGGGTTACTGGCGTGATGTCGCCATAGCCGACGGTGGTCATCGTGACGATAGCCCAATAGACGGACGTCGCCAAATCGGTGAATTTCGTGTCAGGATGGCCGCTCTCAACCATATACATCAGCGTTCCCAGACAGGTGACGAGTATGAGTACAAACAGGAAATAGACTGATATCTTGTTGAGACTCTTCTTGAGCGAGTTCATCAGCATGTACCCCTCGTTGATTAATGAGAACAGCTTGAAAATGCGGAAGATGCGGATGAAGCGGAACGTACGGAACAGGATCATGTAGCGTGCGTTAGGCAGGAAATAGGAAAGATATGGCGGCAATGTGGACAAGAGGTCTATGACGCCAAAGAAGCTCAGCACATAGTCCTTGGGGCGTGGTGAGCAGTAGACGCGGGCAATGTACTCGAGGGTAAAGAAGAAAGTAAGCAGGTATTCCGATATCTCCAGCAAGAGCCGGAAAGTATGGGCCAGCGATGGAATGGTCTCGATAAAGGAGATGAGAATGCTGAGTGAGATGACTACCATCAAGACCATATCGAAGGCGCGTCCACGAGGCGTGTCCGACTCAAACAGTATTTTGTATAGCTGTTCTTTTTCAAGCCATTCGGGTTTCTTCATCATGCCATATTTTTATAGTTCAGGGCGGCACCGATGGCGGTGCAGAACTCGGCGTATTTGGGGATGTGGAAATGAACGCCATAGAGCTTTTCCAACATAGGGTAGATGTCCTTGCACTGGGGCAGGAGGGTGAGGTTGCCGATGAGGACAAAGTCCTTGATGCCGGAATTGAGCGACGACAGGATGGCAGCGGAGCCGATGGTCTGCAGTACCATGACGATGATGCCGAGGGCCACGTCTTCCTTGGGGGCGTCGTACTGGGCCTTGGAGAACAGCGAGGCTGTGGCGTCCATGGGCAGTCCGGGCAATGGGTGTGTGGAGATGTCGCCAATGAGCAGGTTGATGTTGTGGATGTTACCCTGCATGGCCAAACTCTGAATCTGCTTGGGGTCGCGGGTGTTGAGCATGACGCGGCTCAGACCCTGTAGCGTTCCTCCGCCAATGCCGATGCCGCCGATGTGCTTGATGCTGTCGCCGCAGCACTGGACGAAGCTGGTGCCGGTGCCCATTGACACGACGATGGCTTTGGACAGTCCGCTCTCGAAGCGCGCTCCCAGTCCGTCGGCTATGAATTCGTCGACCTTCTGGGTGGGAATGCCATAGACGGGTTCGTCGATATAGGCTGCACCGACGCCCGTGAGCATGACTTGCTCGACGTCCTTGAGTTCAATCTTGTTGTCGTGCAGATACTTGCCAAAGGCGCCATAGAGTGATGTCACCTGGTCGGCGGCGGTGATACGAATGGGGGAGATTACGCGTCCCTCGCGCAGTCCGACAATCTTTGTGGTCGATATACCCACGTCAATTCCTATTACTATTCCCATATTACTATATTATAGTTTTATACATTTCTCTTACCTCTCACCTCTGACCTCTCACCTCTGAAAGTGAAAAACCCCTGCTAGAGAAAACTCTAAGTCAGGGGTTCATAATGAAAGGAGGAAAGTGGTACCTCCAGGAATCGAACCGGGGACACACGGATTTTCAGTCCGATGCTCTACCAACTGAGCTAAGGCACCAACATGTTGTAAAAGAACGCTTTTGTTCATTTGCGGGTGCAAAGGTACAAAGAAAAAATGAATCAGCCAAACTTTTCCTTGATTTTTTTTGAAAAGTGGCCGTTTTTACGCGTTTTCCCTTATTGCAGTGGGTTCCAACCCTGCGCTTTGAGCTCAAATTCCTGGTCGTCGCGGGTGACGAGCACCTGTCCGAGACTCTCGTGGGTGATGTGTCCGATGAGCTTCACATCATCGATTTCCTGTATCTTCTCGTGGTCGCCAATGGGGACGGTGAACAGCAGCTCGTAGTCCTCGCCGCCATTCAGGGCGCAGGTGGTGACGTTCATGTTCAGTTCCTCGGCCATCACCGCCGTCTGGTAGTCGATGGGGATTTGCTTCTCGAAGATGCGGCAGCCTACATGGCTCTGCTTGCAGATGTGCATGAGTTCGGAGGAGAGTCCGTCGCTGATGTCCATCATGGCGGTAGGACGGATGCCGGCCTCGCGCAGGCGTTGGATGATGTCGCCGCGGGCCTCGGTCTTCAGCTGGCGCTGGAGGAGGTATTCCTTGCCGGCGAAGTCAGGCGTAGCTAAAGTTGAGAGTTGAGAGTTGAGAGTTGAAAGTTTTTGGCTGTCGCCATTGGCTTTCGCCTCCGCAATCTTCTTTTGCAACTCGTTGTACTGCTGGTAGTAGACGGTCTTTTCGCGCTCGAGGAGCTGGAGGCCCATGTAGGCGGCACCGAGGTCGCCGGAGACGCAAACGAGGTCGGTCTCGCGGGCTCCGTTGCGATAGACGATGTCCTCCTTGTGGGCTTCGCCAATGCAGGTGATGCTGATGGCCAGTCCGGTGTAGCTGGATGTGGTGTCGCCTCCGACGATGTCGACGCCCCACTTGTCGCAGGCCATGCGCAGTCCTGAGTAGAACAGCTCGATGTCCTCGACGGTGAAGTGCTTGCTGATGGCCAGCGAGACGGTCATCTGCCGCGGGGTGCCGTTCATGGCGAAGATGTCGCTGATGTTGACCATTGCCGACTTGTAGCCCAGATGTTGCAGGTCGATATACGTGAGGTCAAAATGTACGCCCTCCATGAGCATGTCCGTCGTGACGAGCACTTCCGAGTCGGGGTAGTGAAGTACGGCGCAGTCGTCGCCTACGCCGTACTTTGTTGATGTATTCTGGGGCTTGATATCCTTTGTCAATCGGTCTATCAAACCAAATTCTCCTACTTTTTGGATCTCCATTCCTCTGTTGGGTGTTCTTGATTGCGTTTTTCTTTTTTGGAGCTCTTGACGCCCTCGGAACGGACAATCATCTCGCGCATGATCTCGGTCATGATGGGCTGGGCCTTGTCGGCTGCTTCCTGTACCTCCTCATGGCTGACCTCGACGGGATTGTCGAAGCCACCCAGGTCGGTGACAACACTGATGCCGAAGGTGCGGATGCCGCAATGGTGGGCAACGATAACCTCAGGCACGGTAGACATGCCAACGGTGTCGCCACCCAGTGTGCGATACATCTTATATTCTGCAGGTGTCTCGAAGGTAGGACCTGTGGTGCCGAGATACACGCCATAGACCAGACGAATCTTCTTCTCCTTGGCAATCTGTGTGGCCAGATTGATGAGATTGTGGTCGTAGGTCTCGTGCATGTCAGGGAATCGTGGGCCTGTGGGGAAGTTCTTGCCGCGCAGGGGATGTTCTGGGAAGAAGTTGATATGGTCGGTGATAACCATCAAGTCGCCAATCTTGAAGGCGGGGTTCATGCCACCGGCAGCATTCGATACGAAGAGCGTCTTGATGCCCAGTTCGTACATGACGCGGACGGGGAACGTCACTTCCTTCATGCTATAACCCTCGTAATAGTGGAAGCGGCCCTGCATGGCCATGATGTCAACGCCACCGAGCTTGCCGAAGATGAGCTTGCCGCTGTGGCCTTCTACGGTAGACACAGGGAAGTTGGGGATGTCGCCATAGGGAAACTCCAGCTTGTCAGTTATTTCGGAAGCTAATTGTCCGAGGCCTGTTCCCAGAATAATCGCTGTCGTCGGATTTGTTTTCACCCTTGCCTTTAGCCAGGATGCTGTTTCTTGAATTTTTTCGTACATAGCCTATAATTTGTTGGTTAAACGTCTGTTCCTGATCCTGCATGAAGACAATGCGGACAGGTAACATATAAATATTCTTTCTTACTTCGTCGCTCAATCCGTCAGCACATTTCAGACGGGTGACGTCCTTCTCGGTTGTGATGATGCACTTCGGTGAGGGCATGGCTTCGAAGGTTTCGTTGATGAGCGCGACGTCCTTCTTGCGGAACTGATGATGGTCGCTGAAGGTCATTGGTGTTATGTCGGCAATGACAGGTGACAGGTCGTGTTCGAGTTGCTTGGGTGACCCGATGCCTGTCAGCAGGAGCGTATGATACTCCTTCATGTCGCTCAAGGCTTTCATTCCGTGCTCTTTCGTGAATACTGGCTTGAGAGCATCGTATTCGAGTGTGGAGAAATAGAGCCGCTGGTAGGGGTAGAGATGCATGGCCTTGGTAATGACGCGATACTCCATGGGTTTCAGTTCCTTGGGACATTTCGTCACGATGACGATGTCGGCACGGTCTTTTCCGTCGAGGGACTCACGCAGGCGACCGGCAGGCAAGAGCGTGTCGTAGATGATCAGCCGGTGATAGTCTACCAGCAGGATGTTGACGCCAGGCTTGACGTAACGGTGCTGGAATGCATCGTCGAGCAATACGACATCCAACTTGCTGTCGTTGTCCATCAGCATGTCAATGCCGTGACAGCGTTTTTTGTCGACGGCAATCGTTACTGACGGGAATTTCTGCTTCATCTGGTAGGGTTCGTCACCAATCTCATGCACGGGGGTGTCTTGTTGGGCAATGATGAATCCCTTGCTCTTTCGCTTGTAGCCTCGACTCAGCACGGCGACGTTGAACTGGTTTTTCAGCAAATCGACCAGATACTCCACATGAGGGGTCTTGCCTGTTCCGCCAACAGTGATGTTGCCCACCGCTATGACAGGTACTGTGAACGACCGCGACTTCAGCGCCCCCGTCTCAAACAGGAAGTTGCGCAACTTGACGACCAGTCCGTAGCACCAGCTCAGCGGAAGCAGCCACTTGTTGATTTTGATGAAATCACCCTCCACGCTTATTCCGAATTATTTGATATTCACGTAATAGGGCAGGCGGGCCTGAATGGCACTCTGGTGGTTCAGGTTCTTGACGAACTTGAACGGCTCATAGTATTCGCCCAGCGTGGCCTGCAGCTGCTCGTCCAGATAGTTGCCCTTGGACGTGGCTTGGTCGAGCAGACTGCTCCACCAGCTCTTCTCCTCGGGATAACTGGTGGCGTGATATTCGCTCAGCTTGGCCAGTTTAGCAGCTTTCTCGATGGCTTTATCCAGACCGCCGATTTCGTCGACGAGCTTGATTTTCAGGGCATCGTTACCCAGCCATACGCGCCCCTGGGCGATTTCCTCAACCTGATCTATAGACTGTTGGCGTCCGTCGGCAACACGCTTACGGAACAGTTCGTAGCCACGACCGATATACTGGTCGAGCATGGCCAGCTCCTCGGCATTGAACGGACGTGCCATTGTGCCAAAGGCAGCGTGCTTGTTGGTCTTCACCTCGTCGAACTTCACGCCCAGCTTCTCGGTGAGCAGTCCGCTGAAGTCGGGGAACATGCCGAAGATGCCGATACTGCCTGTGATGGTGGTAGGTTCAGAAACGATATAGTTAGCAGCACAGCTGATATAGTAGCCGCCCGATGCAGCATAGCCACCCATGGAGACTACGACAGGCTTCTTGGCCTTGAGGTTGGTGACAGCACGCCAGATTTGCTCTGAGGCGTATGCTGAACCGCCAGGCGAATTGACGCGCAGCACGACAGCCTTGACATTGTCGTCCTTGGTCAGTTTCTCCAAGTCCTTGCAGACGGTATTGGCCACGATGCTGTGTCCGGTATCCATCAAGCTGCCACTCTCTGAGTCAACAATATCACCGTAGGCATAGTAGACGGCAATCTGTTCGCCTTCCTGTTTCTTGCCTTTCACGCCTTCCATGTCAGCCAGCGTCAGCTGCTTGATATCGTCCTTCTCGTCAATCTTCAGCATCTTCTTGATTTCACCCTTCACCTCGTCGGTATAAATCAGCTTGTCCACCATCTTCATCTTGATGTAGTCTTGCTGATCGGCCAGTGCCACGAAACGGTCGGCATAGGCGTTCAGTGAGTCTACGGGAATCTTACGGCTGTCAGAAACCTCCTTCAACATGACCTCCCAGATGCCAGTCATGTAGGCGGTCACCTGCTCGCGGTTGGGGTCGCTCATCTTGTCGGCGGTCATCATTTCAGGCGCACTCTTGTATTTGCCCACCTTGACGAGCTGGTATTTCACACCGAATTTCGCCAGCAGGTCCTTGATGAAATACGGCGTAGAGGCCAGTCCGTGCCAGTCGACCATTCCATCAGGATTCAGGAAAATCTTATCGGCGACACTACATATATAATAGGTAGACTGCTCGTACGTGTCAGCATAGGCCACAATCCACTTTCCGCTCTTCTTGAAGTCGAGCAGTGCCTCGCGGATAGCATGGGTCGAGGCTGGCGTGTCCGACGAGAACAGTCCTGCCTCGATGTAGATACCCTTGATTTCTTCTTTGTCCTTGGCTTTCTTAATGGCTTTCAACAGGTTGTCCAGTCCGATGTTGTCGCTCACCTCGCCAGTCACCATCGCCAGCGGATCCTCTGCAACGCGTTCGTCCAACGTTCCTGAGAGCGACAGGACGAATACTGAATTATCCTCTACATTGGTTGTGCTGGCACTCGATGCAGCCAGTCCTACCAGTGAAATGACCGACAGGATGCCCATGATAATGGCTACCAGGATGATACCTGTTACGGTTGCTAATACGTACTTGAAAAATTCTTTCATAATTGTTTTTTGATTGATTACATTTTGCAAAGATACATAATAATATGTAAAGAGCAAAATTTTTTATGATTTATTACTTATTTCTTTCTTTTTATTGGTAGTTGCGAATGCGGACGTCAATACCTGTACCGCCCAGCAGAAGCTTCACCTTGTTGATGGGAGTGTCGCTGTAGTGGTAGGGGAACAGTACCTTGGGCTTGATGGTCTTGGCTGCCTTGGCCAACTGGTCTACCGTCATCGTGTAGGGCTGGTTGCAGGGCAGGAAGGCAATGTCGATGTCGTGGATATCGGCCATTTCGGGGATGTCCTCCGTATCGCCAGCCACGTAGATGCGCAGGCCGTCGATAGTCAGGATATAGCCGTTGTCCCTGCCTTTGGGATGATACTGCTCACGGCCTTTCGTATAGTTGTATGCCGGCACGGCCTTCAGTGTGATGTCGTCGCCTATGGTCACGCTGTCACCATTCTGTAATACGCGTGTATTGCGGAATTGCTGGCTGACGTTGTTATTGGCAAACACGATAGTATTGGTGGTTACCAGCTGTGTCAGTGCCATGCGGTCGAAGTGGTCGGCATGTTCGTGGGTGATGAAGATGTAGTTTGCACGAGGCATGATGGTAAAGTCCGTCTGCGGCTTCAACCCTGTGACGGGGTCGAAATAGAAATTGCGTCCGTCGTATTCTATCTGGAATGTGGCGTGCTTGATGCACGTAAAGGTGACGTCCTTGCCAGACTTGGTCTTGAAGGTGTCCTTCTGTCGCTCTTGGGCGTAGCCTACCGTCATGATGAGGCTTGCCAGAAACAGGGTAATGAATGTCTTTTTCATAATGATGCTATTGTTTGTCCTTTATTTCTTGATTCTTGATGACGTATCGTTGGTAATAAGTAATCAACAGTGTCGTCATGGGCAGGGCGATGACCATACCCAGTATGCCCAGCAGTGAGCCCCAGATGGAAAGCGATAGCAGGATGATGGCCGGGTTGAGCCCTGTGACGTGCCCCATGATTTTCGGTGTCAGAATGGTGTCTTGGATAATCTGTACGACGGCAAACACGATGAGTGCCGAGAGCATGATCATCCAGAAACTATCTCCTGTGTCAGCCGCTTTCACTACGGCCAACAGGATGGTTGGTATGAACCCTACGAGTTGCAGGTATGGTACCATGTTGAGCAGTCCGATGAACAGTCCCAATCCGACGGCCAACGGGAAATTGATGATAAGAAATCCGATGCTGAACAGCACGCCCACACAAGCGGCAACCATCGCTTGTCCACGGAAATAAAGGTTCATGCCGTGTCCGACGTCAGCTACCAGTCGGCGTGCAAAAGGACGGTAGCGCCGAGGCAGTAGCGACACCCAGCCTTTCGATATTTCTTCGTAGTCGACCAGGATGAACAGGGTGTACAGCACGACCATTGTCATCGAGAACATGCTCGAAAAGATGTTCAGCGACTGTGCCAGGATGTTCCATATCTTTGGCAGACTTTGCTTGACGGTATCAATAAATCCTTCTTGTGTGATGAGGGCCTTGATGTCTTCTTTGGTGAGATGTTCGCGTATGAAATCCTCTATCAAGTCAGGCACATTCCTCAGGTTTTCGTTGGAGGAGATGAACATTACTGCCAGTTCTTTTACGCGTATGGCTTCGTCAATCAATGGCGGAACAATCAAAAACATCAGTATTGTTATCACTATCCCCATGACGAGGAAGGTACTTAAGATGCTCAGAATGCGGTATTTCATGTGGCACTTGTACTGGAAGAACTTTACCAGCGGGAACAGCAGGAAAGCGATGAGCCACGCCAGGAAGAATGGCAGCAACACAGCGCTGAGCCTGTTCAGCAACATGATGATGGCAACGACGACAAGGACGGCCAGAAAGCCGCGAACGAAACTGTCAAATGTTATTTTCTTTTGTTCCATGCTGCAAAGTTAAAACTTTTTTTTGATTATACGATGAAAAATGGTAATTATTTTCTATCTTTGCACCATGATTATCGAACCTATCGCCTATTTCCGCTCTCCGCTGACGACAAAATTCGGTGTTCCGCGACAGAGTGGCATCGTCAGCGAGCTACGTGGTCGCATCGAGTTTGTCGACCGCTATGCACGTCCTGAAGCCTTGCGGGGAATGGAACATTTCGACTATCTGTGGCTCATCTGGGGCTTTTCTGAGAATGTCGAGGCAGAAAAGCATCCGACGGTGCGTCCGCCCTTGCTGGGTGGCAACGAAAGGGTAGGGGTATGGGCCTCGCGTTCGCCGTTCCGACCAAACAATCTAGGGTTGTCTTCCGTGCGCATCAGTCGGATTCTTGCTGACGAGGCCGCTATTGAGGTATTGGGTGGCGACTTGATGGACGGGACGCCCATCTTCGATGTCAAACCCTATCTGCCTTATGCCGACAGTCATCCGGAAGCGCGAGGTGGTTTTACTGATAATCATCAGTGGCAGCGTTTGCAGGTGGAGATGTGTCCTAACCACGAGGCGTTGTTCAAGGCTGATGACTTACAGGTTTTGAAAGACCTCTTGTCGCTCGACCCCCGTCCGCACTATCATGCTGATGCCACACGCGAATACGGTATGTCATTCAAGGGTTACGATGTCCGCTTCCGCGTAGAAAACAACGTGCTCTACGTCCTCGGAATCCACTAACCTCTCACCTCTCACCTCTCACCT
>JAFSNG010000052.1 GCA_017447515.1 Prevotella sp. | reverse complement strand
GAGACAGAACGGGCAGACTCTCCTTGGAACACTAAAGAAATCGCTTCCAACTTCTCTTCTAAACTAAATTCCTTTTTCATTTGAACCCTTAAGTTGTGTCCAACTTTCTGGGTTCACTTCAGAACCGACCCCATGATCCTTGTAGAACCGACCCCATGATCCTTAAAGAATAACACAGGAAACGGAAGTCCAATCGCGGCTTCCGTTTTTTCGTCCGAGACCCTCTCTTATCCCCCTGTTTAGGGGGAGGAAGGATAAAAAAGTGGGGGAAAAGAATGAAAATTTATTCTCATTCCCTTCGCTAAATCGAAATTTTGCACTATCTTTTCGCTTAGCGAGAAGATACTTCCGTTCGAAAATACTCAAATTAATTTGGTATTTTGCTCACTTATTCGTATCTTTGCAAGCGAAAAGAAATTAGAGAAGCAAACAATAAACCGTGAGACTATGAACATGAAACGATTCTTTCTACTGATATTGCCTGTCGCACTGTGCGGCTTGGTAGCTTGTTCGGACGACAAGGACGAAGAAAACGGCAACAAAAGGGGCAGCGGACAGACGGTGGCGACGGAGATGTGCCTCTATGTCAATGACGAGCACTACGACATTGCGCTGCCTGCCACCAAGGCGGTCGACCTCATCACGCTGAACACCGAGTTCGATGCCGACATCCGGGTGGAGAATGCCCGGGAGTTTACAAAAATTTCCGTCGGCGGTATTGAACTGACGGACGGCACCTGCTCGCTGCCCGTGAAGAAGATTGGCATAGGCGAGAAAATCGAAATCATCTACGAAACGGGCAATCAGTTAGGCACCGTCCACCTGAACACGCTGCATAGCGGCATTCCGAAGATTGTGGCTACGGGCAAGGCCGAGATTCCCGGGCAGTTCTACCTCTCGTTCATCTGGCGCCCGCTGATTATGAAGTACAACAACGACGGCGAGTGCGTGTTCTATCGCTACCAGCCCACCGACAAGGCCGACACGCCCGATGAGCTGGGCTGCTGGGACTTTAAGAAGCATATATTCGACGGCAAGACGTACTACAGCTATCATGCTCCCGACCAGGCCTTTGCCGACCGGGCCTTCACGGGCTACGACCCGGGAATGCGCGTGCTGATGGACGAGCACTATACCCCCATCGACACCATCCACGCACTGGCCAGCCGCGACGGCTTCCTGCCTGAGGGATCACCGTTGGACGGTCACGACTTCTACTTCTTCTCGCCTACCCACTGGATAGCCTCAGCGTCGTATGTCGAGCGCGAGGTGAACGGCACCCCGCTGGCCGTAGGCTACCTGCAGGAGGTGAAGGACGGCAAGGTGGTGTTCGACTGGTGGAGCACCGACCATCCCGAGATGCTGAACTGGGCCTGCGACGTTTTCGACACCAGCTACGACTACGTCCACTTCAATGCCGTGCAGGTGTTGCCCGACGAAAACTGGCTCTGCTCCTTCCGCGTGCTCAACACCATCGTGAAGATTGACCGCGTCAGCGGCACCGGCGACTTCCTGTGGCGCATCGACGGCGACTCGCTCGTCGATAAGCACTGTTTCTACGGACAGCACTATGCCCGTCTGAACGACAGCACGCTGACACTCTTCGACAACGGCAACGGCCACGATACTAAGCATACACGCCTGATGAAGCTCACCATCGACCCGGAGACGGGCAAGGTGAAGAGCGGCGGCGACGTGCTGCACAACAAGGGCGACTACTTCACCGTGGCCTGCGGAGCCTTCCAGACCTTCGGTGAACGCTTTGTTGCCGGCTGGGGATGGAGCATGACGGAGGGCGACAACGACCGTCTGGTTACCGAGTACGACGCCAGCGGACAAGAGATTTTCCAGCTGAGCCACATCTCGCGCAACGTGCTCCTCAACGAGCTGAACTCCTCCTACCGCTGCGTGAAATACGAATAGGCCCTGCGCGGTGATGCAGTAAAAAAACAAACTCGCAAGGGTCAAACGAACGAATTGAGGAGGTCGGCCACGTGGCTGGCCTCTTCTTCGGTCATGGCAGGATTGCAGGGGATGGAGAGTTCCTGGGCGTGGATGCGCTCGGTAATCGGGAACGACAGGTGGTGCCATTCGGGATAGCAGCGTTGCTTGTGGGGCGGAATGGGATAATGGATTTCCGTCTCGACACCATTGTCGAGGAGATATTGGCGGAGCTCGTCACGACGGACGCAGAGAACGGGGAAGATATGCCAGACGGAGTCGCGCTGAAGGCGGGCGTCAGCGTGGTCGGAAGCGACGGGGATGGTGATGGCAGGGTTATACACTTTATTAATATATATAGCGGCGATTTCCTTGCGACGCTGGTTTGCAGTGTCAAGGTCGCGCAGCTTGGCGTCAAGGATGGCGGCCTGGAGCTCGTCAATGCGGGAGTTGCGGCCAAGATGGTCGAAGACATAGTGGCGGGCGGAACCGTAGTTACCGAGGGCGCGGATAAGGTCAGCGAGGGTGTCGTCGTCGGTAGTCACGGCACCGGCGTCGCCAAAGGCACCGAGGTTCTTCGTGGGGTAGAAGGAGTGGGCGGCAGCGTGGCCAAGGGCGCCAGTGCGGGGACCCGCCGCTGATGCGATGGGAGTAGTGGTGGGGGCGGTGGCGCGACAACCGTGGGCCTGGGCATTGTCCTCGATGAGGAGGAGGCCGTGCCTAGCACATAGCTCCCCTATCCTATCAGTATAGGCACAACGGCCGTAGAGATGGACTATCATGACGGCACGAGTGCGGGGAGTGAGGGCCTGCTCAATGAGGTGGTCGTCAATCTGCAGCGTCGTGATGTCGGGCTCGACGAGAACGGGTGTGAGACGGTTCTCGGTGACGGCAAGGATGGAGGCGATATAGGTGTTGGCAGGCACGATGACTTCGTCGCCGTCGCGCAGGCGTCCAAGTTCCTTATAGGCTCGCAGGATGAGTGTCAGCGCATCGAGACCGTTGGCGCAACCCACGCAGTGCTTCGTTCCAATATATGCAGCATAGTGTTCCTCGAAGCGTCGCGTTGCCTCGCCTCGAAGGTACCACCCACTCTGCAGCACCTCGTCGGCAGCATGTTGGTAGGGCTCGTTAATCCGTTTCAGGTCTAAATATTTCATAGATTCCATTCGTAACGGTCAAAAACAATGCCACGTCCGCCGAAGCCCTCTTTCTGAAACACCAGCGGTTCGAGGATGGCGTTGGACGTGGGTTCCGCGCTCGTGCCAAACTCGAAATAGGGCAGATGGGCGTAGTCGTGACAGATGATGCGGTCGTAGAGGATGTCGATAGCTCCCAACTGTTTGCCCAGCGGAGTAGCCGAGCTGTATTGTGCCCGGACGACCTGCGCAGAGACATAGATGACCATCCCGGCAAGGATTTCGTCACCTTGCTTGGCAAGATACAGCACGATATTGTCAGGGAAACGCGAGGCGAGCAACGATATCTCGTCAAGCGTATGGACAGGCTTCGAGTCGTACTTCATGCGGAGATTGTCGTTGAGCACCTGCCAAAAACCGGCATAGTCGGTAGAACGCTCCACGGTCAGACCAGCTTCTTGAGCTCGTTTCAAGGCACGACGGCGAACGCGCTCCCAACGGATGGCTGAACGCTGGATGATACAAGTACCCAGGTCGCGCTCCTGCAAACGGGCGTCGCAGGTACGACAGATAGCATAGAGATCCTCCTCGGCAGCCATCTGGTGGTAAATCCAGGGAATGCACTTATAGAGCACCTGACGGAAACCCTGACTGCGCAGATAGTCGTTCAGCTCGGCAAACAGCGTGACGGTAGCTGCAGCCGTTGTCTTTGCATCCATCACCAAACCGCCATAGGTCAGTCCTGCGTGCGACTGCAAGACGTCACCCTTGCGATTGGCCGGCAACAAACCGTACAACCGCCCATCGAGATAGAACATCAGCGAATAATCGTCGAAGCGGTCGGCGTGGTAGTCCATATAGTCGCGAAGAAACAGGAACGTGCCGTTCTTGGAACGAGCCACAAACTCGTTCCAAGCAGACTTGCGCTCTGGGGTGTATCGGATGATTTCGAACATGATGCTTCGCTATTTCGACGTGAAACGCACAAACTCGTCATAATCGTAGATGTACTCGTCCTCGTCGAACAATTCGGAGGCAAGCACCAGACAGACGGCGCCGGAAGAGAAGTCCTCCAGCGTGCGCCATACGCCCGTGCCGACATACAGCCCCTGGTACGGATGATTCAAGTGAAAAGCCTCCTTGTTGCCACAGCCGTCGTCGAGCGTCACGTCGAACGAGCCGCTGACAGCGATGATGATTTCCTCACAGGTGCGGTGGGCATGACCGCCGCGACGTTCGCCCGAAGGGACATCGTAGGTCCAATAGACGCGGGCAATGTCGAACGGGACGTTCTTCATCTGCTCGGCTACCGTCAGATTCCCGCGCGGGTCGACAATCTTGGGGAGGGCTATGAGTCTTGCTTGCATTTTTTTCTTTTACCTCAATTTCGCATAGGGATCGGTGCCGAGGACGGTCTTGGCCAGACGCTTCGCTTTGTCGCGCAGGGCTGTGGTATCATCGCCGACTTCGCCGTAGCAGAGTACTACACCCATGCGGCGGCCTTTGTGGGCCTCGGGCTTACCGAAGATGCGGATGCGCGTGCGGTCTTCCTTCAGCGCGTCGACGAAGTTGTAGTCCAGGAGCGAACGGTCGACAGGCGTGGAAGCCTCCTTGGGTGAGAGGATGACAGCCGAAGCACCTGCGTGCTCGAGATGGATGCCTGCAATGGGCAGACCCATGACAGCGCGGAAATGGAGTTCGAACTCAGAGAGGTTCGTGGTGTGACCCAGCGTCACCATACCCGTATCGTGAGGACGGGGTGACAGTTCGCTGAAGATGACCTCGCCCTGCTTGGTCAGGAAGAACTCGACGCCCCAGATGCCGGCACCCGTGAGTGCCTTCGTCACCTTGTCGGCCATCATCTGCGCCTGCTTCAGGGCCTCGTCAGAAATCTTATAGGGTTGCCACGACTCGCGGTAGTCGCCGCTCTTTTGCACGTGACCGATAGGCGGGCAGAACAGTGTGGGCCAGCCGTGCTGCTGGGTTACGGTAAGGAGCGTGAACTCGCTATCGAAATCGATGAACTCCTCGATGATGACCTCCTTCACGTCGCCACGGCTGCCTTCCATAGCCTCCTTGAAGGCCTGCTCCAGTTCGCCCTCGTTATGCACATAGCTCTGACCGTGACCCGACGAAGACATCAACGGCTTGACGACACAAGGGAAGCCAATCTCTTCAGAGGCTTTCTTAAACTCGTCGAACGTCTTGGCGTAAAAATACTTCGCCGTGCGCAGACCCAGCTCCTTGGCAGCCAGGTCGCGGATGGCACGACGGTTCATGGTGAAGTTGACGGCACGAGCCGAAGGTACCACCTGAATGCCCTGCTCCTCGAACTTAAAGAGGCGCTCCGTGCGGATAGCCTCAATCTCCGGCACGATGATGTCGGGCTTATGTTTGTTGACGACGGCCTCGAGGGCATCACCATCGAGCATAGAGAACACTTCGCGCTCGTCAGCCACCTGCATGGCTGGCGCGTTATCGTAGCGGTCGCAGGCAATGACATACTGGCCGGCACGCATGGCGGCAATGACAAACTCCTTGCCCAGTTCGCCTGAGCCTAAAAGCAATATCTTTTTCATAATCTATGGGGTTGCCGTGGCACGGCAAAATACATTAACGGTTTGCGTACATATTATCATAATACTTCTGGTAGTCCCCTGAGGTGACGTTGTCGAGCCATTCCTGGTTGTCAAGATACCAGCGGACGGTTTTTTCTATTCCCTCCTCAAACTGGAGTGAGGGTTCCCAGCCCAGTTCCTTCTGGAGTTTCGAGCTGTCGATAGCATAGCGGAGGTCGTGACCAGCGCGGTCGGTGACAAAGGTGATGAGGTCCATGTCCTCGCCCTCTTTGCGACCTAAGAGACGGTCGACAGTCTTGATGACGACCTTGATGATGTCGATGTTTTTCCACTCATTGAAACCACCGATGTTGTAGGTCTCGGCTATCATGCCCTGATGGAAGATGAGGTCGATGGCACGGGCATGGTCTTCGACGAAGAGCCAGTCGCGCACGTTCTCGCCCTTACCGTAAACGGGCAACGGCTTGCGGTGGCGGATGTTGTTGATGAAAAGAGGAATCAGCTTCTCGGGGAACTGATAAGGACCGTAGTTGTTCGAGCAGTTGGTCACGATGACGGGCATGCCGTAGGTGTCGTGATAGGCACGGACAAAGTGGTCGGACGAAGCCTTCGCTGCGGAGTACGGTGAGTGGGGATTGTACTTCGTGGTCTCGAGGAAGAACTTGTCGCCGTAAGCGAGATGATGCTCGGCACTCGAAGCGGTGGTAGTAAAAGGCGGCTCAATGCCTTCGGGGTGTGTCAGTTCCAGTGCACCATACACCTCATCGGTCGAGATATGGTAGAAGCGCTTGCCCTCATAACGCTCGGGCAGCGACTCCCAATAGAGCTTTGCAGCCTGGAGCAGCGACAATGTTCCCATCACGTTGGTCTTGGCGAACGTGAAGGGATCCTTGATGGAGCGGTCTACATGCGACTCGGCAGCAAGATGGATGATACCATCGACCTTCTTATCCTGCATGAGCTTGTAGAACGCATCGAAGTCGCAGATGTCCATCTTCACAAATTCGTAGTTGGGCTTGTCCTCGACGTCCTTGAGGTTCGCGAGGTTGCCCGCATACGTCAACTTGTCGAGGTTGATGATGTGGTAGTCGGGATACTTGTTCACAAACAGGCGCACCACGTGACTTCCTATGAAGCCTGCGCCACCGGTAATAACAATCGTTCTCATATTCACTATTTTTATTTATTCTATTTCTATATAATTAACGCACGAATCGGCGAAATATTTTATCGGCCGAGGGTAATTACTTCGAGGTCTTTGAATTCACTGCCGTCGATGACGAGGCGGACGAGGGTACGTTCCTTGTGCCAGCCCTGCAAGCCTGCTGCTCCGGGATTGATGTGTAACATATTGAGCGTCTTGTCAAACTGCACCTTCAGGATGTGCGAGTGACCAGCGACAAACAAGTTGGGCGGCGAGGCGTAGAGCGTAGAACGTATCGAATAATCGTAGTTGCCCGGATAGCCGCCGATATGCTTGATGAGCACGTCGACATCCTCACACTTAAAGCGGTTCAGCTCGCGATACATCAGCCGCAGGTCGCCGCCATCACAGTTGCCGCAGACCGCCCGCAGCGGACGGAATGCCGCGAGTTTCTCTGCCACCTCGACGCTGCCGATGTCTCCGGCGTGCCATATCTCGTCGCAGGGTTCGAAGTAGTGCAAGTACTTCTCGTCCCAATAGCTGTGCGTATCACTTAAAATGCCTATTCTCTTCATGAGCCAAATCTGTATCCGATGCCAAGCATCAGGTTGTTCGTATAATTGTAGTTGTAGAGACAGTAGCCGACGTTGAGGAAGAAGTGGCGCGACACGTCGATTTTCAGCGCCAACGTCTCATAGAACGTAGAGAACCCGCCGACGTAGTGTCCGATGCCGCAACTGGCGCGGAATACCGGCATGGTGAGTTCAGCACGGGCCTGCAGTCCTATGGCTACTTGCTTCGTCCAGCTGGGCTGCTCGTACTCCAACTTACGGTCGCCGTCGGCATCATCCGTCGTAAGGTTGACGCTGTGGTCGTAGACACCATCAAGCGAGGCACCGACAGCAAAAGCCCTGTTGACGCTATACATCGGACTGACCTGGAAGCCGGCAAGCCCGAAGCCGTACGGCAGGACGAGGCTTTTCTTCTTCCAGCCGCCGTACAATACAACATCGGTCGTCCAACGATGACCGTGCGGAACGACAGGTGCCGAGAATACGGATGCCCGACTGATGGTCTGCAAATCGCGATTGAAATAGTAAGCGGCAGACAATCGTGCACCAATATTGTTAATGCCCTCGTTCGGCATACGGAGATTGGCATTTGAGAAATGCGCGAATCCCATTCCAATATTCAGGTCCCACCGACGTCCTAAGACAAAGCGGAAAAACACGTCGGCACCGATGTATGCATTCACTGGCGAGCCGACGACGTGGTTGTCCTCGTTTTCCACCTCCTCGTAAGCTTTCCAACCGAACGACAAGCCAAGATGGAGTTCGTAGTTGAGCGACACCTTGTCAGAGAAGTTGACAATCGGTGCGCCCTGTACGACATAAGCCATCAGCGGTGTACCGAGTTGGCGGTTGGTTAGCATCAGGCCGACACCCAGTCCGTGATACGCTGCAACCGCGTCAGTATCTCCTGCCTGCTGCAAGGTATACTTCAGCCGCATCAGCATCGAGGAATTGATTCTTTCGCCTCGTGGATTGGCACCACGCAGATAGCGGTTCGTGGGAATCACCCTGCTTGGCACGACGTCGGCTTCCACGCGATGGACCAGTGTCGTGTCACCCATCGCAGCTACCGAACCCACGAGCAGGAACAGAAGGATACACGTATGTCGCAGTGAAAAAGTCATAGTCCGAAACGTTTACGGATGAAGTCGGCAATAAAATGCTCCGTAGCCTGAAGGCCGAGCACGCTGGTGTCGATGCAAAGGTCGTACGATTCTGCCGCACCCCACTTCTTACCGGTATAATAATTGTAATACGCGGCACGCTGCGACTCGTGCTGCTTGATGAATTTGTTCGCCGCCTGCGCGTCAATGTGTTGCTTGGCCATAATCTGGTCAATGCGGAAACGCTTGGAGGCTGAGATGAATACGCTCACCACGTCCTTGCGTTCGCGTAGCACATAGTCGGCACAGCGTCCTACGAACACACACGAGCCTTCGTCGGCAGCCTTCATGATGACGTCGCTCTGAAACTTAAACAGACTGTCCGGCGAAAAGCCGTTCAAATAGAGATTGTCGTCGGGAACCGCAGCAGAATGCATGTGGAAGAGCGAACGGAAGATGCCGCGCCGCTCGTCGTTCTTCTCGAAGAACTTCTCCGAATAGCCACTCTCCTTCGCTGCCAGGTCCAGCAGTTCGTGGTCGTAGTACTTGGCACCGAAGTCCAGCGCCAGCATGCGGGCAATATCGTGGCCGCCACTACCCAATTGGCGACCAACACAAATGATGATATGTTTGTTTGTCTCCATGCTCAACTTTTTACTTTTTTACTTTTTCACCTTTTCAACTTTTTCATGTACCACATCAGTATCGGGATGGTCATCGCAAACGATCCGAAGTCAGACGCCGGCATCGAATACCAAACCCCGTCCAACCCCCAGAACATCGGAAACACGTAGGCCATCGGCAACAAGAGTATCAACTGTCGGGACAGCGAGAGGAATATCGATATCTTCACCTTGCCCAAACATTGGAAGAAGTTGGTGATGACGGCCTGCGAGCCGACGACGAAGAACACCAACATGTCGAGCACGATACCTCGTGCAGACAGCTCAAGTAGCGTTTCGTCGGTAGTAAAGATGCGGGCTATCTGTCGCGGGAAAGCCATCGAGAGTCCCCAGCCTACCAGCAGAATGACGGTGGAGCAGGCGATGGTGAGCCACAGACAGCGGAACATGCGGTCGAACTTCTCGGCACCGTAGTTGTATCCCACGATAGGCTGCATGCCCTGGATCATGCCCATGACGAACATAAAGAACACCATCACCATCGAGTTGGCTATCGAGTAGGCACCCACGGCCATGTCACCGCCGTAGCGCACAAACTGGTTGTTCATGAAGATGACGATGACGCACGATGTGGTCTGCATCAGAAACGGCGAGATGCCGATGGCAATGATGTTCCGCACCAGATAGCCGCGCAGGCGATAGATGCCCCGACGCAGATGCATGATTTCGTTCTTGTTCGAGAAGAGCCACATCTGCCAGCACAATGCCAGCGACTGCGACGTGATGGTGGCTAAGGCTGCGCCGCGAATGCCCCATCGGAACCACCAAACGAAGGCCACGATAAGCACGATGTTGCAGGCCACCGTAAACAACGTTGCATACATAGCGTGTTTGGGTTTCCCCGCCGCACGCAATACCGCATTCATGCCGAAGTACATGTGCGTCACCATGTTACCCAACAGGATGACGGTCATAAACTCCTTGGCATAGGGCAATGTGGCGTCGCTGGCTCCGAAAAAGCGCAGGATGGGTTCGAGAAATACCAGACAGACTACCATAAAGAGGAAGCCGATGATGAGGTTCAGCGTCACCGTGTTGCCCAGCAACAACTGTGCACGCTTGTAGTCGCGCTGGCCCAGTTTCACGCTGATACACGTCGACGCACCCACACCGACAGCAGCACCGAAAGCTGCACTCAGGTTCATGAACGGAAACGTGATGCCCAAGCCGGCGATGGCCTCGGGACCCACTACCTGCCCTATGAAAGCACGGTCGATGATGTTATAAAGGCTGGAGGCCGTCATAGCCACAATAGCGGGCAGGGCATACTGCGTCAGCAGTTTGCCCACGGGCTTCGTCCCCAGTTCCAATGCAGCTTGTTTATTGTCCATACGCATAAATCTCCTGCAAAGATAGTGCAAATTGAGCGAAATACAAAGAAAAAAACGTTTTTTTTCTTTTATTTCCGAGATGCAGCCTATCTTCTCCAAAGGAGAAAGGTACGAATAAGCGAGCAAAGAACCAAAGGAAAACTCGTTTTTCTTTGAAACAGATGTTACTTACGGTAACATTTTTCATGGAAAAAATGCGTTTTCTTCGCGATTTTTTCGTACCTTTGTACCTATACAAAAAGCAATATAAAATATGGAAAATTCTTACAGATTACCCGTTGTTTCCTATGGCCGCATGGAGCTGGCCCAGATTTCCGACAATAAGTGCCTAGTATTGTAAAATAAGAGCCACTTATCGCGCGATAAGTGGCCCTTATTTTCGATTAAGCGGCAGTTATTTGTAAGTACGAACTTTATTTCATATTTCCAAATTTTAAGTATTGTTTTTAGTGTGGTAGTGGGGAAGTGGAGATAAAATCTTAGTTACTTCGCGTACCGCGTATACGCAGGCGGTACGCGAGGGGTTCAGGGAAACCACCCCACTACCACACTTCCCCACTGCCGTCGGCTCCGAGGTCCGGCTGGTCGAACCAGTAGCGGAAGGGGTGGTACGCCGGTACGTAGTTGGATATGAACCGCTGTTCTTGGGTGCAAAGATACAAACTATCTTTGACACTCCCAAACATTTTGCGATATTTCTAAGGACTCATTGCTATTTCTTCGTTAAATGCTCACTTAACCACGACATATTTCCGACCGTTTTGGATATAGATTCCCTTCGTGGGCTTGTCCGTTAGACGGCGGCCGTGAAGATCATATAAGACAAAATTTGATTTCCGAGCAGGAATGTCTTTCTTAACTTCATCTGTACTTGTATATATATTATTGAAGTCGGATGAATCGAAAATGAGTTTATTCCCTTCATAGCAAGAGAGTAATTCTGTCCTTTTTCCGTCAGTAAACTGTGACCCAAGTGGATATCCCGGACCGTAAGGACTGCCAACTCCCTCGACCCAATTAACGAAATAGTCGCTAGAAACACAAACTGAGATACAATGATAATTCCGTCCATGACTACACATTTCTGAGGTTTCATTGATCTGTACACTCTGCCCCTCACAAACGATCACTGTTTCTGGCTGGGCTTTGAAATCGTACATCAGCCGATCTGTATTCTCACCGTTAACATGGACATATACCTTCCCGTTATCCTCGCGCCATAGTGCATAAAAATCCAATGAAGACGTGGTTTCCGTTTCGCGATACATCTTGTAATAAGTAGTACCGTTTATGATGCTATCACCTCGGATGATATTAGTGTAATATTCTGTATAAGCATCAGGACCAGATTGTTCAATCTTACAATTCCACATCTTTCCATCTTTTAAGAAATGATAGTATTCAACTTGAGCAGTAACCCCACAATACTGACAAAAAAACAAAGCGAGTATAATAATCTTTCTCATAAGTTTTTTATTTTTATTAACGAACTCCCAAACTTTTTACGATATTTCTAAGGACTCATTGATATTTCTTTGTTGTTATCTAATTATTTCACTACGTATTTCTTACCGTTTTGAATATAAATGCCTTTCGTGGGCTTGGCAGTAAGGCGGCGGCCCTGAAGGTCGTAGAGAGCATTACCCATCAGTGCTTTTGCCTTATTTACAGATTTCATACCATCGGTAGTTCCTTTCTCTGGCCAGACATCATAAAGCACCTCTCCGTTGCGCTCAAAATGTACAAGCATGGAACGGTAGTGGCGCTCATTAATTTCCCCTGTTAAAGCAAAATAGGGATTTGGCGGTCCAAACAGGCATTCTCCGTCATTCCATTCCGTGATGCCTATTCCCTGAATAATGCGGCCACCTTGCGTGTCAACTTTTTGTGGATTATCATATTTGCCACATTCAGGAGCTTTGCCATTCAGGTCTACGTACTTAAGCTGACGAACACCCCCAAAGTAGTCTTCCTTTATTTCATCTATGATGCCATAATAGCATTCGTATTGTACCAAATAGGTTGTCATTGACATTAAAAGATTCTTAAAGTAAATCCCTTTTCCAATACTCCAGTCAAACTGGTATGTCGGAGCCCATCCATATGGACCGTATGCCCCATCGTCATAACGACCGAACGCTGTTACTATGATCTCATCATCTTCATTGTATTGTATTAATTCTCCTTCCTGTATCCCAAGCGTAAGAGAGTCCGTCCATTCAGGACCGTTGGTATAGACACATTTATATTTCTCGCCATACATCGTTGTATATTCCCCCTTTACATGGTATTCGATGGTTTCAAAGTTCGGAACCCATTCATCGCCAACCTTTGAATACCAACTATCATACTTCAGGGTATCAAGCCTTATCTCCGTCCATTTAGTCCCTTCAGGATAATGCTCTTGGGCAAAAAAGACTGTCTGTACCGCCAAAAACAATAGTAATAAGATTGACTTTTTCATATTTCTATTTTTTAAAGTTTCTGCTGCAAAGTTAAGAAATAAAAACCACACCAACAAATTTACAGCAAAGTATTTGTACACGGAAAAATACACAATTCATAGATAGTTAATTGTGTATCAATGGATTACAACCATTTTTACACAACATTACACAATGGGAATCTCCTTTATCTTATTCTCCAAAGTTGAGGCATTTGATACGCCAAAGAGTTTTTCGTTAATACGCGACTTGACGTTCGTCAAACTCTGGGAAGAGATGTTCAGCAATGCAATGATTTCGCTATTCGCAAACTTCAGTAACAGAAGTATACATGCTTTAAGTTCCTGAGGTGATAAAGTCTGTTCCCGTCCTATTGCAGCATAGGCCTTTGGTTGCGTCTGGGCAAATAATCTGAGGAAGTGTTCCCATTCCAGTTTTGTGGGCATAGAAGTATTCCTTTTCCGTTCAGCTTTTTCGTGAAATTCCTCAATCATCAATGTAAATTGTGGGCTTTCACCAACCATTTCGTCCGAATGTATCAAACGTTGGGCATAATCGCGGATCTTATCATTCAGTTCAGCTATCTCCTTTTCTCTCGCCTGAATCAATTGGTTATTATTGGACTTAACAGTTTCTAACTTGTTCTTTGCCTCCTGCTCAGATGCAACCAGTTGCTCATGGTTTGCCTTGAGCATATCCATCTCTATAGACAGTTGGTCTTTCTTGCTAATAGCCTCATCATAGTCTTTTCTAATTCTTTTCGTCTCTTCTTCCTGTCGTCTCTTTTTCTGAACCAGAATATAACCGACAATAACAGCTACCAATACGAGAAGGACTATGGAGAACGTACTGAGTAATAAATAATACCAAAGACGTTCTGCCCTGCGACTTTCAGCATCGGCTTTCTTCTGCAGACGGTTATAGTTATAAAGGGCTGTCAACCGTTCAACTTCTTTTGTTGATCTTTGGGCATAGACGGAATCAAGCATAGTATAGGCATAAATGGCATATTTAGCAGCAGAATCAGGCTTGTGCATTTTATGATAAAGAAGTGCCAATCCGTTTGCAGCAGAATTTTGATTGTCGAAATCCTTTCCGTCACGCAACTCCTTTCGAAAATAATATTCTGCTGAATCCAACTTTTCTGTATAAAGGAAATAAAGTCCTTTTGTCTTATAATAGATTTCACGACCAGCCTCTATATTTCCAAGTGAATCGAAACGACCAGAATTGGACTCATATATATTCATATAGTCTTTCGCTTTTGGAAACTTACCTTCGTCAATAAGGGGTTTTATAGCTAATCCTAACGAAATTGCTGAATATGCATTGTATCCGTATCGGGCGTATTGTTGAGCGACATTTTCAATTACAATTATTGCAGAATCTATCAGTCCCAAACCTTTATAAGATAAAAACTCTTGTTCATAACTCATAAGAGCAGCAAGTGTATCTTTTCCCATCCACGCGAATTTAGATGATTGTTTTGTGTGGCGGAGTTGTTCTTTGTATAGCCCTTGACGATAGAAAACCTGAGCCATCTGCCCATATACCCTGGCGAGTTGGGCATAGTCGCAGTCGGTGCTAAGGGTGTCGGCGCAGTCGAGGGCATCCTGATAGCACTGGAGGGCCATGGGGGCTTCGCCGTGCTCGTGATAGGCACGGCCCAGGAGGTAGTGGGCCAGCAGGCGATCGTTGGGGGTGCCGTGGTCGTCGAAGAAATCGACGTAGGGCTGCACGTCAGCAGCGGTGAAGGGCTGGTCGTTGCGGTTGCGCTGGTTGATGCTGTCCAGCTCAGCGCGCATACGGTTGCGTTCCGCCTCTGTGGTGCAGCAGGCGAACGCCAACACAATGGCTATGATGGTCAACAGATGTCTCATAATTCTTGAATCTGCCTACAAAGATAGCAACTTTTTGACAATCCACCAAGCATTTTCATAAAAAAGCAGGCTGATGTTTGGTCAGTCCAATATTTTTGTGTACTTTTGCGTCGGAGAAACCGCTACTGCGCTGGAAGATGAAGAAACTGACAATCGTCATGCTGCTGCTGATCATGGCCCTCGCGGCCTCTGCTGCCACCGAACAGGAGGCGGCGGGACGCGTCAGATACAAGGGTGGTCCGGCATTTATCTACCGCATCTATCTTACCGACAAACAGGAGTCGGCCCATCTGTTAGCCCACCCCACTCGTTTTCTCTCGCGACGCAGCGTGGAACGGCGAAAGCGACAAGGACTGGCTGTCGACTCCACTGATCTGCCCGTCAGCCGCCGTTACCTCCGGCTCATAGAAAGCAAAGACGTCGCCATCGTGGGGCAGAGCCGTTGGCAAAATACCGTGTTGGTGCGTGTGAAGGACACGACGATGATTCACCGTCTCCGCCAACTGCCCTGCGTCCGTAGCAGTCAGTTGGTATGGCAGGCACCCGACTCCGTACCCGCCGGTGTCTTAAAGGTCAAAGTCCACGAACATTTCGAAGAGCACGACAGCATACCCGGCAGCGTCTATGGTAACGCCAACGACCAGATTATGCTCGTAAAAGGCGACCGTCTGCACGACATCGCCATGCGCGGCGAGGGCATGATGATTGCCGTCATCGACGGAGGATTCAAGAACGTCGACAAGATTCCGGCTTTCCAGCGCGCCGACATCCGCGGCTGGCGCGACTTCGTAGAACCAGAATCGAACGCTATTTTCTCAGCTACCGATCACGGTACGAAGGTGCTCTCGGCAATGGCCGTCAATGTACCCTTTTATTATATAGGCACAGCGCCCAAGGCCAGCTACTGGCTGTTGCGGTCGGAAGACCAGCAGACGGAACAGCAGGTTGAGGAAGACTACTGGACGATGGCGGCAGAGTTTGCCGACTCCGTGGGTTGCGACCTTATCAACTCGTCGTTGGGATACAACGAATACGACCACCCATGGATGTCGTACCGTCAATGGCAGCTTGACGGACGAACGGCATTCGTCAGCCGTTCGGCATCGATGCTGGCAGCAAAGGGTATCATCCTTGTCAATTCGGCAGGCAATTCTGGCATGGGAACGTGGAAGAAGATCGGCGTCCCCGCTGACGCAGACCATATCATGACCGTCGGTGCTGTGATGGAAAGCACGCCCCACAAAGTCGCTCCTTTCAGCAGTGTCGGCCCCACGCAGGACCAGCGAGTCAAACCCGACGTCGTTGCCATCGGAGCCCCTACACAACTGGTCAACGGTCGCGGCGTCATCATGAGCGATATGGGCACGTCGTTCTCAGCTCCGATTATCTGCGGACTCATGGCCTGTCTCTGGCAAGCTATGCCGGATAAGACAGCCGAGGAAATCATTGAACTCGTACGTGAGTCCGGCGACAACAGCGAACATCCTGACAACATCTATGGCTACGGGATACCCAACTTCTGGCGCGCCTACCAAATAGGCAGCTACAAGCCCTACAATCCACTGTCATCTCATTAATCCCACGGAAATGTCCCAGCAGCACTACTCACTCCTCCAACTCAACCAATTGGTGCGCGACGTCCTTGAGGATGCCCTGCCCGACGAGTATTGGGTAGAGGCAGAACTATCGGAATGTCGTGAGCACGGAGGGCATTGCTACATGGAACTGATAGAGAAAGACGAACATTCCAACACTCCTGTGGCACGAGCCTCAGCCAAATGCTGGCGACAGACGTGGGTGATGGTCAAACCCTATTTCGAACGCACAACAGGACAACCGCTTCGCGCTGGCATGAAAGTGTTGCTGCGCGTCTACGCCCAGTTCCACGAAGCCTATGGGTTCTCGTGGATAGTCAGCGACATAGACCCCACCTACACGCTGGGCGATATGGCCCGCAAACGACAGGAGATTATCCGACAGCTAAAGGAAGAGGGTGTATTCGACATGCAACGTGAATTGCATATTCCCATCTTCGCCAAACGCATAGCCATCATCTCCGCACAGAATGCTGCGGGCTATGGCGACTTCTGCCGGCAATTGGAAGACAACGACTACGGTTTCCGCTTCGAAGTGACGCTATTTCCCGCCATCATGCAAGGCGAGCAAGTGGAAGCCTCCGTTGTTGACGCACTGAACAAGATTTATCAGCGCATCGGCGATTTCGACGTAGTTTGTATTCTGCGTGGCGGTGGTGCCACAGCCGACCTGAGCGGTTTTGACACATTGGCGTTGGCCGAGAATGTCGCACAATTCCCATTGCCCGTTATTACGGGTATCGGTCACGAACGCGACGAGAGCATTCTCGATATGGTAGCGAACACGCGCGTAAAGACGCCTACCGCCGCAGCCGCCTTGTTGATAGACAATCTGCTGCGCGTCCTGGAACAGCTGGATGACGCCAGCCATCGCATCGTCTATGCCATCAACCAACGGCTCACTAACCAGAAAACGAGGATTGCTACGCTGACGACGCTCATCCCTACCCTCGCCCTACGATTGGTGAGCAACCAGCGCCACCGCATTGAAACAACAGAAAACCGCCTGCCCATAGCCATTGAGCGACGACTGACCAACCAGAAGCACTTGTTGGAGAGTATCAGCCTGAAGCTACAGGGTTTCGACCCGCAACTCTTGCTGAGTCGCGGCTACAGCATCACGCTACACAATGGCCGAGCCGTTCGCGACCCACAACAATTAAAGGCGGGCGACGAGATAGAGACAAGAGTAGAAAAAGGTAATATCAAATCCATAGTCAAATGAACGAAGAACTAAAATACGAAGAGGCACTGGCGCAGCTTGAGACCATTGTCCGCAAGATGGAAGCCAACGAGTACGACATAGACGAACTCGCTGCGCAGTTGAAAACCGCGCAGCGATTGATTAAATTCTGCAAGGACAAACTGACCAAGACAGAAGAGGAACTTCAAAAGATACAAGCCGAGAGGGAATAATCCCCTGACGAACTAAGTGCTTAGAGGACCTTATTCCTCATGTTTTTTCCGCAGCCATTTCGTGGCCAGCTCGTAACCGTCACTCCATGACTGCAGACGGTCGTATTCTTCTTTCGTGATACGCAGAAACGAACCATGTTGCGGACGACTGACACCCTCAATATTGCGGGGTTCGCGGAAATTTCGCATATACTTATCAGCCAGACAAAGCCGGTAGTTACGCGGACGTGAGGAATATTCGATATATCCGATGACCCAGTCGTCGTGACCGGCCAACTGAAAGGCCGAAACGCCTTCACACTTCTTATTACCCTCGAAATTAACGTAGTCGTCCTCTATGGGCTCGCCCCACGGACCAGTCAGTTCCTTAGCCGTCGCCGTAAAGAGTCCGGGCTTGCCGCCTTCTTTTTTAATCATCATGTGCCACTGCTGGTCGCTGTCGAGCCAGTTGATATCGGCATCAATTGTTGCATACCCCCAATCGAAAAGCAGACGGGGTTGCGTGAGTTGGGTAAACGATTCGTCGGCATACGAGTAATACATGCGGTCGTATGCTTCCTCCGCACGGTTCCACATAGAATAGTAGATGAAATAACCGCCCTTCCGTCCGTCAGGCCACTGGTAGTCAGCGTCCCACATAATCTGTGGCGCCCAAACACGGTTTACCGTTGACCAATCCTTGTAAACGCTGGGGGATTCAGGGTCGCAGAAGTTCTCAAGGCCCTTACGATAGTCGAAAGTCTTCGACTGCCAGTGGATAAGGTCGTCGCTCACTAATAGGTCGATACCATAGTTGTCCCACTCCGCCTGCTTTTTCAAGTCCTTAAAACGCCCAACGTTCATATCCGTGCAAACCATCAAGTAACCACTGCCGTCGTGTTTACGACAGAGATAAGCATCACGCGTGGCACCTTCAATCTTCGCCACCTCATAGTCACTGAAAATTGAGTCACCATTTAACAGGTCGTGATAGTGGAATCCATCACGACTTAGCGCGTAGGCCGTCCAAGCCCGCCCACGGTCGTTCATGTGACAATAAAGGTAGCCATAGTCTCCTTTCTGAAAATTCCCTCGTGCCGACTGTGCCGTCACGACTACTGAATACATCAATCCTGCCAATGTCAGACAATAGAAAAGTCGTTTCATATCGCTCTTTCCTTAAATTCGGGTGCAAAATTAGCAAGAAAAAAGGGGAAAAAGACATTTTTCACTAAAAAATGTTGCATAAGAGCAAGATTTTGATTACTTTTGCGCACAATTTGTAAACAATTAGCATAACACATAAGCATTATGAAGAATTTAGATTGGGGTAGCCTGTCATTCGGCTACATGAAGACCGACTACAACGTACGTTGTTACTACCGTGATGGTAAATGGGGCGAAATCGAAGTTTGTTCCGACGAGTATCTGAACCTGCACATGGCTGCTACATGCTTGCACTACGGTCAGGAGGCATTCGAGGGGCTGAAGGCCTATCGTTGTCCTGACGGCAAGGTGCGCATCTTCCGTGTCGATGAGAATGCAGCCCGTCTGCAGTCAACGTGCCGCGGTATTATGATGCCTGAGGTGAGCACAGAGTTGTTCACGGAGATGGTGAAGAAGGTAGTCCGTCTGAATCAGGAGTGGATTCCCACCTATGAGAGTGGTGCTACGCTCTATATCCGTCCGCTGCTCATCGGTACCAGCGCACAGGTAGGCGTACATCCTGCAAAGGAGTATTGTTTCCTGATCTTCGTAACACCAGTAGGCCCGTACTTCAAGGGCGGTTTCGCTGCCAATCCTTACGTCATTATCCGCGACTACGACCGTTCGGCTCCTCTCGGCACAGGTAAGTACAAGGTCGGCGGTAACTACGCTGCTTCGCTCTTTGCCAACAACCTGGCTCATGAGAAGGGTTACGCCTGCGAGTTCTATCTCGACGCCAAGGAGAAGAAATATATGGACGAGTGTGGTGCTGCCAACTTCTTCGGCATCAAGAACAATACCTATATCACGCCGAAGTCAACGTCTATCCTGCCCTCTATCACCAACAAGTCGTTGATGCAGGTAGCTGAGGACCTCGGCATGAAGGTAGAGCGTCGTCCGATTCCCGAGGAAGAGCTGGAGACCTTCGAGGAGGCAGGTGCCTGCGGAACAGCTGCCGTTATCAGCCCAATCTCTTATATCGATGACCTCGACACCGGCAAGCGCTACTCGTTTGGCGACAAGCCCGGTCCAATGTCGAAGAAGCTGTTTGACACCCTGCGCGGCATCCAGTACGGCGAAATCGAAGACAAGCACGGCTGGACGACAGTTGTCATTGAGTAACGGTTGCCCGTAGCTGTATGGGAAAGAAAGAGAAGTCTCCCTATCCTCGGTCGTTTGCCAAACGGTTGACGTGGCGCATCATGCTCAGGATGTTCCTCGTCATGATTATCCCCGTTTTCCTGCTGTTCTGGTTAACCTACGCTCTCGTGGCCGTTGGCGTCATGGGCATCAGCGAGCGTGTGTTGAAGGGCGAGAAGGAGGAAGTACGGCGCATTGCGTCCGACCTCTACATGGCTGCCACCAATACAGCGCCCTTTATCGAGGAGGATCTGGACAAGCCGGACCGCATGTACGAACTCATGAACCGGATGCTGAAACTGAACCCGTACATGCGCAGCTGCGGAATCTACTTCGTTGAAGGGTACTATCCCCAGAAGGGACGTTTGTTTGCGCCATACGCCTCGCGGAACGACAGCATCATCCTGGAATCACAAGACGCCTGTGACCAAGGCAACGACTACGTGAACGCCGAATGGTTCAAGCAGGCTATTTCCAGCGACAACGGCTATTGGGCCAAGCCTTTCTTCGACAACGACAGCGTACAGTCGCCCTTGGTGTCTTACCTATTGCCCATCCGCGACAAGCAGCAGCGCACGGTGGCCGTGCTGGGTGTCGATTTGTCGCTTTCGTGGCTGAACGAGAAGATACAGCTGATGAGGGTGTCTCGTAGGGACCCCTCCAAGGAATGGGATGCATCCTATCAGATATACTACTACATGACCGACAGCACAGGCACCCTGCTGGTACACCCGGACACGAAGCGTCTCGTCAAGGAGAACATCCAGCCTTATATCACCAACAGCCCTGACAACCATGATGGGCACATGACTGTTAATGACAGCCGGGAAGAAGAGATGGTCATCGACGGAGAAGAGGTTCAGGTCTGCTCACAGGTGGTGAAATACACCGACTGGGTCATCTCTTTCGTAGTACCCACGTTCTATATCCGTCTCTTCGGCTATTCTGTTGCGGGCATCGCCATTATGTTCATCCTGATAGGCATGTTGGTGGTTTACTTCTTCGGTCGCCGAACCATCAAGCGAGATGTCAAGCCGCTGAAACAGTTGGCAACGACTGCCAACGAGGTAGCCAAGGGAAACTTCCAGACAACGCTACCACCATTGAAGAGTCACGACGAAATCCATAAGCTGCGGGACTCGTTTGAGCAGATGCAGCGGTCGCTGGTCAATTACACCGCCCAACTACGCGCCACCACGGCCCAGAAGGCATCGATGGAGAGCGAACTGAAGATAGCCCACGACATCCAGATGTCGATGCTGCCCAAGACGTTCCCGCCCTACCCCGAGCGCCACGACATCGACATCTACGGTTCCCTGAAACCGGCGAAAGCTGTCGGCGGCGACCTCTTCGACTTCTACATCCGCGACGAGAAGCTGTTCTTCTGCATTGGCGACGTGTCGGGTAAAGGTGTGCCTGCATCGTTGTTCATGGCCGTCACGCGTTCGCTATTCCGCAACATCTCGGCACATGTAGCCATTCCGTCGGAAGTTGTTCGTACGCTGAATAATGCTATGTCTGAAGGCAACGATACCAACATGTTTGTCACTGTGTTTGTTGGCGTATTGGACTTGACCAACGGCCTGCTACGCTATTGCAATGCCGGCCACGACGCGCCCCTGCTCGTAGGTCGTGACGTGGGTGTCCTGTCGTGCCAACCCAATCTGCCTATTGGCGTAGTGGCAGGGTTCGAATATACGCAGCAGGAGGTATCTATCGATTCAGGAACCACTATCTTCCTCTTTACTGACGGACTGAACGAGGCCGAGAACTATGAGCATGCTCAGTTTGGCGACCTCCGTATCTGGAATTTGGCCAAGCTGTTGCTGAACGAACAGCGTCACCAGCCGAAACGTATGATTGATGCGATGGCCAATGCCGTACATACTTTCGTAGGTGATGCTGAACAGAGCGACGACCTCACCATGCTCGCCATACAATACAAAAAATAGTACACGTTATGGGAAAAGGAAAGTTAGCTAAGTTTGCCGATATGGAAACGTACGAGAACGTATTCCAATATCCGTATTCGACGTGGGAGGAGCATCCATTCACAATGCAGGGCCGTTGGCGCGAGGACTATTTCAAGAACGATAACCCCATCGTACTGGAGTTGGGTTGCGGCAAAGGTGAATATACTGTAGGACTGGCAAAGATGTTTCCTGACGTGAACTTCATCGGTGTCGACATCAAAGGTGCCCGCATGTGGACGGGAGCTACCGAGGCTCTGCGCGAAGGATTAGGTAACGTCGCTTTCCTCCGTACAAACATAGAAATCATCGACCGTTTCTTTGCCAAGGGCGAGGTGCAGGAAATCTGGCTGACATTCTGCGATCCGCAGATGAAAAACCCGCGGAAGCGACTGACATCAACATGGTTTCTGGAGCGCTACCGCAAGTTTCTGTCGGACGGCGGTTTTGTACACCTGAAGACGGACTCGAACTTTCTTTTTACCTATACATCACTTCTGGTAGAGTGCAATCACTTGCCCGTATTGGTAAAGACCACCGACCTGTATGCGGACGCGTGCAAAGATTCGGTTGCTGCGTCCATCCAGACATACTACGAAGGGATGTGGATGGCCCGAGGACTGAACATCAAATACATGAAGTTCTGCCTGCCTCGAGACGGTGAGTTGACCGAACCCGACGTGGAGATAGATTTGGATGACTACCGCTCATACCACCGCGACAAACGCAGCAGCAAAGACAAAGCAAAATAGAAACATAATAACAAACCTAAATAAAAAGAAGTGTTATGAAAAGAATTATCTGTATCCTATTGGCCGCCATGCCACTGCTGGCTATGGCTCAGGGCCGTACAAGTGTAAAATTGGACGAAGCAGGTCAGCTTGCTTCAAAGATTTTAGAAGATGACAGGTTTAAGATTACAGAGCTGAAGGTGAGCGGACCAATGAACGGTGCCGACATCAAACTGATGCAGCAGATTGTGAACCGCACCAAGGCAAAAGAGAAGAATGGCGAATGTCTGGTAAAGAGTGTCGACCTGTCGGAAGCCATTATCATCGAAGGCAAAGATGGCATGAAAACCAAGGCCAACGAACTGCCTAGCGGACTCTTCGCGGGAGCCAAAGAACTGACCACGGTCGTATTACCACAGAACATCATCAACATCAGCAAAAGCTGTTTCGAGGACTGCAAGGCGCTGGTAACGATGACTATCCCCGAGAGCGTCACTACTATCGAAAGTTCCGCATTCAAGAACTGCGAGAGCCTGCCGGCTATCAGCATTCCCAGCTACGTGACCAGCATCGGCAGTGAGGCTTTCGAGAATTGCAAGACGCTGGCAGTTATCGAGATTCCCGCCAGTGTCAAGGAAATGGGAACGCAGGTCTTCAAAGACTGTAAGGCACTCACCACCGCCAATATCTTGGCTCCGCTGAAGAAGTTGGACAATGAGGTGTTCCGTAACTGCGAGAGTCTGGCCAACATACAACTGCCCGAGACGTTGCTGGAGATTGACAACAACGTATTCCAGGACTGCAAGAGCCTGACCACCGTCGTACTGCCCGACGCCACTAATGAACTTGGCAGTTCAGCTTTCGAGGATTGCAAGAGCCTCAACTCCATCCGCATGCAGGGTGTCAGAAAGATTGGCAGCTACGTGTTCCAGGACTGCACCTCGTTGCAGGAAGTAGGTTTTGAGATTCTCTCGAAGATGGGCAACTCCGCTTTCCAGAATTGTAATAGTCTGACCACCGTCGTGCTGCAGGGGCCGCTGGACGATATCAGCAGCGATGCCTTCAAGGGCTGTTCGAGCCTCAACAACATCAATATCCCCGCAACCGTAAAGACTATCAACAACAATGCCTTTGACGGCTGCATCTCGCTGACCGCCATTGAACTGCCCAGCAGTCTGACGAAGATTGAGAGCGAGGCTTTCAAGGGTAGCGGTCTGACCAGCATCAACGTCCCCACATTGGTGAAGAGCATTGGTAGCTCCGCCTTCGAGAAGTGCAGTCAGTTGACCAACGCCAGCATTGGAGCATTCGTCGAGGAAGTTTCCAGCGGTTTGTTCAACGGTTGTTCAAGTCTGACCAGTGTCTCGCTGCCTAACACCGTCAAGAAGATTGGTACGAAGGCTTTCCAAGACTGCATTGCCATGAACAGTATTGACCTGCCCGCAGCCCTGCTCAGTATCGGTGACGATGCTTTCGAGAAGTGTACATCACTAAGTGAGATCAAGATTCCCGTAGCCGTCACAAGCATCGGCAGCGACGCATTCTACGAGTGCTCCATGCTGACACGCGTGGAACTGTCGGCAGCATTGAAGAAAATCGGTGGTTCGGCATTCCAGAAATGCCAGATGCTGCGCGAAGTCGTCCTCAATTGCCCGACACCGCCATCTATCTCGAAGAGCACCTTCAAGGACGTGGCAGCCACATTCCTGATTCCTGCTGGCAGCAAACCCCTGTACAATAACGACAAGGACTGGCAGAAGCTACCCACCAAGGAAAAGACAACGTTCTAAATCTCATGACATTATACCCTAAGATTATTATGGATGCGCTGGCGACGGTGACGTACGCCGGCACGAAGAAGAACCTCGTGGAGAGCGGCATGGTGGCCGACCAGCCAACTGTTGCCGCTCCCTCGCAGGAGGGTGAGCCGTGGCACGTGACGGTGGTGTTGGAATTCCCGCGCGAGACGGACCCGTTCCTGAAATCAACGGTCAAGGCTGCCGAGGCCGCCATCAAGTACCACTGCGGCAAGGACGTAGAGGTGACTATCCAGACTGAGTTCAAATCGAAACCACGTCCAAAGGGCGACCAACTGCTCGCCGGCGTTAAGAATATCATCGCCGTGAGCAGCGGCAAAGGGGGCGTAGGCAAGAGCACCGTCTCGGCGAACCTCGCCATTGCCTTGGCACGATTAGGTTATAAGGTAGGTCTATTGGATTGCGACATCTTCGGACCATCAATGCCTAAGATGTTCCACGTCGAGGACGAGCGGCCGTATGCCGTTAAAGTAGATGGTCGCGACCTCATCTGTCCCATCGAGGCATACGGCATCAAGATGCTGTCGATAGGTTTCTTCGTCAGTCCCGATACGGCGACGCTTTGGCGCGGAGGCATGGCAACGAGTGCACTGAAGCAGTTGATTGCCGATGCCGACTGGGGCGAGCTGGACTACTTTATCCTTGACACGCCACCAGGCACGAGCGACATTCACCTCACGTTGTTGCAAACACTGGCTATCACGGGAGCCATCATTGTGTCGACGCCGCAACAGGTGGCGCTGGCCGATGCACGTAAGGGCATCGACATGTATCGCAACGAGAAAGTCAACGTACCCATCCTCGGACTGATAGAGAATATGGCGTGGTTCACTCCTGCCGAACTGCCTGAGAACAAGTACTACATCTTTGGCAAGGAAGGATGCAAAAAGTTGGCGGAAGAAATGAATGTCCCCCTGTTGGCACAGATTCCGCTCGTTCAGAGCATCTGTGAGAGCGGTGATGCCGGTGAGCCTGCCGCCACAAGCAGTGAAACCGCTACGGGACTGGCCTTCATCAATCTGGCTCAGGCCGTCGTCACCGTTGTTAACCGCCGCAACCGCGAACTTCCCAAGACCAACATCGTCGGTGTGAAATGATCGCCATTGCCCTGCTACTCATTCTTACACTAACATCTTGCAGCGGTCTCAAGCCTGGCGACCTGTTATTCCATGTCGTGGAGAAAGGCAACGCCATTACTGACGTGACGCCTGGGATGATAGACCATGTGGCGATTGTCCTGTCGAAGGATAGTGTCATTGAGGCCGCACCAGTCGGGAAAGGGATTAGCGAAAAAACGACGGATACGGTGATGGCGGGCGTCCGCATTACCCCACTCAACGCACTGCGCCAAGAGGAAGGCTATTATATAATAGGTAGGGTGCGGCGAGCTGATGCGACACGCTCAATCGCTAACGCCCGTACATTCCTCGGACATTCCTACGATCACCTCTATCTTCCTGACAACGAGGCCATTTACTGCTCGGAGCTGGTGCAGTTCTCATTCGTCGATGCGCAAGGCAATCGACTGTTCGACCCCATCCCCATGTCGTTCCACGATGAAACAGGACGCATTACAACCTACTGGAAGATGTTCTATGAAAAGTACGACATGGAAGTTCCTGAGGGACATCCGGGTACGAATCCTGGGGAACTCTCCTGCCGCGAAAACGTTCGTATCGTGGGGCGATTGCAAAAAAACACTAAATAATACGCCGTGCCGCATATAGTATTCATATTTTTTTGTAACTTTGCAAACGTTTCGAACGAGATTCATTACACATTATTTTAAATACTAAGCATTATGACAATTAACGAATTCAACTTTGCCGGTAAGAAGGCAATTGTACGTGTAGACTTCAACGTACCTCTGGATGAGAATGGTAAGATTACTGACGACACCCGTATCCGCGGTGCACTGCCCACGCTGAAGAAGATTCTGAACGATGGTGGTGCTGTCATCATCATGTCACACATGGGCAAACCCAAGGGTAAGGTGGACATGAAGAAGTCGCTGGGTCAGATTCGCGAGGCCGTAGAGAAGGCACTGGGTGTTCCCGTGGCTTTTGCTCCCGACTGCGCTAAGGCTCAGGATGCCGCCAAGGCTCTGAAGATGGGTGAGGCTCTGCTGCTGGAGAACCTGCGTTTCTATCCTGAGGAAGAGGGTAAGCCCGTTGGCATCGACAAAGCTGACCCCGCTTACGACGAGGCTAAGAAGGCCATGAAGGCTTCTCAGAAGGAGTTTGCCAAGACGCTGGCTTCGTATGCTGACTGCTACGTAATGGATGCCTTCGGTACCGCTCACCGCAAGCACGCTTCTACCGCTGTCATCGCTGACTACTTCGACGCTGACAACAAGATGCT
>JAFSNG010000051.1 GCA_017447515.1 Prevotella sp. | reverse complement strand
AGTACAACAAGACCGACCTCCTCAAGTTCCGCAACTTCGGTAAGAAATCGCTCACTGAGCTTGATGATTTGCTCGAGAGTCTGAATCTGTCGTTTGGAACCGATATTTCAAAGTATAAACTGGACCGCGAGTAATTCTTGATTCCGTCAAGAATCCTCCGTCCGAAAAGAAAAAAACGAAAAAATGAGACACGGAAAGAAATTCAATCATCTGGGCCGTACTGCTGATCACCGCCGTGCCATGCTTGCCAACATGGCCATCTCGCTGATCATGCACAAAAGAATCACTACGACCCTCGCCAAGGCAAAGGCACTCAAGAAATATGTAGAGCCACTCATCACGCGCTCTAAGGACGACAGCACCAACAGCCGTCGCGTCGTATTCAGCTACCTGCAGAACAAGGAAGCTCTGAAAGAGCTCTTTGGCCCTGTAGCACAGAAAGTCGGTGACCGCCCCGGTGGTTACACCCGCATCATCAAGCTCGGCTTCCGCCAGGGCGATGCTGCTGAGAAGGCTTTCATCGAGCTTGTCGACTTCGACGAGAACATGCTGAAGTCTCCCAAGGCCGAGAAGAAGACTCGCCGTTCACGCAAGTCTGCTGCTCCTAAGGCTGAGGCTCCCGCTGCTGAGGCTCCTGCTGCTGAAGCTCCCAAGGCTGAAGCTCCTGTCGAGGCTCCCGCTGAAGCACCTGTTGAGGAAGCTCCCGCCGCTGAGGCTCCCGCTGCTGAAGAGGCAAAGGCTGAATAAGCATTTTATTTCGAATCCCGATAAAAAGAGTGGACTGACCCTTTCGTCAGCCCACTTTTTTTGTTTCTCGCGCAGAGCCACAGAGTTACGCAGAGTTTATGATTATCGTCTTACGAGGCAGGAGCCGCAGTGGGTGAATTGGGCGGCGTCGAGCTGGACGGCATAGACTCCAGAGGCGAGTGAGGGGAGGGCGATGAACACCTCACGGCCAGCGACGGCCAGCGTCGTTTGGAAAATACATGAGCCCGAAAGTTGGTAAACGCTTACTTTCAGAGACCCTGTCGGTTCGCTGGCGAATGTCAGGCGCAACCCTCCATTGGCAGGCGCTATGTCGACCTCCTGCGGCTGATGCTGACTGATGGCCCGGACACTGGTTAACCCAAGGATGTCGAGCAGTCCCTTATAGGCGTCGGGCATTCCGTAACCATAGATATTGTTCGGATAGTCGAGGCTGTCGTCCGGATGCCAGCAGTTACGGTCGAAAAGTGCCAGAACCTCTTGGGGCGACAGGTCGGGCTTCGCTTGCAGCCATAGGGCAATGATACCCGCTACGATGGGTGCCGACAGCGACGTGCCTGAGTCGGCTCCCCAGGGATAGCTGATGCCGTTGAACTCGGAATAGCCCACGATGGCCCAATCCGGTGCATACACATGACTCATGGATGCTGCCACCTGCGTTCCCGGAGCTACCACTTCGGGTTTCCGCAGCCCGTTCATGGCCGGACCTGTAGAGGAGTAATAATCTATTTTCCCATCCGGTTTATGCGTCGAAGCCCCCACGCTGATGGCTGCCTGGAAGCAGGCCGGTGCAAAGATATTATGACCTTTCTGCGCATCAGCCCACCGCGGGTCTGCATCATGCTTTCTGAAAGCATGGGTGGTACTGCCAAACGCCTGAATCACGCCATCGCCCTCTACGACAAGTGCCATAGGAGCCAGTTTCCTGATGTACTGCTCTGATTTAATCAGTACCTGCCACACATCATCATCAATGAATGACGAAGCGTTGTGATAGCATGAAACCGTCAGCGTGTCTTGACCGCAGGAGAAGGAGTACACCACAACGGAGTCGGAGGGAATCTGCTGCCCATCCAGCATCAGCGTGTCCGTCGGAATGCCGTTCTCACCGCGATAGGCATAGACACGAATCCGTACGTCACCCTCTGTGGTCAGCCGATACAAGGCCTCCTTCTGGTTCGTCTGTATGAAAGCGCCAGCCTCAGGCCGCTCAGCCGTCTTGATAAACCACGTGTCGTTTCTGTTCTCATTGCCTGCAGCGACTACGAGGATGTGCCCTGGACCCGTCAGACTGTCCAGCACGGAAGAAAAGAGGCTGTCGTCCTGATTGAGATAGGGCGGATAGCCTTCGCTGAACGAGACGACGCAGGGTTTCTGCTGGCTGTCGGCATAGTCGAAGAGGTATTTGAATCCCAGGGCATCTGTTGCCGTGGTGTATTTGTAGACATCGGTAGAGTCGATGTACTTCGTGTTGGAGTTGACGGCATTAGCCACGAGACAGATGTCGCTGTCGAAGGCAATACCCCGATAGCGGGTGTCGTAACCGCTGCCTGCCGCAATGCCCAGGGTAAGGGTACCGTGTGTTTCCGACTCAGCGTCAGCGGTATGTCCGTAAGCCAGCAGTTCCTCTGTCCCGATATAATCCCGTCCTACGGGCAGACGGCTATCCAGCGTGTCTTTCGACAGCTGGTCCCAGAGCGCTCGGATGCGGTAGTTCGTCGTCGAGCGGTCGTAGAAGGTCGGGTGCGTCAGGTCAAACCCCACATCCATCAACCCCATGACGATACCTTCACCTGTGTAGGCCGAATGGTTGGGAGTGGCTTCATACGCAGGCAACACATTGACGATCATTGCTGCCGTGTCGACGCAGAGTGAGGCACGAGCCCCAGCCTCTATGCGCCGTACTGACGGTTCGCGCGACAGTGCTGCCAACTGCTCCAGAGGGATGCTGGCTATGATGATATCGCCCCAGCGTGCATGTTGGTGGCATCCGTACCTTGCCAGTATGTCGTCATTATCCGTCTTGACAAAGGCCGTGAGGATGCGGCCGTCGGAAGCCCCTCGTGTAAATGCCGCCGACTCCAGCGCCGCCTGTCTGGCTAAGCCCGACAGCTTCCTGAAATCTGCCGTCTGTGCCGCCAATGCCGCAACCCGCAGCATCAACCCCAGTAGGATTATAAGTCGTATTCTTGCCATATAACTTATTATTAATATCGCACGCTCCGCGTGCAATGTTGCGATTTAGCGAGAGCCATCAAGCTTGCTTGAATGGCCGAGCGTTAGCAATTTCGCAGCCTTAGACTGCAAAAGTACGAATAAGCGCGCGAAACACAAAATAAATCGCGATTTATTTTTACATGTGCTCACTTATTCGTATCTTTGCATCTGTTTATGATAGCACCTAAGGATTACATAGAAGATGAGGTCTATGGTCAGCGTCTGCTCATTAGTGTGAACGCTGACCAACGTGAGCTTCGTGGTAACATCCGTGCGGCTCGTGCCATTCTCCACTCCTTTGCCGACGTCACCATCATTATTAATGCCCACACCATGTCCTTTGGACACAAGAATCCAGAGTATACCATCAATGGACAGTTGGGCGACCGTAAGGGCATCATGGGTGAAAAAGGAGTGACGGCAGGTTTCAAAGCCGCCAAGAAACAAGGCTGCAAAATTGTGGTTATCGATCTTGACGAACATATCTTTCAGGTGCGCTCTTTCGAACTTTCAAAATACATCTCACGCAGGAAGGCCGATTTTGTCAGCGGAATGATTGCAGACTGCTATGTGGTGTTTGGAGGTGAGGCGGTAGTGGTAAATGCCAGTGTGCAGACACGCCAGGAGATCATGTCGACCATCGAGCAGCTCAACCCTGGAGCACCAACTTATTAGAAAAACGAAAGCCGCAGGTGCTCGACCAACGGCTTTATTTAAATTAGAACGGTTGCGGAGCTTGATGCTATCGCGCCTATATGCAACTCTCATTCACGCTGCAAAGATAGGGATTATTTTCAATAATTCCAAATTTTAACCTCCTTTTTTGGTCGTTTTCCAAGATTTTTCACTATCTTTGCTAAAAATTCAGCTCACAATGAATGCAACGCCACACTCATACCTTCAGGTGTGAGAACGTCGGTTAGGAAAAAAAAGATTATCTAAAATGGATACAAGGTATAAAACTTGGTCACGGGCGGGAGGTCGCAATAATGCGGCCTCCCGCCCGCAATAATAAGCACGGCCGCCCACATTAATTCGGGCGGCCGCCCGAATCCGCTTACCTAGCCATTCTCTCCCTGTTACTTCCCTACAAAATCCCTGTTTGCACGGCACTCTTCCCCTTCAACTGCCCGACACTAAAATGCAATACTCCGAAAGAAATTTCAAATACTATCGGACTATTTCCGATTACTCCGATAGTATTGGCTCCATCACCTTCCCTGCTAACTTAACCCTCTACCCTAATAGTAGAGCCCCTCTAGTATGACACTAAAGGGGCTCTAATGTTACACTGGAAGAAGTGTCGCCTTAGACTATTATTCCGACGTGATTGTGATCTTCATCGTGCAGCCGACGCTGTGGTCACTCTTCAGCCGGAAGCGGAGGTTGTACTCGCCCGGAGCGGCATCTGACCGATAGACATACAAGACGGCAGAATATTTTCCATTGTAGTGGACATAACGGAAATTGCCGTCGGGGTCGGACGCCGGGTCGATCTCTATGGCAGCATCGTCAAACTTCTCGTCTTCGCTGTCTCTCGGTGCCCAGTCCTCTACATAGTAGCTGCAATAGTAGCCAGGACTTACCGTCTGCTCTTCAGGACCCACCTTGATCATCGTGTACTTCCAGCCTTCGCCGGTGGCAATCGTGATGCCAGACTTGACGGAAGGGTCGCTCTTGAGCGAGAAGATTACATACACGTCCTTGTTGTCGTTAGACTTCACGGAGGTGATGGTCTGCGTGGCGGCATCCCAAGTGAAGAAGCCTTCATCGGCGCCATCGTAAGCGCTGCTATAATCAGTGGACTGACCTGAAATCTGTACGTCGTTCCAGTCCCACTGAGCACCTTCTTCGCCATAACGATCCACGTTCACCTTCGTCGATTCGCCCACTTTCAGATATTGGGACTCAGAGCTCAGCTCCATGTAGTAGAGGACCGGCTCATGCATCTTCATCGTGCCTTTGCCATAGACTTCGTACTCGTCGCCATATTCCATCTGCTGGGTCTCTGGGTTCCAAGTCTGGTTTTGGAACACCAGATAGAACAGCAATTCGTATTCGCCGGTATATTCCTCATCAGGAGCGCGACGCGCACTATTGACAGGCTGCGTGTTGCAAGGCTGCCTGATCAGGATCTTGCTCTCAGGCTTCAGGTTGCCCTCCGCGACCATTCCCGACTCACCCGTGTGGGCGGCAAAGTTGGCATTCAACTCACACCCCGTCACATAAACACCAAAACCGAACTTGCCGCCAGGACTGTTCTCGAACGACTGTCCCGTGAGCGCCTTAACGAGATTGACCATGTTCCAAGGCAGACTTCCCCAAGCCATACCCAGCGTTCCGCCGTTCTCGTCGGCATCTTCCAAGGAGAAGCTGATGAAGTCCCCGTCCTTTCTCCATTCCGACCACTTCGGGTCATAGTTGCGGGTCTGCGTTTCGCCCGTCGTCTTGTTTGTGATGACATAGGAGTTGTCCTGCAGGTCGGCCTTGTTCAGCTGCTCATCACCCGTATCGCACGGGTTGCTGCCGCCCTTGATGGTAATCTTTCCGGTGGCGCGGCCTTCCCAGACTTTCTTGTTGCCCTCCTCGGTAACGATGGCTAATACCTCGCCTTCGGGAGCACTATTCGTAGGTGTGAAGTAAGCCGTTATAAGACCATTCTCGTCGGTATAGTTAATGGTGGGTGTTACGGTGCCGTTGGTGGCGACGAATTCCACACGCTTGTGAGCCCATGCTGATAAATCATTTCCTTCTGTCTTCTGCAGCAAGAAGTGAACAGGCACAGCTTCAGCACCCTTCTCTACCTCCTGCGAGGGATTCAGACATTCTATTTTGTACTTCAGCAGCTTGGAAGTCCATTTCTTTTCGACGTATTTTGCTATTACATCATCGTCAACCGGCGTCCTGAATAACTTTATACTTACTCTTTCTACTGAAGGTTCGCCTTTCTTGAATGTCACCTTGGCTTTGCCGTTTTCATCGGTGTACTTCAGCAGCAGTTTCTTGTCGCCCGATGCCGAACCTTCTATCTCGAACGCTACCAGTGCACCAATGCTGGTGAGTTGCTCATTGGTGGTATGGTCGTAGTGGAACGCGGTAATCTCAATATCCTGCTCGTCGTCCTGCATCAGGTCGCGTTCTGGGGTCTCTAAGGTGAAATCCTCGGGATTGTACATCAGAATTTGCGTTTTCTCATCATCGCTACTGAAATTATCGCCAGCCGAATGGTCTAACAGCCATCCGGGAATATTTTTCATAGCGATATATGTATTAGCCCAACGATCGACTCTTACACGGCGTGCAATAGCATCGGGGGCCTCATCGGGATACGGCTGCCACGACCTTGGATGCACATACGTCCATTCTGCCGGACAAATATCAGTGCGGCAATACTGACCATAGAAATTGATTTTAAAGACGGGTAGAACAGAGGCTCTTCCATAGCACTGGCTGGTTTTGTACTCAGCGCTTCCAATGTTTGCCTCGGGATAGATGAGGTTAACAGTCGGCTTTTCTTCATAAATGAAATCCCCATCTAAATTATCGTCAACGCACGTAAGACCGTACTTGAAGTGTTTGGAATACTTATATCCTCCGACGGCATCTCCCAGACCGAGGCACGTGTAGGCATGGGTACACCCCACATCACCATTCAGGACAACCTGCACGGGAACGCCCTCTACATTGAAGGTATATCTCTGTTGTACAACACCGGTTTTCAACCTCATCACGTCGTCGGGACTCAGTATTGCTTTGCCAGACATCTCATCCGGGGTTTTACAGCTTATATCCAATACGGTCTCGCCCTCGGTGTCACCTTCCAGCAGGACGCTGGCCTTGGTGGTGTGACCCTTCCACACCTTGTACCACGGTTGTCTCTCGAAGGAGAATTCCAGGGTGCCTTTGAACTTCATGGCCAGTTTGGCCTTCTGGATCTTGAACGTGAGGTTGCCCCACGACTCCAGCATAATGTCGCTGCCTTCGTAGTCGAGCGTCAGCTCCTGAGTGGAAGGTGCACGGTTGGTGCGGGCATTGTACACCTCCACATACTTGCCGTTCTCCAGAATTTCCACCTTCTCGGGTCTGAACATAGGCTTGGAACCGGGTGCTCTTTGGCTAACGCCGCTTGAACCGTCGTCGCCCAGCTCGAAGGTGAGTTCCTGGTCGCGGAACAGGTTGCCCATGTCGCCCTGCGTTGTCTTGAGCGTGACGGTATTGCCTGCTACCTCTGTTACTTCTTCGATAATGCGAATGATCAGGGTACCCATTTCGTCGGGCACCATCACGATGTCGTATTCACCCATGATGGGAACTTCGTCCTTGAAGGTAATGACGGCTACACCTGTCTCGGGATCGTAGCTTTCAAGGGTATCCTCCTCCCAGTCGATGTCGATATAGCGGGAGTCTTCCTTGCCAGCCTGCACGACATTCAGCGTACAGGCAAGCGTGCCGTCCTTGGAGGTCAGCTTCACCATAGCCGTGCGCTCGTCTACGCTGGGGTTCTTGGCTACCTTCACATAGCACAAGCCGTCCTTGGCTTCCGTGTCAAAGGTCAGCCAGGGATCAGAAGTCGTCACATCGAACTCCACGTTCGTCTTCACCTGTACGGCAAGGTCTTCGCCTTCGCCGTCAACAATGACAGCTTCCGGATCGACGAACACGTAGTTGGGGTTACCCTGTATACTCTTTACCGTGTTGAAAGTGTAGTTGGCGCTCTTGCCATCCATATTGATGGTAAATCCCGGCGGTGTGGCCTGGAACTCGATACTGGTAATCTTGTCCGGATCGTAGGGGACGCTATTGCCGTCTTTATCTACCACGAGAATCGTCTGTGCCATAGCCGCGATGCTGAGCATCATCAGCCATGCTAAAACGTATAGCTTCTTCATTTGCGTACGACTTTAATGGTTACACTTCCGTCCTTTACGATATATGTCCCCAGAGGGAGCTCGGAGAGAGATTTTGCGCCTTTGCAAATCAGCTTGCCGCTGAGGTCATAGGCGTCAAAATGGTCGGAGAGCAGGTCGAGACCCGTCGCCTTGATGTCGCGGATGCCGGTAGTCATTTCCTCGAACGTCAGCTTCTGCACGTTCTCAATAGGCCACGACAGCGCTGTTGAGGGACTGGCCGACTGGAGGGAAATCATTCCGTCGGCATACGTGATTTCAGGCATGTCGGCAAAGAGCACTTCGCTTTTGTTGCCGTCGTTCAGCCAGATGACAATGCCTTTGGCTGTTTCTTGTGCCCAGGCACCTGAGGTGCCGAGCAAGGCGAGGAGTAGCACTCCCGCTACCCTCGCCAAAGAATGTCTAATTGTAATACTCATAGTTAGTTGGATTAATTGTTAAAACTATTGTTTATTTGTTTTTCTCGTTACTATCAAACAGGTGACCGGGGATAATCATCGAGACGGTGACGACCGCTGCTGTGGTCACCAGTTGCCAAGGCCAATGGTCGCCCTGAAAGAGCAAGGCCAGAAACGACAGTGCCGCACCGATGAAGGCACAAACAATATGACTGTGCAGACGGAGCAAGGAGCCAGTGATGAAACTGCCAATGCTGAACAGCAGTCCAACGAAGGTAAGGAAACAGGGTGCAAACAAACCTGTAATGCCCGTCATGAATCCGCAGATGCCACAGGTGAAACCTATGAATACCCATGTATAGAGTACGGTGGTGTTCTGCCAGTCTAACGTCTTGCGGTTTTTATGGATGAAGATGCTGTCGGCACCTTGTAACAAGCCCACTACGGGTATGCCGATCCATAGGAAGTAGCACCAATCGTCGTTCCATATCTTCAGGGCTAAAAACTCCAATAGCAGGAAGAATACCGAGATGTAACCCCATGAGATAAAAACGGTTTTCCCAATAGATCCGCAGTACATCTCCGTGACTTCCGTATGGATTTGCGCGTTGAGATTGTTGATGTCGTTAGTCATACAATATAATAAGGTGTAAACTTAAATTGCTTGCTGCTGGTCTTCGTTGTCAGCCGGGACGTCTTCGGTGAAGAGGCGGTGGAGCCCTTGTTCGTAGGTATGAAGGGCGTCGCGCCCCTGACGGGTAATGCGGCAGATGCTGCGGGAGGAAGGACCGGAGCCGCTCTTGTCGACTTCTAAGTAACCAGCCTCTTTGAGGGTGGTGATTTGTACACTGAGGTTACCCCGCGTAGCACCGGTAATCTCGCAAAGATACATGAAATTGGCACTCTTGAGACTGTCGAGGGCGACCATTATTTTCAGTCGCAGCTCGTTGTGCAACAATGGATTGATAATGGCAAATTTGAATGGACTCATATTCTTTTTACTTTTTACAACGGATTACACAAATTTCACGGATTTCGTTCACTTTTAACAAAGCGTCGGAACAGGTGTCCGGGAATGATGAGGGCAACGACGGCAATGAGCGAGGCAACAAGCAGCTGCCAAGGCCAGAGTTCGCCCTGAAGAAAGAGAGGAACGGCAGAGAGGAATGAGGCAATGATGCCGCAAATGGTCTTGGGACGGAAGTGGAGAATGATGCCCGTCATAAAGCACCCCATGCCGATGAGCAGTCCCTGATAGGCACAATAGCACAAAGGGAATATGCCGGTTAATCCCATGGTCATACCTCCGACGAAACTGGCAAAGCCAATGAATATCCACATCATGAGGATGACGTTTTGGTTGAGCGTGCTCCGACCCGTACGCTCGTAGTCCTCGTTGAGGTAGTACATCATCAGCGGTGCACCAATCAGCGGGATTCCCACCCAAAGCCATTCGCACCAGTCCTCGTGCAACACCATGAGCGCAGCAAATTCAAGCAGCAGGAAGATGGCCGTAGGATAGCCCCAGACGAGAAACAGGTTCTCGCCCGTCGTTTCCTTCCGGCTCATGACCTCGCCGCGTATGCTGGCAATGATTTGAAGTTCGTCGTTAGTCGTCATCTTTGTAATAGGTTTTATTACGCAACATTGCGTTTGATGTTACAAAGATAATGTTTATTTCTTAAACTAAGAACAAATACGTTTATTTTTTAAACTTTATTAATATAGGGATGCATATTACGAAATAATCACGGGGGCAAGCCCCTAATCATTTCTGAAGATAAAAGCAAGATTCTTCGACCTAAAGGTGCGAAGTATGGCGTCGCATTCCGCAAGGTTCATCAGGGCCTTGCGGAAGCTTGTGATTTCGGAGGGCGTTTTTCCCTCTTTATTAATTCGATTCATCGATTTTATTAACTCGATTGATGATTTGAGTTAATGAACGGTTTTTCGCTGGTGAACGGTGAAATGTTGCACAAAAAGGAAGAAATGTGCACAAAAGGGCTGTTTTTGTGCATTTTGTTTGGCTGTGTGCGCAAAAAGTTGTACCTTTGCGGGCGATTTTAAGAAATCACCCGCGAGAACAGGCTTCGCCTCAGCAATTTGGAGCAAGCGAGCACGCTCGCTATGTCCATAGTCTTTTGGGCATTCGGTTTGCACTGTCCTTGCACCTTTTTTAGGATACACATTATTTATATATATAATTTATGGCTTTAAAAATTGTTGTGCTGGCCAAGCAAGTGCCAGACACCCGAAATGTGGGTAAGGACGCGATGACTGCCGAAGGAACGGTGAATCGTGCTGCCCTGCCCGCCATCTTCAATCCAGAAGATTTGAATGCCCTGGAGCAGGCCCTTCGCCTGAAGGAACAGAACCCAGGCTCAACAGTAGGAATCCTCACGATGGGTCCTCCACGTGCAGGTGAGATTATCCGTCAGGGACTTTATCGTGGCGCTGATACTGGTTGGTTGCTCACCGACCGTCTCTTCGCTGGTGCTGATACCCTCGCTACCTCTTATGCGCTGGCTACTGCCATCAAGAAGATTGGCGATGTTGACATCGTGATTGGTGGTCGTCAGGCTATCGACGGTGATACTGCTCAGGTAGGTCCTCAGGTGGCTCAGAAACTGGGCCTGAACCAGGTGACTTATGCCGAGGAGGTTCTCAGCGTTAAGGATGGTAAGGCTACCATCAAGCGTGTGATTGACGGTGGTGTTGAGACTGTTGAGGCTCCTCTGCCTGTGGTGATCACCGTGAACGGAAGCGCTGCTCCCTGTCGTCCCCAGAATGCTAAGCTGGTGATGAAGTACAAGCGCGCTACCTGTCCTATGGAGCGTCCTGCTGAGGGTACTGCCTACGACTATCTGTACGATGAGCGCCCTGAGCTGACACTGAACCAGTGGAGCGTGGCCGACGTGGATGGCGATGTAAACCAGTGTGGTTTGAGTGGCTCACCCACCAAGGTGAAGACCATCAAGAACATCGTGTTCCAGGCTAAGGAGTCGAAGACTTTGACGGCTTCTGATGCTGATATCGAGGGAATGATCAAAGAATTGTTGGAAGAAAAAATCATTGGCTGATAAGATATGAATAATGTTTTTGTTTATGTAGAAATCGAAGGAACAATTGTTCAAGAAGTTTCTCAGGAGCTGTTGACCAAGGGTCGCAAGCTCGCCAATGAACTGAACGTAGAGCTGCACGCCGTTGTTGCCGGTACTGGTATTTCTGGTAAGGTGGAGGACCAGATTCTGCCTTACGGTGTCGATAAGTTGTTTGTTTTCGACGCTAAGGACCTGTTCCCTTACACCTCAGCTCCCCACACCGATATTCTGGTGAACCTCTTCAAGGAGGAGCAGCCTCAGATCTGTCTGATGGGTGCTACTGTGATTGGTCGCGACCTCGGCCCACGTGTATCGTCGTCTCTGACCTCTGGTCTGACTGCCGACTGCACAGAGCTGGAGATTGGTCCTTTCGAGGATAAGAAGAACAATAAGACATACGAGAATCTGCTCTATCAGATTCGTCCTGCCTTCGGTGGTAACATCGTAGCTACCATCGTGAACCCCGACCACCGTCCACAGATGGCTACTGTACGCTCAGGCGTAATGCAGAAAGCTCTGTACGATGGCGAGTGCCGCAAGGAGGTTGTTTATCCTGAGGTAAGCAAGTATGTAAGCCCTGAGGCCTTCGTAGTTAAGGTTCTGGATCACCACGTTGAGGCTGCCAAGCACAACCTGAAGGGTGCACCTATCGTTGTAGCCGGTGGTTACGGTATGGGCTCGAAGGAGAACTTCGACATGCTGTTCCAGTTGGCTAAGGTGCTGCATGGTGAGGTTGGTGGTAGCCGTGCTGCTGTTGATGCAGGTTGGCTCGACCACGACCGTCAGATTGGTCAGACAGGTGTTACCGTTCATCCGAAGGTGTATATCGCCTGCGGTATCTCTGGACAGATTCAGCACATCGCCGGTATGCAGGACTCTGGTATCATCATCTCTGTCAACAGCGACCCCGATGCTCCTATCAACCGCATCGCCGACTACGTGATTGTTGGCACTGTTGAAGAGGTAGTTCCCAAACTCATTAAATACTATAAGCAAAATTCGAAGTAATTATGGCAAACTATTATAGCGATCATCCTGAGATCGGGTTCTACTTGAACCACCCCCTGATGGCTCGTATCGTTGAGCTGAAAGAAAAGGGTTTCGCTGATGCGAAAGAATA
>JAFSNG010000050.1 GCA_017447515.1 Prevotella sp. | reverse complement strand
TCAATGGGTGTGCCATTTATTCTCGGCGTCTTATCCTCTTCTGTGGTTTCTACTACAAAGGGAGCTTCGCTGTCTGTAGCTGTACGATTGGCGTCGTCATAGAATATACATTTGGTGATGGTGTATCCTTCGGCAGCGGTGACGGTTGCTATCCATCCGTATCCCCACCATCCCCAGTTAGCGAGGTATGCTGAGCTCCCTCCTGCAGTATAACTGAATGAAACGGTTGCCACATTCGCCGTACTGTAGCTGGCTTGCTCTTTGGCTGTTGCTGTAATTGTGGTCAGCAGCGTTCCTTCCGTCTGCGCCACTGCGCCCGTAGCTGCCATCATCAGCAGCACGAGCAATGAAAGTAATTTTCTTTTCATGTTTGTTTAATTTAAAATGTTAGTAATATAATTAGTTGTACAAAGTCATAGCACAAACACGGTGCAAAGGTACAAATAATTTTGTTAAAGCGTGTTACCCCCCCCCTAAATAATGTTAAAATAATGAATTTCGTGTGCGGAGGTGACAGTAGAGGGGCTTTAGTATGATACTAGAGGGTGTTTAGTGTCATACTAGACAGCGGTGGGCTGGTGTCTGGGTAGAGGTGGTAGAGGTGGTTTTTAAGGAGGAGAACGAGAAAATCCCTAAATCACCTGCATATTTTTACAAGGTATTTAGGGATTTTCTCGTCACCCGTATAAGATTTCACCTCTACCACCTCTACCCTGATGGCGGTCAAAAGCTGTCGGGAATGAACTCCTTGGCGTCGTCAATGTTCTCTTGTTTGCGGGTGTTAGGGTCTATTTTGACAACGAGATATTTCGTTGTTCCGTGCGACCTGCGGCTGTCGAACCCCATGTGTTTCATGGCTTTACCGATTTCCGACGTGCAGAACATACGTCCTCTGTGGCCTCTCCATCCAAGCTCGGTCAGTATGTCGCCAGCCGTCATGGCAAGCGTGTTGTCCATCTCGCTGGGAATACGCAGGAAGGTCTTCAGCACTTCCTCGCAGTCGTTGGGCATCAGGTAGCGCTTGTTGTGTTCGCTGATGAGCTGGCTCTCTTCCTTGGTGGGTTTAATGGGTTCGCCTTGGCTCAGCAGATAGACTGCCTGTGCGTAAGCACCGTCGTAGTTGATGGGGTGTTCGTTGAGGTTGACGGTTTCTTTCAGGCTGATGACCAGATAGCGTCGGTTACCTTCCGTGTCACGCAGGAACTGTTCGTCGTTGGTGGTTGCGATGAGCGATGCCCTGCGGTGGCGTTTCTCGCGGAAATGTCCGTATGCCTCTCGGATGTTCGTTTCGTTTAGCGTCACGGCGTGTTTCAGCGCGTTGGCCTTTTGTGAACTGCCAAAGGATATCTCGTCGAAGATCATGAGTGGCGTGTCCGAGAGTGACGACAAGAAATCCTTGTCGAGCATCTGCGCGGGGCTGACTTCTATACGATAGCTTCGCAGGCATGGAGGGAGTATATGTCGTGAGAAGTAGGTCTTTCCGATGTGCTGGTGTCCCTCGAAAATCGGCATCTGTGGATTCTCGTCACACTTGCCTTGCATCATGGATACCATGGCCAGAAACCACTTGGTGAGCATCGTGACGTAGTAGTCCTTGTTCTCAGGGTCGCTGAACACCAGATGGCCTTCGAACATGTCTCTGATAGGATTGTCGCTGGTCTCTGGATTCCATGCCGGCAGATGGTCAAGGTAGTCACGACAGGCGTCAAACTGCGGACTGAAGTCACGGCTCCAAAGCATTGACTTTACATCAGATATGCGCACGTTGACACCATCGAGTTTCAGACGGATATAGTACGTGTCCAGGTCTTGTTCCTTCAGTTCGCGCCATTCATTGTCACCTTCCTTCAGCTCCGGCCGGCTATACCATGTGTTGAAACGCCACTGGGCATAGCCTTTCAGTGCGTCGCGCATCTGCTGGATGCGGTTCTGCTGTTCCTCCTGGCGCTGGCCTTCCGTCTTCTTGCGGCGGCCGCGGGGCAGCGAGACGTCGATGCCGGCATCCTTGGCCAGCTGGATGAGCGAGGCCAGGCGGACGTCGCCACGGCCGGTGTGGAGACAGTTGTCGAACTTCTCGTCACACTCCTCGCGCTTGTAGCCGGCATACTGGCTGCAGATGGTGTGGTAGGCCTCGCGGGCCGCTTCGCCAACGCTGGCACAGGCCAGTGTGACGGTGATCCAGTCTTTGTACTCACAGGTGATGTCGATACCGCTCTCAGCGATTCGACGGGATACGAGCTCCAGATGTTCGAGCTCGGAATAGGATTTGTTGCTGTTCATGATTTAAAGATATTTGGGGTTAATAAAACAATCGGGATCATAGGGCAGGAAACAGGCGCGGCTGACGTCGGAGCCTGATTTGTCGGGGTCGATGCCGTGGTGGAAACACAGGTGGTTGCGCAGGGCGTTGTACTGCTCCTGATAGGTCAGCCCGTCGGTCCACGAAGGCAGGGTGACCACCCATTTCACGCCGAGACCCTTGGGCGATATGAAGCACAGTTCGGTGTCGATGCATGGGTCGCTGATGAGTCGTCGCTTGACGTCCTCTGCCTGCTCTGTGGTGTCAAGGTCGTCAATGTCCAACACCATGTATGGCGAGCGCTGCAGGAGCCCTCGCGCGTTACGGTAGGAGAAGGTGCCGGCGAAGAGTGCCGTCTCGAAGTTCAGTTTCTTGTAGTCGCCCAGCTCGTCCTTCGACGCGTGGCCCATCATCTGGCGCAGCGTCTGTGTTGCCGTGCCGCCGCACCACTGGCTGGTGACATATTGGTAGAGCCAGGGAATGTCCTGGTTCTGCTGCGGTTTCGTGGCCAGCACTGGCTGGCCGTCCTTGTTTCTGTATCCTCTTGGAAATATAGAGAATCGGGGGTTGCATGTTGTGGTCATAAACTATTAATGTTAATTAAAAAATGACTGCGGAGGGGGTCATAATTTGGCGGATTAGGCAAAATACACTAACTTTGCACCGCTTTAAAGACCATTCCGCGATGGCTTTTTAAAGAAGAGACCGGCCTCCTCAAGATGCGAACGATCAGAGGCCAGTCCCGTGTGCGGCCCGCCATATTACACTTAATATGGGGGCCTTTTTTTCATGGTTCGATTATTGTTTCATCTTTCTTGTCTTTTCGCTTGTTGATTCGTGGCTTCATATAATACGCATGACCCATGAGGTCAGCATCGAGAGAGGACTGGCGGACCAGGTCGAACATGATGTTGTTGTTCTCGTAGTCGTAAGCCAGCGCATCGAACAATTGTCGGGTAGGCACATAATAGTAGCCACTCGACAGTTTTATGGGAAAAGCATCCTCGCTGTCCTCATCAATAATAATAAGGTATAGAGCATCCTTTTCGTCGTCTTTCGCAAACTTTGCAAACTTTCCGGACGCCAAATCCAGTGCATTGGCCGTCTCTTCGGTAAAACCAAGCCTGCCGGAGGCCTGGATAGTTGCTTTCAGTTTTGTTGCGAATTGCTTCGCGCTTAAAATCTTAATTGCCATAGACATTATGTTTTGCCTGCAAAGGTAATAAATATTTGTATAACTCCCAAATATATTGCTTGAAAATATTTATTTACGCGATGTTTTAATATAAATTAAGAAATACAACCAATTTCAACGCACTAAAAAAGAACAAAAAAGAAAATGAAAAAGAAATGCAAAGAGAATCTATCGGAAAATGTTACTTTTCTACACTTTTCGTCAAACTTTTTTGCGATTTTGTTTGGTAGTATCGTTTTTTTTTCGTAATTTTGTACCTGTAATCAAGAGCGATTGCAAGCGGGATTTCAGGCCACCCGGTGTAGTTGGTCTGAACGGTTTCTAATAGCATTAAAAACACAACAAGAAATGGCTAGTAACGAAATCAAACTCGGAATCAACTTGCGTAAGAACAAGAATTCCAAAAACGCGGGATTTGGCAAGTACTATCCCGAAGTCGACACGCAAAGCACCCTCTCGCTGAAGGGCTTTGCAGCACACCTCGCCAAGCACGGCTGCATCTACGGACTCGACATCATCGAGGGTGTGCTCAAGAAAATCACCCAGTGTCTGCCCGAACTCCTCAGCCAGGGCGTACCCGTAGAACTGTCGCCCCTGGGCCGCTTTGTCCCCACGTGTTCCGTGGACAAGCCCGTGGTGAACATCCCCGCCATGGAGGGAGCCGACCCCAACGACGTGGTGAAGGGTGTCCACATCCGCTTCTACCCCTACGGCGTGGAGGACGACAACATCACCTCGCGACGCTTCAAACAGGAGTACTGCTCGCTGGAGTTCCGCAACATCGTCGACACCCAGGAGGTCACCCTCGACGGCAAGACCAAGAAGGTGCAGACCCTGAAGCCCATCGAGACCGCTGTGGCCGAATGGAAACAGGAGCACGGCGGCAGTAGTTCGAACGGTGGTTCGCAGGGCGGTGGCACGAACACCGGCGACGACAACGGTGGCAACCAGGGTGGTGGCAACACCGGAGGCGGCACGACCGACCCGGACTACGGCGACATCGGCGACGGCAATTGATGGCTGATGTACGATGTCTGATGTCTGATGGTTGACGGTCTAAAAAAAGAGCCGGAGGCGCGAAGCTTCCGGCTTTTTTGTGTTATATTGCAGGGATTATGTATGCAGTTCGAGGACGAAGCGGGTGCCCTTGGTGAAGGCGGGGTCGAGGTCGAGGTCGCCATTCATGCGCAGGGCCATCTGCTTGCAGATAGGCAGTCCGAGACCGTCGCCCTGGGTGAGGTCACGAATCTCGAGGAAGGGCTTGAAGAGGTCGTCGCGCTTCTCCTCGGGGATGCCTTCGCCAGTGTCGGAAACGAGGAACTGGTGGGTGTGCTGACCGCGCTTCTTGTAGTCGAGGGTAATCTTGCCGCCCTCGGGGGTGTATTCGACGGCATTCTGCAGCAGGTGGAGCAGGATGTGACCAACGTATTCGCGGTTCATCGGCACGCTCATTTTGGGGGCGTTGACTGCGAGTGTCACGTCGCTCTTCGCCTGGTCGCGCACCTGGTCCATGAGGTCCTCGCAGAACTGCTGCACCTGAACGTCCTCCGTCTCAACGGGCTCCGTGCTGTTCTCCAGTTCGGAAAGCGTCTGGATATGGTTCGAGAAGTCGAGCAGGGCCTGTACCTCGGGCTGACGGCTGTCGAGCTTGCGGAAGGTCGGTTCGAGCTGGGCGGCGATGTTGCTGATGAACTTGGCCTTGAGGGCGTTGCTCTCGTTGGCCAGCTGGATGTTCTTCTGCTGACGACGGGTGAGCAGGATGTAACGCAGCAACATAACGGCTCCGAGCACGAGTGCAGCGGCAAGGATGCCGGCGAGAATGGCCAGACCGGTGATGATGACGCTGCGGGTGGTCAGCGAGCTGTCCTTGTCGGCAATAGTGGCCTCGTTATCCGTAATTTGCTGCTTCAGGGCCTTGATTTCGTCGGCATGCTTGATGGCGCTGGTAGAGTCCTTCCAAGCCATGTAGTTGCTGTAGGACTGCGCCACCATGCTGGCACTGCCCGACTTGCGGCCGTTGGCAATAAGCGTCTGGTAAACCTCGTCGACCTTGTCGTACTCCTTGCTGGCGGTGAGTTTGTCAGCCATCTCCTTGAAGACGGCATTGCCCTGGGCATTCATGCCGAACGTGTAGTAATAGACGGCCTTGGTATAGAGCAGGTCGTTGGCCGTCTCGTCGTTGGAGGCGGCAGCGGCGTGACTCTCCAGCTGCTTCAGCTGTTCCTTGGCACCATCGACACGGCGCATCTTGATGTACATCTGCAGACGCTCCTTGGTGGTGAGGTAGTGACAGGCAGCGGCCTGGCTGGGCGAGAGACTGCTGGCAGCGACCACCTGGTCGGCACGTCGCAACAGGTCGAAGGCTTCCTGGTAGAAGTTCTCCTTGTAATACAACGCTGTAGCCTTGGCAGCACACTCTACGGCCTGATAGATTTTGCCCTTGTTGGCATAATCGTTGAAGGCATGGATGAATGACGAACGTGCCAGGGCGATGTTTTCCTTGGGATCGATGGCCTCGGCACGCTTTTGCAGATCGCTCTTCTCGGCATCCTGTGCAGACAGGGAAACGCAGCAGAAGAGCAGGTTCACGAATAAGATTAAAAGCTTTCTATTCATATCGTATATACAGTTTTTTATGTTTCGCGATGCAAAAGTAAGCATTTTCTTTAACATTCGTGCAGAAAGAGCGAAAAAAAAACCTCCCACCCTGCAAAAACAGGACGGGAGACGCGTTTTAGGGGGTTGCCTCGCTTAATAGAACTTAAAATAGTTGCGAGCGTTGTTATAAGAGATGTCCTCGACCATCTTGCCCAGGAGCTCGCGGTCGTCAGGCAGCAAGCCTTTCTCGACGTCGTTGCCCAGCAGGTTGCAGAGGATGCGGCGGAAATACTCGTGACGCGGATAAGAGAGGAACGAGCGGCTGTCGGTCAACATTCCCACGAAACGTGAGAGCAGGCCGAGCACCGAGAGGGCGTTCATCTGGCGGATCATGCCGTCCATCTGGTCGTTGAACCACCAGCCTGAACCGAACTGGATCTTGCCGGGCTCGCCACCCTGGAAGTTGCCGAGCATCGTGGCGATGACCTCGTTGGCGCAGGGATTCAGCGTATATAATATGGTACGCGTGAGTTTGCCCTCCATGTTCAGCTTGTTCAGGAACTTCGACATGGCCTTGGCGGTGTTGAACTCACCGATAGAGTCGAAGCCGGTGTCGGGACCGAGCTGGTTGTACATGGCGGTATTGTTGTCGCGGATGGCGCCATAGTGGAACTGCTGGGTCCAGCCTGCGTCGGCATCCATCTCAGCCATCACGGTGAGGAAGCAGTTCTTGTACTGGCGAATCTCCATGCTCGACAGCTGCTGTCCGCGCATAGCCTTCTCGAAGATGGTCTCAATCTGCGAGTCGGTATAGTCCTCGTCGTAGAACTCCTCGATACCGTGGTCGGAGAGCTTGGAACCCTGAGCCTCGAAGAACTCGTGACGCTTCTTCAGGGCGTCAACCATGTCGGCAAACTTGGTGATGGTCACGCCGCTGACGTTCTCCAGCTGGTTGACGTAAGCACTGAACTCGGGCTTCTCGATGTTCATAGCCTTGTCGGGACGCCAGGCGGGAATCATCAAGGGATCGTCCTGAGCCTTGTGCTTGGCATACTCGATGTGGTTGTGCAGGTCGTCAACAGGGTCGTCGGTAGTGCAAACGCACTCTACGCGGTAGTGCTTCATCAGGCCACGGGCGCTGAACTCGGGCTGCTTCAGCTTCTCGTTACACTCGTCGAAAATCTCGCGGGCAGTCTTAGGCGAGAGCAGTTTCTCGATGCCGAAGGCGGTCTTCAGCTCCAGATGCGTCCAGTGGTACAGCGGGTTGCGCAGGGTGTAAGGCACGGTCTCGGCCCACTTCTCAAACTTCTCCCAGTCGCTGGTGTCCTTACCGGTGCAGTAGCGCTCGTCGACGCCGTTTGTACGCATAGCGCGCCACTTGTAGTGGTCGCCACCCAGCCACAGCTCGGTGATGCTCTTGAAACGATGGTCGTTGGCCACCATTTCGGGGATGAGGTGACAGTGGTAGTCGATGATGGGCATCTTAGCCGCATGGTTGTGATACAGGTCCTGGGCGACCTCGGTCTCCAGCACGAAATTTTTGTCGTTAAATGCTTTCATTTTGTTTGTATTTGTTTTAGATGATTTGTCGAATTGACTGCAAAGATAGTGAAAAGATTCGACTTCGCACCATCTTTCAGCGTTTTTTGAAGAAAAATTAACGTAAACGATAGCGTAGTTTTGTAGGAAAATGCGTACCTTTGTCGGCTGAATGAACAAGATAACGATAACAAGAAGCGTCCTGACAATGGTTCTAATGGCCTTTGTCAGCATAGTAAGTGCCCAGGAGCTGCAGGTGAAAATCACCATTAACAGCCAGCAGGTAGAGGGTTCGGACAAGAGCGTGTTTGAGAACCTGCAGCAGACGTTGCAGCAGTGGATGGACGACCGGCAGTGGACGGAGTTGCAGTTCCAGAAGAACGAGCGCATTGTGTGCAACTTCAACATCACGGTGACGAAGTACGACAAGTCCAGCAACCGTTTCTTCTGCACCGCGCTGATTCAGGCCAACCGTCCCGTTTACAACTCTGCCTATACGACCACCTTGTATAATAATAAGGATGCGGACTTCAATTTCGACTTTGCGCAGTTCGACCAGCTGAACTTCATCGAGGAAATCGTTGACAACCAGCTGACGGCGCTGATGGCGTACTATTCCTATCTGATTATCGGGCTCGACCTGGATTCGTTCTCGCCAATGGGTGGCACTGACGTTTTGAAGCGTTGTCTACAGCTCACAAACAACGCCCAGGAATTGGGCTTTGCCGGGTGGAAAGCCTTTGAGAACTCGCGCAACCGCTTTGCCATCATCAACGACTATCTGGACGAAGCCATGAAGCCATTCCGTCAGCTGCAGTATGACTACTACCGCACTGGTCTTGACGAGATGGCCCAGAACGCCGAGCGCGGACGTGCCAACATCACCACAGCACTGGAAGGGTTGAAGAAGGCCCACGAAGAGAAGCCACTGAGTCTGGTGCCCCAGATTTGGACGGACTATAAACGCGACGAACTGGCCAACATCTACAAGGGCAAGGGTACGCAGAAGGAGAAGGAGGCTGTGTACGAGCTGCTGTTCAATATCAATCCGTCGCAGAGCAACGCCTGGAATAAGATTAAGGAGTAGAGGTGAGAGGTGAGAAGTAAGAGGTAAGAGGTGAGAGGTGAGAGGTAAGAAGTAAGATGTAAGAAGTTATGCTGAAGCAACTATATATCAAAAACTTTACGCTGATTGACGAACTGGATATAGAACTGTATCCGGGGTTCTCAGTGATTACTGGTGAGACGGGAGCAGGAAAGAGTATCATACTCGGAGCCATCGGACTGCTACTGGGTCAGCGTGCTGATTCGAAGAGCATCAAGGCGGGTGCCGACAAATGTATTATCGAGGCTCACTTCGACCTGTCGCGCTATCACATGGAGGCGTTCTTTGAAGAGAACGAAATAGAGCAGGATACGGAGGACACCATCATCCGTCGCGAGCTGACATCGGCAGGAAAGAGCCGATCGTTCATTAATGATACTCCAGTGGGACTCAGTCAGTTAAAAGAATTGGGCGAACAATTGGTCGATATTCACTCACAGCACCAGAACCTGTTGCTGCAGAAGCAGGATTTCCAGCTCAGCGTGGTGGACATCATTGCCCAGGACGCGCAGCAGTTGGCAGATTATGAGCAGTCGTTCAATGCCTACCAGCAAGCCAAGCGTCAGTTGAAAGAACTGGCAGAGAACATCGAGCAGGGACGCCAGCAGACTGACTTCATGCAGTTCCAATACGACGAATTGAACAATGCCCACTTGACGGAAGGCGAACAGGAAGAATTGGAGCAGCAGAGCGAAACGATGGAGCACGCCGAGGACATCAAGTCGGCACTCTACGAGACCAATAACGCCCTGAACGGCGAGGAACTGGGAACGGTCAGCCAGGTGCGCAAAGCCATGCTGAGCCTGCAAGGCATTAGCAAGGTATTGCCCAAAGCCTCGGAACTGGCAGAGCGGCTGCATTCGTGTCACATCGAACTGAAGGATATTGCCGACGAGGTGGAAAGTTCGATGGAAGATGTGGACTTCGACCCAGCAGAACTCGACCACATCAATCAGCGTCTGGACCATCTGTACGACCTGGAAAAGAAATACCATGCTGATACGGTGAGCGACCTGATTGTCCTGCGCGACGAGCTGAAAGAGAAGCTGAACGCCATTGAAAATAGCGACGAGGCTCTGGCCGAACTGGAAGCCAAATGTGAATTGCTGAAAGGAAAGACACGACAGCTGGCAGATGCTCTGACAAAGCTGCGCCAACAGGCAGCAAAGAAAATAGAAGACCAACTGCGCCAACGATTGGTACCGCTGGGAATGCCCAATGTGCGTTTTGCGGTGAACATCAGCAAGGGCGAGCTGGGCAAGAGCGGACAGGACAACGTCAGTTTCCTGTTCTCAGCCAACACCTCTACCCCACTCCAACCGGTTTCTCAAGTAGCATCGGGCGGCGAGATTGCTCGTGTGATGCTCTCGTTGAAGGCTATGATCAGCGGTGCCGTGAAACTGCCTACCATCATCTTCGACGAGATAGACACTGGCGTCTCAGGCAAGATTGCCGAGAAGATGGCTGAGATGATGCAGGAGATGGGACATATGGAACGTCAGGTTATCAGCATCACTCACCTGCCTCAGATTGCCGCATTGGGCTCGTACCATTACCGTGTATCAAAGGAAGAAACAGCCAAAGGCACGATGAGCCGCATGGTACAGTTGACGCAGGACGAACGCGTCGGAGAAATAGCCCAGATGCTAAGCGGCAGCGACATCAGCGAAGCGGCCATTCAAAATGCAAAACAACTATTAAAGGTAAAAAAGTAAAAGATTAAAAAGTAAAATATGGAAAAGACAATAACGACAAAGGTACTAAGGATAGTGATGGGGATTATACCCTTTTACCTTTTTACCTTTCTACCTTTATCCGCCCAGAGCCCGTCGTGGGCAAAGAAAGCAGCGCAGGGTGTTTTCACGCTGAAGACATTCAATGCCGATGGACAGCTGATTGGCAGTTCAAATGGATTCTTCACCAGCGAACAGGGCGAGGCCGTCAGCGCGTTTGCTCCCTTCAAAAACGCCTATCGCGCCATCGTCATCGACGCTCAGGGCAAGGAATGGCCTGTGGAAGCGATTATCGGTGCTAACGACATGTACGACGTAGCAAAATTCCAAGTGGCAGTCAAGAAACCCACTGCGCTCACGATTGCCACAACCAGTGCAACAACCGGAGCTACCCTGTGGCTGCTGCCCTATGCTGCCAAGTCTGCTCCCGCCTGCGAACAAGGTACAGTAGCCGAAGCCGAGCAGTTCCAAGACACCTATTCGTACTATACCCTCGACATGAATGCCAGCGAGCAATCGGTTGGTTGTCCCATTCTCAACGACGCTGGCGAGGTGGTAGGCATGTTACAGCCTGCTGCTGGCGAACAGAGCGAGAAAGCTTATGCCGTGAGTGCATCCTTTGCGGCAGACATGAAGGCTAATGGTTTGATTTTCAACGATATTGCGTTACACCAGACACATATTGCCAAAGCAATACCCGACAAGTATGAGGATGCCTTGTTAGCACTCTACATGGCAGCTTCCGTCTTTGGTGTCGACGAGTATAACAACTATATCAATCAGTTCATCAACAAGTTTCCCAACGCCTCTGACGGATATATCTACCGCGCCCGACAAGCTGTCAACAAAGGCGACTTCGCCAGTGCCGATGCCGATATGAAGCAGGCTGTGAAGGTGGCAGACAAGAAAGACGATGCGCACTATCAGTATGCCCAGCTCATCTATCAGAAGGAGATGCTACAGGCTGACCAGCCCTATGGGCCTTGGAGTCTTGACCGTGCGTTAGAGGAGTCAAAAGAGGCTTATGCTGAGAGTCCGCAGCCCGTCTATCGTCAGCAACAGGCTCAGATACTGTATGCCCAGAAGAAATACGACGAGGCCTATAACATCTATCTGGAACTGACTAAAAGCGAGCTGCCGGCTACAGAGATGTACTATGCTGCCGCGCAATGCAAACTGCAAGAGGAAGATAAGCGCGGGGCAATGGCCTTGCTCGACAGTGCCGTCAACCAGTTTACGCGGCCTTATATCAAGACAGCAGCGCCCTACCTAAGAGCTCGTGCACAGCTGTCAATGGATATCAGACGTTTCCAACAGGCCATCAACGACATGAACGACGTGGTGGCATTGGTTCCTAACGACCCTGAGCTATGGGCAGAGAAGGCAAGCTACGAACTGCGTGTGAACCTGACAGACCAGGCGCTTGAGAGTGCTCAGGAGTGTCTGCGTCTCGACCCAGAAGGCAGTGACGGCTATCTCATGTCTGGTATTGCCCAATGTCTGAAGGGTGACAAGGAGCAGGGATTGCAGAACCTGCAGAAAGCGAAAGAGCTTGGCAATGACCAAGCTCAGACGTTTATCGAGAAATATTCGAAGTAAGGCCTTCTAGATGATCTAGATATTCTAGATTTTCTAGATGCACTAGAATGGTGCTTCTTCCTGGGAACCATATTCGAATGGTGACTCGCCACCTGTGGGCTGTTGGTCACCATTTACTTTACTGCCCAGAATCTCACCGTCAGGATTGCCGTTGTTACCCTTATGGCTCAGGCGACCGTCCTCAGAATTCTCAAAACGCGTGAATTCACCTCGGAATGTCAGCAGCACGTCGCCAGTAGCACCTTTACGATGCTTGGCAATAATGATCTGCGCCATACCGTGCAAATCGCGTCCGTTGTCATCCTGATAGATATGGTAATACTCAGGACGATGCACGAACAACACCATATCGGCATCCTGCTCAATGGCTCCAGACTCACGCAGGTCGCTGAGCTGCGGACGCTTTCCCTCCAGTCCCTCACGGCTCTCGACGCCACGATTCAACTGCGACAAGGCAAGAATGGGGATATCCAACTCCTTGGCCAATCCTTTCAGCGAACGCGAAATGGTGCTGACCTCCTCCTGACGCGACGAGAAACGCATTCCGTTGGCATTCATCAGCTGCAGGTAGTCAATCATGATGATCTTCACGCCATGCTCGCGAACCAAACGACGGGCCTTGGTACGCAGTTCGAAGACAGAGAGACCCGGGGTGTCGTCAATGTAAAGCGGAGCACCAAGAAGCGTGTTCACCCGCTTGTCCAATCGTTCCCACTCGTCAGGATGCAACTGTCCGTTGAGAATCTTCGAACCCTGAATCTCGCAGGCATTCGAGATAAGACGGTTCACCAGCTGCACATTCGACATTTCAAGCGAGAAGAAAGCCATCGGAACATTGAAATCGGCTGCAATATTCTTGGCCATCGACAGCGCAAACGATGTTTTACCCATTGCCGGACGTCCGGCAATAATCACGAGGTCGGAGGGTTGCCAACCGGAAGTGATATCGTCGAGCTTATGATAACCCGTAGGCACACCCGTCAGACCGTCCTTGTTGGCAGCAGCTTTCTGGATGACTTCTATGGCATTCTTGATGACGGGGTCGATCTGCGTGTAGTCCTTCTTCATGTTACGCTGACCCAGTTCGAACAGCGAACCCTCAGCCTCCTGCATCAGGTCATCAACATCTATCGTCTCGTCGAAGGCCTTCGTCTGGATGTTGCTCGAAAAAGAAATGAGCTGACGTGCCAGCGATTTCTGAGCGATAATACGGGCATGGTACTCGATATTGGCCGAGGACGCTACTCGTGACGACAATTCTGTCACATAACCCGGGCCTCCGACATCTTCCAGATCACCCTGTTTGGCCAACTGTTCCGTCACCGTCCATACATCAACAGGCGACTCGTGCATCGACAATTCGCGGATGGCCGTATAGACCTTCTGGTTGCGCGGCTCGTAAAAACTCTCCGGATAGAGTAATTCACACACGACGGCATAGGCGTCCTTGTCAATCATCAGCGCACCAAGCACAGCACGCTCTATTTCAGTAGCTTGCGGCTGTACGTGAGCAAAGGTATTGTCCACAGGCTGCTGTTTGCGCCTGCGTGTTCCACTCGTATTATTATTCTGTTCTGGCATCGTCTTTCAGTTTTCGGACTACAAAGGTACGAATAAGCGAGCGAAAAACCAAAAGATTATTGGAGATTTTTTGTAGAAAGTAGTTGGTTGATTGTCATTTCCTTATGCTGATGCATCACTCGTTCAGCGCTGTCAACATATTCGTTCTTGAATATCTTACGCTTCATCACGTGGTTCACTACCCACTGGATGCGCCCCATGTGCAAATTGCGACTTTGCTGAATATGCTCTTCATCGCCAGGAAGAGGATACAGGCTGAGGATATAGAACGATAGGCAGTCGGGCACTATCATTTCACGCACCATCATGCGACGCTGGTCCTCGGTATAGTTTTCCAGATAGAACGGATAGTCGGTACCCAGATACTTATCAAGGCTGATACCCAGCGAGTGATCACCCACGATAACACTCTGGTCAAACGACCCAACCTGCGTATAGACATGAGGTATCTCCATATTGGGCAATTCTTCCTTCAGACGATTAAAGGCTTCCGACAACTCGTCGTTAATGTCTTCTATGTCGGCATATTGTTCCTGTACGTGAGTAAGCATTTTCTGCAACGTAGAATCTTGGAAGAAGTGCAGAAACTTGGTGTTGATATCCGGATCGTCCACCTTGCCAATCAGCAACATATCCTCAATAAGCATCCGTGTCTGCTTCGGATAGGCAGTATTCATCTGCTGCAGGGCTGCCAAGTCGCCAGTAGACAGATATTGGCTCTCAATACGGTCATAACGGTCAATGGTGATTTCTTCGCTTTCGACATCAACGGTATTGGGCTTCAGCTGCCACTCGCAACCGACGCAGAATACCATCATACATAACAATATGCCGTAGACTTTTTTCACTATGAACGTTATAAAAATGTTAAAAACCGATGCAAAATTACTAAAAAAATATTTTAAAAACCAAATTTTAACCTAAAAAAAATAAAAAAAAGTGCATTTTTACTCTCGGTTTGGTTTATTTATGTGAAATTTGCAGTGAACAAACTATCAAAAAGAACATGAATAAGAACATCTTTCTACTCTTGCTGGCCTGCTGTCCATTGACAATGTTGGCCAAGCGCACTATTACCGTCAGCGTCACCAACCCCATGAATATCGCGCGCGCGGACGTACCTATTATTATTGGGTTAGCTCCCTACGGAACCGTCTGCTCAGCGCTAGTCACCCAAAACGGACAGGAAATACCCTGCCAACTGGATGACCTCGACAAGAACGAGACTTTCGACGAGCTATGCTTCCTGGCTGACCTTGACAAGAAGGAGAAAAAGGAATACACCGTCACACTCTTCGACGAGGGCGAGCCGCGACCCTATCCTGCCCGCGTCTATGCCGAGATGCTGTTGGGCAATAGCAAGGACAAGACGCTGAAGAAAAACCAGCAGAACAACTATATCGAGTCTATCACCGCTCGCGGTGATGCGGCCTACACCTACAACATTCAGCATCATCATGGTGTCGACTTCGAGAGTGAGCTCAACGGCATCCGTATCTATTTCGACGAGCGCCAGACACTGGATCTCTATGGTAAGTTCAAGAAACAGCTCGAACTGAAGGAGACGCAGTTCTATACCGATGCCGACCAGAAAGCACGCGGCTATGGCGACGACGTGCTATGGGTGGGACAAACGTTTGGTCTGGGTGCCTTCCGCGGATGGGACGGCCATCAGCCTACGCACGTGCAGCCTGTCAAGACACGTACCCAGCGTGTTATCTCCTATGGTCCACTGCGCACCATTGTCGAGATCATCGACCAAGGCTGGCAGGCTCCTTCAGCCATCAACCATCAGCCATCGGCCATCAACATGACCCTGCGCTACATTCAGTATGCAGGTCATCGCGACACCGACGTGGAAGTGATGTTCAACAAGGACGTCAGCGACTACCGCTTCTCAACAGGTATCATCAATGTCAAAGGCTCCGAGGAGTTCAGCGACAAGAAGGGTTTGCGCGCCTGCTGGGGTACTGACTGGCCAGCCGGCGATACCATCAACTGGAAGCGCGAGACTGTGGGCCTTGCCGTACTGGTGCCTCAGCAGAACATTGTCAGCGAAGAACCTGCCAACAAGGACAACTATACCTTTGTGCTGAAAGTCAACGGTCGTCAGATGAACTACAAGGTGACCTATACATCAGCCAACGAGTCCTTTGGCTATCATTCTGCCAAAGAATGGTTCGACTACCTGAAAGCCTGGCGCAAAGAAGTCGAAAAGCCCGTTATTGTCGAACTGAAACAACAATAACAACCCAACATCTATCGTTCGACGGTCAAAGTTGAGAAAAGTGCCTGCGGCCTTTCACGTAATACTGCCAGAGCAATGAGAACCGTCGTTGCTCTGGTATTTCTTTTGCCCGTCGCGAAGCCTGTATTTGCCTCCGATCTTCAGCAAAATCTTTCCGCCAGCGCTTAAAAGCACGACGCGCCTTATAGATGGCTTTGAAATCGCCAACATTCCTTTTCACAATCAGCGTCTCCCATGCGGCCAGATAATCCAGGAACCACCGCCAGTGCATCACGTAATGCAATTCTTCGTCAGGCAGACACTTATAGAGCATCGTCAAGTTATTACGGAAATTGAGGAACGTTTTCATTGGATTTGACTTGGGCAGCGTACCTCCACCAACGTGGTAGACGTACGATTCCGGCAGACAATAAAGTTTGCGCCCACGGATGCGTAGTCGCCAACACAGGTCTATCTCTTCGTTGTGGGCAAAGAAGCGTCCGTCCAGTCCGCCACAGTCCCAATAGTCCTTCGCGCGAATCATCAGAGCGGCACCCGTTGCCCACAATATCTCCGTCGCATAGTCGTACTGGCCGTTGTCCTCCTCCACCGTATCGAACAGGCGTCCGCGACAGAAGGGATAGCCGAAACGGTCCAGGTATCCCCCACTCGCCCCCGCATACTCAAACATATCCTTATTATATATAGAGAGCAGCTTGGGCTGGCAGGCAGCCACCTCTGGATGTACGTCCATAAACTCAATCATAGGTGTTAGCCAGTGGTGTGTCACCTCAATATCCGAGTTCAACAACAGGTAATACTCGGCCTCCACTTGCGCCAACGCTTTGTTATAGCCCTCGGCAAATCCCCAGTTTTTGTCTAAAACAATCAGTCTGCACTCGGGGAAATGGCGTCGCAACAGCTCCAGCGAGTCGTCCGTCGACGCATTGTCAGCCACATACACCGTAGCCTCGTCGCGCGAGTAGTTCAATACCGTGGGCAGATACTGCTCCAACATCTTTGCCCCGTTCCAGTTCAGTATGACGATTGCTACCTTATCCATTATTATCTTTTTACTTTTTTACCTTTAAAGCTGTACCGTCATGATTAAACTCACCCAGCGTCACTTTGATGAGTTGATTGTCGTATTCCTCGCGAGCCTCAGCAGGCGACAGCTCCACACGGATGTAGTTCTTCGTGAATCCGTGCATCGCCCTGCCGCGCGTAGCCTTTTCAAACAATACCTCAGCCTCAAGCCCGATGTGTCGCTCATAAAAGGCGTGCGTTTTCTGCTCCGACAGTTCCAGCAACCGATGGCTGCGTTCCTTTTTATCTTTCTCACTTACCACGTAGGGGATACTCAGTGCCGACGTTCCAGGACGCTCGGAATATGGAAATACATGCAGCTGTGTCACATCGAGACCGTTCAGGAATTCATACGTCTCCTCAAAACACTCTGGTGTCTCACCTCTACAACCCACCATCACGTCCACACCGATAAACGCTTCAGGCATCACCTCCTTGATACGACCAATCTTGTCCGCAAACAACTGACGATCATAGTGGCGGTGCATCAGTTTCAGCACCGTGTCACTTCCGCTCTGCAGGGGAATATGATAGTGAGGCATAAAGGCACGGCTCTGCGCACAGTATTCTATCAACTCATCGCTCAACAGGTCGGGCTCTAGGCTGCTGATGCGGTAGCGCTGAACACCCTCTACCGCGTCCAATGCCTTCACCAGTTCTACAAACTTTTCACCCGTCGTCTTGCCGAAGTCACCGATGTTCACACCCGTCAGCACGATTTCCTTTCCACCCTCGCGAGCAGCCTCCTCGGCTTGCGCCACCAGCGAGGAAATGGTCGGATTCCTCGAAAAGCCACGAGCATAGGGTATCGTACAGTACGTGCAGAAATAGTCGCAACCATCCTGCACCTTCAGGAAGTATCGCGTCCTGTTACCTCGCGAACACGACGGCGCAAAGGTCTTGATATCCTTCGTCTTCTCCGTTCTGTAGGTCGCGATTGTATTGCGACTTACAAAAGCCTCCGATAAGAACTGCACCAAGTCCGCCTTTTCGTTCGAACCCAACACCAGGTCTACGCCCTCTATCTTGCTCACGCGCTCAGGCTCCAGCTGGGCGTAACAACCCGTCACCACCACAAACGCCCCAGGATTCTCCCTCACCAGTCGATGTATCGCCTGCCGACATTTCTTTTCGGCCACGTCCGTCACCGAACAGGTATTAATCAAGCAGATGTCCGCTTGCTCGTCTTTCCTTGCAGTCACAACGCCCAGCTCGCCAAGCAACTTGCCAAAAGTCGACATTTCTGAGAAGTTCAACTTACATCCCAGCGTGAAATATTTTGCCCGTTTGCCCTGAAAGGCCGAAGAATCTATCATATATAATTATGTGTCTCGTTTTGATGTGGCAAAGGTACACAAAAAAATGCACTTTTTGCCATTTTTTAGCATTTTTTCGGTTAAGGGTAATTTTTACACGAAATTTAACATTTCGTAAGTTGTTGATTTACAGATGTTTGTAAAAAAGTTACAAAAATAGCCTAAAAAAAAACAAAAAAAACGATACGTCGTAACAAAAAAATGCCTAACTTTGCAGCGTTTTAATAAACAAATGATTGTTTTACAGATTTAAAAGCATTAGAAAAATGAAGAAATTAGTATTTATGTTCGTAGCTGTTGCAGCTATCTCTTTCGCTTCTTGT
>JAFSNG010000049.1 GCA_017447515.1 Prevotella sp. | reverse complement strand
CTAGATGAAGCCTGTCTGAGACAGAACGGGCAGACTCTCCTTGGAACACTAAAGAAATCGCTTCCAACTTCTCTTCTAAACTAAATTCCTTTTTCATTTGAACCCTTAAGTTGTGTCCAACTTTCTGGGTTCACTTCAGTACCTGTCCCTTGTGTCATCTCTAGCGATAAACAATTTAACCTCTATGTTCGCTCCTGCCTCGCTTTCTAATCTGATTGGCTCGTAGGGAAACTTTTTAAAGAATAAAACAGGAAACGGAAGTCATCGACTTCCGTTTTTTTTCCTTTGCATATTATGATTTCCGCTTCTTATAAATTGCAAGAAGAAGGGGATTTTAGATAAAAGTTGTTAAATTCCGAAGGGAAAGTAAACTTTTTCTTTACTTTCTAATCAAATAATTGTAACTTTGTATGCAAAACAGAAGAAAGCTATGAATTATATCAATGAGATACAATCACTGAGGCAATATGGAAATGTACCCATTACCGCCAATGTGCTGAATAACTTGTTTTGCAGCTACAAGGCTCCGAAAATGAAGATTCAGGCGATGGTTCGTAATGGCAGTATTATCCGAATAAAAAAGGACCTGTATGTTATTTCACCAGAGATTAGCGGTAAGCCCCTCTCGCCAGAACTGATAGCAAACCATCTTTACGGGCCATCGTATGTGTCGCTGCATTATGCACTTAACTACTATGGTATCATACCTGAGCGCGTGGTAACTGTAACGTCGGCAACTACCATGCATAGCCGAACGTTTCAGACACCAATAGGACGTTTTACCTTCAATAACGTTGCAGATGATTATTTCCCTATAGGTGTTACTATGGCTACGGAGGGCGATATCTCATATATGATAGCTTCTCCAGAGAAGGCTTTGTGCGACATGCTTATGGTGGAGCACCACGTTCCGTCACAATCACTATCTGCACTTGAAGTGTTTTTTGAAGAGGACATGAGAATAGAACTGGACGACTTGAAAGCGATGGATCGCAACATCATAAAACAATGCATGGAAAGAGGTAAAAAGAAGAAGATTTTGGCAAACTTATTAAAACTAATGGAAAGATGACAATATATGAAAAGATGGTGGAAGAATTACATCCACAGAATAAGTTCGAGAGAGAGAATGCACAACGTGAGGTGATGCAGAAGATAGTACTGACAGGCTTGTATCGCGGAGGTTTTTTCAAGCATGCAGCCTTCTACGGTGGCACATGCCTCCGTATCTTTCATGACCTGAATCGTTTCTCTGAAGATATGGATTTTACACAGACGGAGAAGAATCCGGATATACACCTCGACAACTATTTCGGGTCAATTGTCGAGACATTTAAGCTCACCGGTAGGGAGGTAACTATCAAAAAGAAGGATAAGAAGACCTTCGGAAAGGTGGAGTCAGCCTTTTTGAAGGATAATACAGACGTTTATGACATAGCATTCCAAACAGAGAAGACCCCTAAGGTGAAGATGGAATTCGACACCAATCCCCCGCTGGGATTCGAAACAGAAGAAAAAATGCTGTTTAAGCCCTCTTCGTCGATGGTGCGCTGTGTTTGTCTTCCCGACCTGTTTGCGGGTAAGATGCATGCCCTATTGTTGCGTAACTGGAAGACCAGAGTGAAAGGACGCGATTGGTACGATTTCGAATGGTATGTTGCTAATCATATTCCATTGAACTTTGAACACCTGCAAAGGCGTATCAGCGAGTTTAATGGGATAGAAATGTCTAAGAACGATTTCATGGATGCCTTGAAGCAACGCCTTGCCGATACGGACATAAATAACGTGAAGGAGGATGTTCTTCGCTACGTTTATGACAAGTCTGAGCTCGACATCTGGTCAAACGACTATTTCCTGCAACTGGCGGACATGATGGTATTCAAAGCATAATTCTGATAGCATATTACACACGTTTAACACTATTTAAAGGTGTAAGGTGACACTCTTTTGCAAATTCTTTGTAACTTTGTCGGCAAATGACCCTCGATATCACCGGCAATCGGTGCGCCTTGTTTGCGCCGCCGAGTAGAGAAAGTGTCAATGTACCTGTGGCACTCGCCGACCGAAGGTGTTTTTTGCCGGAAAATAATGCCTTAGTACGAACTTTAACTGCGTTGACCTCTGTCACGACGCGGCCAAACATGCAAGCATGATGGCTCTTGCTGTTCCACGGTTCTTGCGACTCAGCAATACCAGGAACGCCATCCGGCAGCTCGAGCCGAATCCCCTTCTGAGCAGCCCCTCTTGGAGTCAGGGGAGTGTTGTGTCACCCCCCTTAAGGCCCTTTTACAGGGGCCTATAGGGAGGGTTACACTCCCCTAGACTCCCAAGGGGGCTGCCGATCGGGGGGATTCGGCAACGCAGTTGCAAAGTTACGAGACGGCAAAAATGCATTGGCCGTTTATGGCGGGCTCTTGTCCGCTTTTGGGCCTAGAATTATGAAAATATAACATTTTTAACTTTCGTATACATGTAAAACGGCCAAAATCGCCATTTCTGTATACCCTGTAACCTTTGCATCATTCAGATAATCTCCATGGCTCATCGAGACTATCCCTACGACTCATTCAGATAATCCCTATACCCCCTAAGGGATTATCTGAATGACTTGAAGAGACTATCTGAATAACTCATAAAGACCATCTCTTTATTTTCCAAACCGTTCTTTTGTATGGGTTTGAGGGGGCATTTTCTTCAAATTACCGACAAATGCGGAATTTGTCGGTCGTTTGTCGCGTTTTTTGCATTATCGATGCATGATTTTTCTTATCTTTGTACCCTAAATATTACTAAATAAAACAGATTATGACACAAAGACAAATAAATATGCAAAATCTATTACTCACGCTCCTGCTCACCCTCATCCCCGCAGGAGCGTGGGGACAGGCATGGGTGGAGATTGGAAGCGCAGCGGATTTGACGAAAAAGTAAAAACTGATGGTTCAGGCACTGCGACATTTGCTGTAGGTGTACTGGGGGGCATAGATATAAAGAGGATCTCCCTGAGAGTGGATGGCAATGCTATCAATCTCCCCAGCAGTAAAAGACTCGAAGCTGGCCACATCTATAACATCACTAGGAGACCTGTACCTGAAGGTGCCATCAGCGGCAAGTTCACTATCAATGGCAATGGCGACAAGGTGTTCTTCGCGAAGGGTAACTTGCAGGCCACGACTACTGACAATGGTGCCAGCTGGACGTGGGCCTTTGCTACGAACCAGTGGGACTACGTGGGCAATGCTGTGGCTAACAACGCCATCAACGGCAACGGTAGCTGACAAGGCTGGCCTTATCATCTTCCCCGATTGGTATAAGCACCCCGATGGCGTGACGCGCCCCAGAAATGTCAACATAGATAATTGTGATTACAACGTCAACACCTATGATGCCACCGCTTGGAGTGAAATGGAGGATGCAGGCTGTGTGTTCCTGCCGGCTGCAGGTTATCGCGAGGGAACATCTATGTCTTATGTTGGCTCGGGGGGCTACTACTGGTCATCGACGAAATTTAATCATGATATGGCTGAGGGATTTTCCGTTGCTTCGTCAAATGTTGATACCGAAGGGGTTTGGGTATCTCGCCACTATGGTTACTCGGTACGTTTGATTCACGCAGTGGAGTAGAGAATAGCTTCCTGACACAGGCTTATTGCATGGTGTGGAGGCCCTCCCAGCGTACGTTCCACTGACCGTTGTTGGGGAAGCCGGGATTGGGTGTGGCGTCACATCCGTCCCAGCCGGCACACATCATGGCAATGGCCGTCAGCAGGGCGCCATTGCCGGGCAGATAGATGCGCAGGCGGTCGGCAGTCTGGAAATTATGCCCATTAGGCAGGTAGGTGTTCTTCTGGGTATCGATGAGCAGCGCCTTCAGGGCTGTCTCGGTGTCGCCTAAGCGTGCAGCGGTCATGGCTATCATGCCATAGTCCCAACCCCATGTGGTCTGCCAGTTCCAATGCTGCATGACCCACTGCAGGGTTTTCTCCATCTGGTCCTTGTCATACAGCGGTGTATAGGGCAGCATTCCGCAAGCCCCTAACACAGCAGGATGGTCGTTGCGACATTTGTCGGCAAAGGTCTCTATCTTTTTGGAAGAGGCGTCGAAGGGGTCGAAGGCTTCGTGACGGTCGTTTGCACCGATGGGAATGCCTGCTGTATAGATGCCGTCCGATTCGGGCAGCGGCGAGAGCCGGCTGATGATGTCGTCCCATTCGGCTATGCGTTGTTTCCCCTGGCGCTCACGCCATCGTTGTGCTACCGACAGTCCGTAGTGCCAATAGGCCAGTTCGAAGGGCTGGTTGTAGGAGATGTCCTTGGTCATACACTCCTGCATGGCTGTTGCTCCCTTTAGGATATAGTGTTTCGTGTTGGCATCGTAGGTGACGAAGTCGGCCATGAACTCCGCCGTAGCCTCCACCTGTTCGCCATACGCTCGCAGTGTCTCTGCTGTAGGGCAGGCACGATACATTTCCTCTGCCAGATAGATGTAATGCGGTTGCTGCCAGATGAGGAAGGAGCCCGTATTCGACGGAGCCTCGCCAGCCCAGGGATCGGTCATCTTCATCCAGCGTGCGCCTTTGAAGCCCTGACGTTCGGCTATCCTGCGGGCTACGGGGTAGGCGGTATGATTATACCATTTCAGCATCTGCGCCACCACCTCCGGCCGGTTCCACAGGGCGAAGTCAACGGCGTGCCACCACGTCATCTCCAGATGCGGACGGCCAAACCAGGTGTTATACGTCAGTCCGCTCTCCTGAGGCGGCATCTGATTGGCACAGTTAATCTGGGTGAGATATTGCGACAGTACCACACGACGCTCCAGTTCCCTGGCACGAGGATCGGTGCAGGCGGAAAAGTCAACGATAGCCCCGGTGTTCCAATACTGGTGCCAGTAGTTCTGGGTCTCTGCCTGGATTTGCTTGAAATCAAGCGCCTCGTCGTCATTGACAGCGCGCAGCTCTGTGCTGTATTCTACCGAAAAGGCAAGCACGTCGTCGAAGGGAATCAGTTCGAAGACATGCAGGGAATTGAATGCCGCGTTGCCTTCCCAGGTAATATATATATAATAGGTGGTGCTGTCTATTCGATGCTCTAAGACGGCAGCATGGCTGGAAAAAGCCACTTGACGGACGGTGTGTCCGTTGTTGCTCCAGTCGCTCGCATCATCGGCATGACGGCCTGTGGGGTAGGGGAATGTAAAACCTATCCTTGCCCTGCGGTCTTTCAACAGACGACTGCTGATGCGATAGACGGTGGCATCCTTGTCGGGACGGCAAAAAGTGACCACATCAACCGGTTGGCTGTCGGCCTTGAAATGCGACTCTATCTGCCCGTCCCAGAGATTCAGGCACTGATGGATGTCGGAAAGGTCCTGCAACGCAATGGCCTGTCCGTCGGCAGCAGTCATCACCAAGCCTACCGAACCCAAGTTCAGACGGTGCGGATTGACCCGGAAATACGTTGTCGCCTCTTTGTGCCGGCCGTCCTCATCCTTCTTGTACTCCACGGCATACGCCTCAGGATGGCCGTGTCCGAAATCGAAGGTCTTTTCCGATTCCGACGGCGTCAGATGCTTCACGTTCGGAAACCGATGCCAACCCCAGTCGCTCATCGCACAAAGGGGTACACCATTCTTGTATTCGAGCGGAAATGACTGCAGTCCCGTCACGTCAACCGTCGTCACAAAATGTCCGTTGCCCACTGACAGAGAGGCAAGGGTGTCGACCTGGGTTATTACAGGATGATTACGCGTAACGACAGCGTAACGATCGATAGAAGCGAATGCTGACAACGAACTCAGCGAGAAAAGTACAACGAGGAATAGAAACATGGTGCAAAGATACGAATAAGTGAGGAAATAAAAGAAAAAATGCCTTTTTTTCTTTGTATTTCGCTCAATTTGCACTAACTTTGCAGCCGCTTATCGGTAGGGGTACGTGGCTAACCCCCTTTAACAAAACAAGGAAAAATGGAACAAGAAAAAAGAAAAGTCAGTGTGCTTTTTATGCTTTTCGGCATACTGTTCTGCGTCTGCCTGATAACGGCAAACGTGTTGGAAACAAAGCAATTGTCATTCGGACCAGTGAATCTGACGGCGGGAATCATCGTGTTCCCTGTGTCGTACATCATCAACGACGTGGTGTGCGAGGTATGGGGTTATGCACGTACACGAATGCTGATATGGATGGGTTTCGCCATGAACTTCTTCTTTGTCATCATGGGTGCCATAGCGGACTGGATTCCCGGAGCACCGTATTGGCATGGTGACGAGGGATTCCACGTCATTTTCGGACTGGCTCCGCGTATCGCCCTGGCGTCGTTTATTGCCTTTATCGCAGGTTCGTTCATCAATGCCTACGTGATGTCGAAGATGAAGATTTCGGCCAAGGACAAGAGTGCGTATCGTACGAATTTCTCGGCACGCGCCATCCTAAGCACGATATTTGGTGAACTGACTGACTCCGTCATCTTCTTCCCGTTGGCGCTGGGTGGCGTGATACCTTGGGAGGAGATGCCGTCGCTGATGATTTCGCAGGTGACGCTGAAGACGCTGTACGAAATCGTGGTGCTGCCGGTGACCATCCGCGTGGTGGAATATACGAAGAAGTGCGACCAGGAGGATGTGTACGACGAGGACATCAATTATAATATCTTTAATATATTGAAGATATAAGAAGTTAGAGGAAGTTAAAAGAAGATAGAAGAAGTTATGAGCAGAGAAAATGAGGGCCTGCAGCAGTTGGGCCGCAAGACGGAATACAAGATGACGTATGCTCCCGAGGTGCTGGAGACGTTTGAGAACAAGCACAAGGACAACGACTACTGGGTGCAGTTCAACTGCCCGGAGTTTACGTCGCTGTGTCCGATTACCGGCCAGCCGGACTTCGCGGAGATCAAGATTGCGTACATTCCCGGTGAACGCATGGTGGAGTCGAAGAGTCTGAAGCTCTACCTGTTTTCGTTTCGCAACCACGGTGACTTCCATGAGGATTGCGTGAACATCATCATGAAGGACTTGGTGAAACTCATGGCACCGAAGTATATTGAGGTGGTAGGGCTGTTTACTCCGCGTGGCGGCATCAGCATCTGGCCTTATGCCAACTACGGTCAGCCGGGCACGAAGTACGAACGCATGGCGGAAGAACGACTGCTGAACCGCCAAATGGTTATTGGTTAATGGTTAACGGTTAATGGTTAACGGTTAATGGTTATTGTTTATTGACTTACGAAATTTACATATTCGACCTTGACGGAACACTGCTGGATACCTTGCAGGACCTGGCAGCGAGCGTGAACTACGCCATGCGCCAGCACCACATGCCGGAACATTCGACGGATGATGTACGGAGGTTTGTGGGCAATGGTGTACGGCGGCTGATGGAGCGTGCGGTGCCCGAAGGAGCGGCGAATCCGGCGTTTGAGGCGGCGTTTGCCACGTTCCGCGAACATTATATGGAACACTCGCTGGATACGACGCGGCCGTACGACGGCATTCCGGAACTGATCCACGAACTGAAGCAGCGTGGGTGTCGGATGGCGGTGGTGAGCAACAAGATGATGGCGGCGACGCAGGAACTCGTTCGGCACTTCTTCCCGGAGATTGAGGTGGCTATCGGTGAAGATGAGGCTGCCGGCATCCGTAAGAAGCCCGCACCGGACACGGTGTTTGCCGCGATGAAGCGGTTAGGGCAGGGGAGTGCCGTGTATGTCGGCGACAGTGATGTGGACCTCGCGACGGCCAGGAACAGCGGTCTGCCGTGTATCAGTGTGCTATGGGGTTTCCGCGACCGCGAATTTCTCCTTGCGCACGGTGCCACGACATTTGTTGAACAACCGAGGGAAATACTGAGTATTTAATTGACAGTTGATAATTGACAGTTGACAATGACTTTATTTAACAACAGATTTCATGGATTTTGGCAGCGCGTGGCTTTTATGGTGCTGTTGCTAGGCTTGGTGTCAGTGGGGACTGCGGCGCAGCCGGCTGGTGTGCGGCTCGACACGCTGACGGTGAAGTATGTCGACTTCCAGGGTCGTACGCAAGAGGGCGTCATCATCTGTAACCACATCATTGCTGATGACCTGTGCGACATCTTCGAACAGCTCTACAAGGAGAAATACCCCATTGAGCGCATCCGTCCCATCTCGGAATATGGCAACGACGACGAACGCTCGATGCGGGCCAACAACACGTCGTGCTACTGTTACCGTGTGGTGGAGGGCAGCACGAAGTTGTCGAAACACGCGCGGGGTTTGGCTATCGACATCAATCCGCTGTATAACCCCTGTGTGCGGCGGAAGAAGGACGGCACATTGCTCGTCCAGCCCGAAACGGGCAAGCCGTATGTGGACAGGAAAAAGCTGTTCCGCTATAAGATTACCCGCCGCGACCTGTGCTACCGGTTGTTTACGGCTCATGGTTTCCGTTGGGGCGGTGACTGGCGCTCGCTGAAGGACTATCAGCACTTTGAGAGGTGAGAGGTAAGAGGTGAGAAGTAAGAGGTAAATTTGGGGGGCAAAGTGCTAATAATTCGAAAAATATTTTGCACTTTGCGCTTTTATTCGTATTTTTGTGCCATAATACGAATAATTAAGCCTTTTATCACATTATGAAGAAGAAAATCAAGTTTAGTCTCGTCTACCGCGACATGTGGCAGTCGTCAGGTAAGTTTCAGCCTCGTAAGGACCAGTTGGAGCGTATTGCCCCAGTGATTATCGACATGGGATGCTTTGCCCGTGTGGAAACCAACGGTGGTGCCTTCGAGCAGGTGAACCTCATGGCCGGTGAGAACCCCAACCTCGCCGTGCGTGCTTTCTGTAAGCCCTTCAACGAGGTCGGCATCCAGACCCACATGTTGGATCGCGGTTTGAACGCCCTGCGTATGTATCCCGTTCCCGACGACGTTCGTGAACTGATGTATAAGGTCAAGAAGGCCCAGGGTGTGGATATCCCCCGCATCTTCTGCGGTCTGAACGACACGCGTAATATCATCCCCTCTATCAAGTGGGCCAAGGCTGCCGGCATGATTCCACAGGCTACGCTGTGTATCACCACCAGCCCTGTGCATACTGTTGAGTACTACAGCGCCATTGCCGACGAGGTGATTGCCGCCGGTGCCGAGGAAATCTGTCTGAAGGACATGGCTGGTATCGGACAGCCCGCGCTGCTCGGTGCCCTGACGAAGGCCATCAAGACCAAGCACCCCGACATCATCGTGCAGTATCACGGTCACAGTGGTCCCGGCCTGTCGATGGCTTCCATCCTCGAGGTTTGTAACAATGGTGCCGACATCATCGATACCGCCATTGAGCCGCTCAGCTGGGGTAAGGTACATCCCGACATCATCTCCGTGCAGTCGATGCTGAAGAACGAAGGCTTCGAGGTGGCCGATATCAATATGAACGCCTATATGCAGGCACGTTCGCTGACGCAGGAGTTTGTGGACGACTGGCTGGGCTACTTCATCAATCCCGCCAACAAGCACATGTCGAGTCTGTTGCTCGGCAGCGGTCTGCCCGGTGGCATGATGGGTTCGATGATGGCCGACCTCGGTCCTATCCAGAAGATGATCAACAAGGAGCGTGAGAAGAAGGGCGAAGCAGCACTGTCGATGGACGACATGCTCGTCAAGCTGTTCAACGAGGTAGAGTACGTATGGCCGAAGGTGGGTTATCCCCCACTGGTTACGCCGTTCTCGCAGTATACGAAGAATATTGCGCTGATGAACCTGCTGACTATCGAACAGGGCAAGGGCCGTTATGTCATGATGGATGACGCCATCTGGGGTATGATTCTCGGCAAGAGCGGCAAGGTGCCTGGCACCATCGATCCCGAATTCATCGAGCTGGCCAAGAAGCAGAAGCGTGAATTTACCACCGCCGACCCGCACACCCTCATTCCCAATGCCCTTGAAGGCTTCAAGAAAGAGATGGACGAGAACGGCTGGGACTACGGTCAGGACAACGAAGAGCTGTTCGAGCTGGCTATGCACCCCGAGCAGTATCGTCCCTTCCGCAGCGGTCAAGCCAAGAAGCAGCTGCTGGCCGACATCCAGAAGGCCAAGGACGCCAAGCTCGGGTCGAAGATGTCTCCCGCCGACATTGCCGCCTTCAAGCATGCCAAGGCCGATCCCATCACCGCTCCTGTTGCCGGACAGGTGTATTACGAATTCTCGGGCGAGGGTGCCTGCGAGCCGTGTCTCGAACCGTTCATCGGTCAGAAGTACAACGAAGGCGACACCTACTGCTATATCCAGGCTCCGTGGGGCGAGATTGTTCCCATTCCCGCCTGTCTCGGTGGCAAGCTCGTCGAGGTCGCTGCCAAGCAGGGCGCCAAGGTACGTCGTGGCGACAATCTCGGATGGATTGAACGGCCGGAGGCCAATTGACAGTTGATAATTGAGAAGTGATGGACTATCAGGCTCTTATAGATAAGTATTACCCTGCGGACGATGAGCTCCGCAGGGTTTTGCTTCAACATTCGCGACAGGTGGCAGACCGCTGTCTGAAGATTGCAAGTACACATCGGGAACTGCCTGTGGACGTACAGTTTCTGGAGGAAGCAGCGATGTTGCACGACATTGGTATTTTCCGCTGTAACGCCCCTTCTATCTATTGTAACGGCACGGAGCCGTATATCCGTCATGGGCTCCTTGGTGGAGAGATACTGCGCAACGAAGACTTTCCCCGTCATGCCCGTGTGGCCGAGCGACATACAGGCACTGGACTGACCCGTGAACAGATAGAACGCCAGCAGCTGCCACTGCCCCACGAGGATTTTACCCCTGAGACGCTGGAGGAGCAAATGGTGTGCTATGCCGACAAGTTCTATTCCAAGTCACGCCCCGATCGTGTCTTGACCGTTGCCGAAGCCGCCCAGTCTTTAGAGAAGTTCGGTCACGAAGGTGTGCTGAAATTCCTCGAATGGTCCCGGATGTTTGAATAGCTATATTGAGTCAGTCCCTGTTGCCTTATCTTATCCTTTTGGCATTGCGAGCTTAACGTTTGAGTTTGAAGAAATCCTGCATGAGCTGGCGGCATTCTTCTTCGAGGATGCCGCTGGTGACTGTACAGCGGGGATGAAGGGCATGGGGGGCGAAGTCGGAGTAGCCGCGCTTGGGGTCGCGACAGCCGTAGACAATGCGGGGAATCTGACTCCAGCCGAGAGCTCCGGCACACATGGTGCAGGGCTCTACGGTGACATAGAGGGTGCAGTCGGTGAGGTATTTGCCGCCGAGCTCGTTGGCCGCCATGGTGATGGCCTGCATCTCGGCATGGGCCGTGACGTCGTTGAGGGTCTCGGTGAGGTTGTGGGCACGGGCAATGACGCGGTCCTGACAAACCACGACTGCACCAATGGGTATTTCGCCTTCGTCGAAGGCTTGCTGCGCTTCAGCCAAGGCCTTGCGCATGAAAATTTCGTCTTTTTTTGCTTCCATGCTGCAAAGATACGAAATAATTCATAATTCATAATTAACAATTCATATTTTTTGTAACTTTCTCCTTTGGAGAAGTTACTCACGCTCGAAAGAACAAAGAAAAACGAGTTTTCCTTTGGTTCTTTGCTCGCTTATTCGTAACTCTGACTGCGTCGAAGTTACTCCCGTTCGAAAATACTCAAATAAATTTGGTATTTTACTCACTTATTCGTAACTTTGCAAACGTGAAATGGAAAATCGTACATATTGACGAAACGGATTCGACGAACCGGTGGCTGCAGCAGCATGGAGATGACCATCCCCTTTGTGTAGTTGCGGAATACCAGACGGCGGGACGCGGGTGCGGCACGAATACGTGGGAGAGCGAACGGGGAAAGAACCTGACGTTCTCGATGCTGATACACCCGAAGGAGGTAGCGGCGACGCAGCAGTTCCATATCTCGATAGCTATCTCGCTGGCCATCTGCGAGGCGTTGGGAGAATATATCGGTGATGTGAGCATCAAGTGGCCGAACGACATCTACTGGCGTAACGGCAAGATTGGCGGCATACTGATAGAGCATACGCTGAAAGGGAGCATGATCAAGGACAGCATCATCGGCGTAGGACTGAACGTGAACCAGCGGGTGTTCAAGAGCGACGCGCCCAATCCGGTGTCGATATGGCAGATATGCGAACACGAGACGGACCGCGAGGCGTTGCTGAAGGAGATACTGGGGGCGTTTGACCGATATATGAATCCTTCCGCCCTCCCCAGTATAAGGGAGGAGTATCTCGCGAAGCTCTATCGTCGTCAGGGCTATCATCCCTATGCCGACAAGGATGGGGCGTTTATGGCGGAAATCGTGACGGTGGAAGACGATGGTCACCTGGTGCTCTGCGATGAGGATGGCAAAGAGAGACGATATGCGTTTAAGGAAGTACAATTTATCATATAAACAATAAAGATTATGGCAAGATTTAAGAGAATTCTGTTGAAGCTCTCGGGTGAGAGTCTGATGGGTAAGCAGGGTTACGGTATCGACCCTGAGCGTCTGGGCGACTATGCGCGCCAGATCAAGGAAGTGAATGAGATGGGTGTGCAGATTGGCATCGTTATCGGTGGTGGAAATATCTTCCGCGGACTGAGTGGCTCGCAGAAAGGCTTTGACCGCGTGAAGGGCGATCAGATGGGTATGTGCGCCACGGTGATTAACTCGCTGGCACTATCGTCGGCATTAGGTGCCGTGGGCGTGAAGAACAAGGTGCTGACGGCTATCCGCATGGAGCCTATCGGTGAGTTCTACACGAAATGGAAGGCCGTTGAGGCGATGGAAGCAGGCTATGTGTGCATCTTCTCGGCAGGAACAGGTTCGCCCTATTTCACTACCGATACGGGTTCGAGTCTGCGTGGCATCGAGATTGAGGCCGACGTGATGCTGAAGGGTACACGTGTGGACGGCGTGTATACCGCCGACCCCGAGAAAGACCCCACGGCCACGAAGTTTGACGCCATTACTTATAAAGAGGTACTCGCGCGTGGGCTGAAGGTGATGGACCTGACGGCTATCTGCATGTGTCAGGACAACAACCTGCCCATCTACGTGTTCAATATGGACATAGTGGGTAACCTGAAGAAAGTGATGGACGGCGAGGAGATTGGCACGCTGGTGCACAATTAGCAGTTAGCTGTTAGCAATTAGCTTTCCTCAGTAAAGTCTACGTATTCGCCGTCGGAGTCGTCGAAGATCTTCTTGTTCTCGCGCGTCTCGTGATGGTGGTCGATAATGGTTTCGCCCGTTGCCGTTTGTGTGCGACGGGCGGTTTCTTGCTCCTCGTTCTGGGACGGGCGAACCCTCTCAGAACTCTGAGTGGCAGAAGCACCTTGAGCGGCAGAGGCGTCCTGAGCGTCGTCGGCACCTTCGGTGGTATCAGCGCGCTGCTGTTGGGGTTGCGGACGCTGGCTGTATTGCTGGCGCTGGCGTCCCGTCTCGTTGCGGTAACGCTGTTCTTTGCGGTCGGCAGCCTCTTCGACGGCCTTTTTTGTATCCTTGATTTTCTTCAGGATACGACCTCCCACTAGCATGAGGATGAATACGATGAGGAAAAAAACAAAAAGTAGGATTGCCATAAGTTTTTAGAGGTTAATAGTTATTACTATATATTTTTAATTCTTTCGGTGCGAATTGTCGACGAGAGAGAGTATGACGTACCAGGCAATGATAGCCGCCAGACCGCTGACGCCCAGCAGCAGGAGCAGCGGGATGCAGGTCACGAGGAAAATGTACTTGATTTCATTACCCTGCCAGCCCCACGTCTTGAACTTCAGGGCAAACATGGGAATCTCAGAGACCAGCAGGTAACAGCTGACGAATGTGCCGGCAAGGACTATCCATGGGGCATAAGGCAACGTTGTGAGCCAGTCGCCACAACCCACGATGAGCGAACCCCAGAAGAGCGCATTGGCAGGTGTTGGCAGTCCGATGAAGCCCATTGCCTGTCGTTCGTCAAGGTTGAACTTTGCCAGCCGGAGCGCCGAGAATGCCGCCATGATGAAGGCCAGGAAGGGCATTAATTGACAATTGACAGTTGACAATTGACAATTATTTGCTACCGCACAATTTTGGTATAGGAAGCTGAATATGATGGCTGAGGGTGCGAAGCCGAAGGTGATGTCGTCGGCCAGCGAGTCAAGTTCCTTGCCAATGGGCGAAGAGACATTCAGCAGACGGGCCGACATGCCGTCGAAGAAGTCGAATACGGCACCAATGACGATGAACGTCAATGCCATATAGTATATTCCACAGAAAGCCCAATAGGTAGCTATGCATCCTGAGATGAGATTCAGACAAGTGATTGTATTGGGAATGTGCTTCTTCATATTTTGCAACGGACTACAGGACTTAAGGACTTCTTTTACGCTAATTTCGCAATCACCGTCTGATCGCCGGTGGTGGGCTGGTCCATGGTGACGCAGGCCTTAGCGGTCAGGGGCAGATAGACATCGACACGTGAGCCCAGCTTGATGAAGCCAAGGTGTTCGTCGATGTAGCATTCCTCACCTTCCTTGGCGTAAGTGACAATGCGGCGAGCCAGGGCTCCGGCAATCTGACGCACCAGGATATCCTCACCCTCAGGGGTCGTGATCATGATGTCGGCATGTTCGTTTTCCTCGCTGGCCTTGGGCAGCCAGGCCTTGTGGTAGTTGCCGTTCTGGTGGTGAACGAACTTCACCTTGCCATCGACGGGGAACCAGTTGGCGTGAACATTCAGCGGACTCATGAAGATGCTGATCATGAGACGCTTGTCGTGGAAGTATTCGTTCTCCTCGGCTTCCTCCACAACCACAATCTTACCGTCGGCAGGTGCCACGACCAGTTTCTCCGTGTCACCATTGTAATAGCGGATGGGACAACGGTAGAAATTGAGTGCCATTATCCAGGCAGCACCAAAAATGAGGACAAAAGCCCAGAACGGTATTGGTGATTCGACGAAAAACCAAAGCAGGCACCCTATGGCAAAGATTGCCAGCATACTCAGTGTGAGTTCGTTGGTGCCCTCACGATGGATACGGATTTTCTTCAGTTTTTTTATTCTTGCTCCCATGAATTGTCTTGCTTTTGTGTGCAAAGGTACAAAATATTTCTTAATTCATTCGTCATTATTCGCTTTTTTTTTGGTTATTTCGTTTTTTTACCGTAACTTTGAGGCTTGAAAACGAAAATATTGCACATTTTATGGAAGATTTCATACACTTGCATGTACATACATATTACTCCATCCTGGACGGCCAGTCGAGCATCAAGCGGCTGGTAGACAAGGCCGTTGGCAACGGCATGAAGGGCATGGCCATTACCGATCACGGCGATATGTTTGGCATCAAGGAATTCCACGATTACGTCGGCGGCATCAACAAAGGACGCAAAAAGGAGGGGCTGGAACCCTTCAAGCCCATCTTCGGTTGCGAGATGTATGTGTCGCGCTACGGGTCGAAAATGCTGAAGGACGACAAGAAGCATCAGGGCGGCTATCACCTCATCGTGCTGGCCAAGAACTATACCGGCTACAAGAACCTCATCAAACTGGTGAGCCGTTCGTGGGTGGACGGCTTCTATATGCGTCCGCGCACCGACCGCGAGGATTTGGAGAAATACCACGAGGGGCTCATCGTCTGCTCGGCATGTATTGCCGGAGAAGTGCCCAAGAAAATATTGAACGGCGACATTGCCGGCGCCCGTGAGGCCATCGAATGGCACCAGCGCGTGTTTGGCGACGACTACTATCTGGAGTTGCAGCGCCACGAGGTGAAAGACCCCGCCATCCGTGCCAATCGCGAGACGTTCCCCATGCAGCAGCAGGCCAACAAGGTGCTCATCGAACTGGCCCACGAATACGGCATCAAACTGGTGTGTACGAACGATGCGCACTTCGTAGACCAAGAGAACGCCGAAGCCCACGACCACCTGTTGTGTCTGGCGACGTCGAAGGATTTGGACGACCCCACGCGAATGCTCTATTCGAAACAGGAGTGGTTTAAGACCCGCGAGGAGATGAACGAGGTCTTTGCCGATGTGCCTGAGGCGCTGTCGAATACCCTGGAGATTCTCGACAAGGTCGAGATATACAGCATCGACCACGACCCCATCATGCCGTTCTTCCCCATTCCCGAGGACTTTGGTACGGAAGAGCAGTGGCGTCAGAAATTCTCCGAGGACGACCTGTTCCGGGAGTTTACCAGCGACGAGAACGGGGAAAACCCGTTATCGCAAGAAGAGGGCGAGAAGAAAATCAAGAAGCTCGGCGGTTTCGAGAAACTCTACCGCATCAAGTTCGAAGCCGACTATCTGGCGAAACTGGCGTATGAGGGTGCCGACCGAATCTACGGAAAGGAGAGAAGCAAGGACATTGACGACCGCATTCGCTTCGAGCTGCACATCATGAAGACGATGGGTTTCCCGGGCTACTTCCTCATCGTGCAGGACTTCATCAATAGTGCCCGCGACGAGCTGGACGTGATGGTCGGTCCGGGACGTGGCTCTGCGGCAGGTTCGGTGGTAGCCTACTGTCTGGGCATCACGAAGATAGACCCATTGAAGTACGACCTGCTGTTTGAGCGTTTCCTGAATCCGGACCGCATCTCGTTGCCCGATATCGATACCGACTTCGACGACGACGGTCGTGGCCGCGTGCTGAAATGGGTGGAGGACAAATACGGTCACGAGAACTGTGCGCACATCATCACCTATGCCACGATGGCCACCAAGAACAGCCTCAAGGACGTTGCGCGTGTGGAAAAAGTGCCGCTGAACATTGTCAACGCCCTCTGTAAAGCCATTCCCGACCGGTTGCCCGATGTGGACGGCAAGCAGCCGAAGATGAATCTGCCCAATGCCATCAAGGCCGTGCGCGAATTGCAGGAGGCTGAAGCCAGCAACGACCCCGCTTTGCGCAACACCATCAAATATGCGAAGATGCTGGAAGGCACTGTTCGTGGTACAGGCATCCACGCTTGCGGTTTCATTATCTGTCGCGACCCGATTAGCGACTGGGTTCCCGTCTCGACGGCCGACGATCCGGACTTCAAGGACACCAAGACCAACTGTACGCAGTACGACGGTCACGTCATCGAGTCGACAGGCCTTATCAAGATGGACTTCCTGGGACTGAAGACACTCTCGGAGATGAAGGAAGCCTGCGCCGTCATCAAGCAGACGCGCGGTATTGACGTCGACTTGGACCACATCCCCATTGACGACCCCAAGACCTTCGAACTCTACCAGCAGGGGCGCACCATCGGCACGTTCCAGTTTGAGTCGGCAGGTATGCAGAAATACCTGCGCGAACTGAAGCCGACGGTGTTCGAAGACCTCATCGCCATGAATGCGCTGTATCGTCCTGGACCTATGGGCTATATCCCGCAGTTCATCCGCCGCAAGCACGGTGACGAACCCATCACCTACGATATCCCCGTGATGGAGAAATATCTGAAGGATACCTACGGCATTACCGTCTATCAGGAGCAGGTGATGTTGCTCAGCCGTCTGCTGGCCGACTTCACACGTGGTGAGAGTGACGCCCTGCGAAAGGCGATGGGTAAGAAGAAGAAGGACATCGTCGACGCCATGAAGCCCAAATTCATCGAGGGCGGCGTGAAGAACGGTCACGACCCCAAGATACTCGACAAGATATGGGGCGACTGGGAAGCCTTCGCCTCCTACGCCTTCAACAAGTCGCACGCGGCCTGCTATTCGTGGGTGGCTTATCAGACGGCTTACCTCAAGGCCAACTACCCTGCGGAGTTCATGGCTGCCATCATGAGCCGCCGTCGCGACCAGATAACGGAAATCACGAAACTGATGGACGAATGCAAGGCGATGGGTATCGCCACGCTGGGTCCCGACGTCAACGAGTCATACCAGAAGTTCGGTGTGAACCATCATGGTCAGATACGCTTCGGACTGGCGGCTATCAAAGGTATCGGCGATGGTGTGGCAGAAGCCATCATCGACGAACGCGAGAAGAACGGCCCCTACAAGGACATCTTCGACTTCGTGCAACGCATCAACTTCGGGCAAGTCAACCGCAAAGCCTTCGAATCGCTGGCACTCAGCGGTGGCTTCGACTCGTTTGGCATCCGTCGTGAGGACTTCTTCGTACAGAATCACAAAGGCGAGACATTCATCGACACCATCATGCGTTTCGGACAGACCTATCAGGCCGAGAAGCAACAGGCACAGACCTCGCTGTTCGGCGATTTCGGCGACATTGCCATTCAGACGCCCGCCATTCCCAAGTCCGACATCCGCTGGAGCGACATCGAACGCCTGAACAAAGAGCGCGAACTAGTGGGCATCTACCTCTCCGCCCATCCGCTGGACGAATACAAGATAGTGCTCGACAACCTCTGCAATGCCCGTTGTGCCGAATTGGCAGACCGCTGTGCAGCACTGACCGACCGCGAAGACATCACCCTGGGCGGCATCGTCACAGGCATTCAGCAGCGTTTCGGCAAGAACAACAAGCCTTGGGGCATCGTTACCCTCGAGGACTTTGAGGGTTCTGGCGAACTGGTACTTTTTGGCGAGGACTGGATGAACCTGAACGGGAAATTCATCGAGGGTGCTGCCGTTTACGTCACTGGCAAGATGGCTACGCGCTTCCACTATAGCGACCAGAAGGAGCTGAAAGTCACCAATGTGGAGTTGCTGCAGGATGTCAAGGAGAGAGCCATCGATAAGATTACCATCTCGCTGGCTACCGACATGCTGAACGAGCAAATCGTTGAGGAACTGAACGAACTCATCAGCACCAGCCCTGGCAAGACGCAGCTTTACTTCTTGCTGCACGACTCGTCAGGCAAACAGCATGTCCTGCTTCGCAGTGGTTCGAAGACGGTCGACGTAAAGACCAGTCTGATACAATATATCGAGAATACCGAGGCCCTCAGCTATAAGATCAATTAAAATGGCACGGTATTTGCAAGAAGTAGATTGAGAAAATAAACAGTATAATGTCTAATTGAAAATTAAGATTATGGAAGTAACAATCACAAGTGAGAATTTTGAGAGTCTGAAGAATGGCGAACAGCCGTTAGTAGTAGATTTCTGGGCAACATGGTGCGGTCCCTGCCGTATGGTTGGTCCCGTTATCAGTGAACTGGCAAAGGAGTACGACGGCAAGATTACCGTTGGCAAGTGCGACGTTGAGGATAACGAGGATCTGGCCGTTGAGTTCGGCATCCGCAACATCCCCTCTATCCTGTTCTTCAAGGGTGGTCAGGTGGTCGACAAGATTGTCGGCGCACAGTCCAAGGCCAAGCTCCAGGAGAAGTTCGATGCACTACTGTAAAGGAGAAAGATGAGAAAGAAACTATTTATGATGGCGGCCATGATGGCGGCTTGCCTTCAGACTGACGCACAGACGCTGGCGAAGGAATTCAAGAGCACGAGCGAGGGTAATCCCATCAGTGGCAGCGTATTCTGCGCTGACCCTACGGCGCTGGAATACAACGGACGACTCTACGTGTATGGTTCGAACGACCACCAGCAGTTCATTGCCAACGGCAAGAAAGGTGACAATGGTTACGGTGACATCAAGTCGTTTGTGGTGTTCTCTACGGAGGATATGGTGAACTGGACCTTCCATGGTACCATTGATGTGGCCAAAATATGTTCCAAGTGGGGTGGAAATTTCTATAGGTCATGGGCTCCTTCTGTGACGTGGCGCCACAATGAAGAAACTGACAAGGATGAATTTTTCCTCTACTTTGCCAACTGGGCTGTAAACGTTGGTGTGCTTACGGCCGATTCACCTCTTGGTCCTTGGAAGTCGCCTCTGTCGAACGCTATGATTTCAGGAAATACTCCAGGTGTCAACCCTTGTAGCTGGTGTTTCGACCCAGGTGTAGTCATCGACGAAAATGGTACAGGGTGGATTTCCTTCGGTGGTGGTGACCCCAACAATAAAGGTACTAACTTTATGCCTTACAATGCAGGTTTCGCAAAGTTGAATAGCGATATGATTTCCGTTGATGGTTCGGCTATTAAGTTACCTGCGCCTTATCAATTCGAGGCCAGCGAGTTGAATGTCATCGGTGGGAAGTATGTGTACACCTACTGCTCGAACTGGGCCAGCCGTGCTGAGACCGCTGGCGAATGGGAAGCCTATAAGGCGGAGCACGGGCTCAATATGTCGGCACCTGAGACTTGTACCATGTGCTATATGGTCAGCGATAATCCGATGGATCCCGACTCATGGGTATACAAAGGCGTTTATGGTCCACATCCAGGCACGTCGCCCAACAACCACTCTCACCTGCAGAAATTCAAGGGTACTTATTATCATATATACCATAATGGAGCCTTGTTGGAAGCAATGAAGAGTGAGAATGCTGTGGACGGTAGTGCAGGTACCTATCGTTCAATCAGCGTGAACAAGGCTACGGTGAACGAGAGTACGCAGACCATTAATAAGGTTACGCTAAATCTTGAGGGTGTCGAGGCCATCGGCACGCTGAATCCCTACAAGGAGCAGCAGGCTGAGACGATGGCGACCTGTGGCGGTATCGAGTACGAGGACTTTACGAACGTCAAGAAGAACGGCCGCATCAGCAATCTGGGCAACGACGCTTCGGCAAACATGCAGGTGAAGATGGCTGAGGGTGCTTGGATTCAGCTGCGCAAGGTGGACTTCGGCGAGACTGGTGCCGAGAAATTCATGGTACGCGCGAAAGGTGAGGGTACCGTAGAAGTCCGCTTCAGTAGAAAGACCGGCAAAGTAGCTGCCACCATCAACATTGCGTCGGACGACATGCAGGATTACGAGGTAGATGTGGATCCCAATGTATGTAATGGACTGAAGACCATGTTTATCATCGCTGCCTCAGGCACTGGCGTCTATCTGGACAGTTGGCAGGCCACGGAGGTTGGTTCGGCCGGCATCCATGAGGTGGAGGGCAGCAAGGTGGTGAAGACCGAGCGCTACGACCTGTCAGGCCGCCGACTGACGGACGGACAGCAGCATCAGGGCATCGTCATTGAGCAATATACCGACGAGAACGGACGGAAACAGAGTGTCAAGAGAATGTAATTCATATATTATTCACCTACTAAAACAAACATTATTACACGTATGAAAGACTTAAAAATGTACATCAACGGCCAGTTCTGCGAGAGCTCGAACGGCAAGTGGATTGACGTGTTGAACCCCTCGACAGAGGAAGTGATCAGCCGTCAGCCGGAAGGAACCATCGAAGACGTCAACCGCGCTTTGGATGCAGCACGCGCTGCACAGAAGGCATGGGGCAAGACGCCCGCCATCGAGCGCGCCGGCTATCTGCTGAAGATGGCCGAGGGCATCAAGAAACGCGAGAAGGAATTTACGGAGATTATTATGCGTGAGCAGGGAAAGACGCGCACATGGGCCTCGATAGAGGTGGGCGCCACGATTGCCTACTTCGAGTATATGGCTACCTTCGCACGCCATATCGAGGGTGAGATTATCCCTTCTGACCGTCCGAACGAGACCATCCTGCTGACGAAGAAGCCTATCGGCGTGGTGGCAGGCATCCTGCCCTGGAACTTCCCGTTCTTCCTCATTGCCCGCAAGGCCGGTGCTGCGCTGATTGCCGGCTGTACCATCGTTATCAAGCCGAGTCAGCTCACGCCTGAGAACTGTACGGAGTTCGGTAAGATTGTTGACGAAATCGGTCTGCCTGCAGGTGTCATCAACATCGTAACGGGTAAGGGTTCAGTCATCGGTAACGAGATGGCTGGCAGCCCGAAGATTGACATTGTCAGCGTGACGGGTTCTGTAGGCGCCGGTGAGAGTATCATGGCTGCCGCATCGAAGAATATCACCAAGGTATCGTTGGAGCTGGGCGGTAAGGCCCCTGCTATCGTGATGAAGGATGCCGACTTGGAGCGCGCCGCTCAGTGGATTGTCGACTCACGTATCGGCAACAACGGACAGATTTGTAACAATGCCGAGCGCGTCTACGTGCAGAAGGAAGTGAAGGAGGCATTCACGAAGATACTGGTCGACAAGATGTCGAAGGTGAAGGTGGGCGACGTCTGCAAGGACGAGAGCGTCGACATGGGTCCGCTGGTAGAACAGCGCGCACTGGAGAGCGTAACGGAGAAGGTGGAGCGCGCCATCAAGCAGGGTGCCAAGCTGCTCTGCGGTGGTCACCGCGTAGGCACGAAGGGTTACTTCTATGCCGCCACCGTGCTGGACAATTGCACACAGGATATGGACATCATCCACGAGGAGACATTTGGTCCCGTAATTCCGCTCATCGAATTCTCGGACATCGACGAAGCCATCAAGTATGCCAACGACTGCGAGTACGGTCTGGCTTCGAGCATCTTCACCAAGGACCTGAACATTGCCGTGAAGGCCTGCCGTGAACTGGAGTTCGGCGAGACTTACATCAACCGCGAGCACTTCGAGGCCATTCAGGGCTTCCACGCTGGCGTGAAGAAGTCGGGTATCGGTGGTGCCGACGGCAAGCACGGCGTCGATGAGTATCTGGTGACTCACGTGACGTATCTGGATACTTACGAGGATATGTAAGATGTCTGATGGAAGATGTCTGATGTGTGATGTCGGATGTCTGATGTAATAAAAAATATCGCGGGGCTTAGTAGGCCTCGCGATATTTGTTTTCGTCTTTGTCGTCGAGCATCGAGAGATACGACTGATAGCGACTTTGGGCGATGTAGTGGTCTTCGACGGCCTTGAGGACGGCACAGCCTGGTTCGTGGGTGTGGGTGCAGTCGGAAAAGCGGCACTGCTTGGAGAACTCGAAGATTTCGCGGAAGTAGCTGGTGAGTTCTTCGCGCTCCATATCAAAGGTGCCGAAACCCTTGATGCCTGGGGTGTCGATGAGCCAACTCTTAGAGGTGAGAGGTGAGGGGTGAGAGGTGAGAGAGGTGAGGGGAATCATTTCGGAGAAGGTGGTGGTGTGCATGCCTGTCTGGTGTGCTTCGCTGATATCGGCCACACGCTGATTGGCATGGGGAACAAGGCGATTGATGAGCGTCGACTTACCCACGCCGCTGTTGCCGCTGAGGAGGGTAATCTTGCCTTCGAGCAAGGGGCGCAGCTCCTCTACGCCTTGCCCTGTCGTAGCAGAGACGGCCCTGCACTCATAACCAACGGTCTCATAGAGGTTCATCATCATTTGCTGGTAGTGCAGCTCTTCGTCGGAGAGTATGTCCACCTTATTAAATATAAGTATCACGGGTACGCGATAGGCCTCGGCGGATGCCAGGAAACGGTCGATGAACGTGGTGGAGGTCTCAGGACGGCTGACGGTGACGACGAGCAATGCCTGATCGACGTTGGCAGCGAGGATGTGGCTCTGCTTGGAGAGGTTGATGCTCTTGCGGATGATGTAGTTGCGGCGGTCTTCGATTTCCGTTATCCAACCTCTTACCTCTGGTCCCTCACCACTCACCTCTATGGAGACGCGGTCGCCCACGGCCACAGGATTGGTAGAGCGTATTCCCTTGATGCGGAAATTGCCCTTCACTTTACAATCAAGGAGCTGGCCATCGTCCGTCAGGACGGTGTACCAGCTTCCAGTATTCTTAATGACAAGTCCCTTCAATATTATACGGTCATGATTTCCTTGTTCTTGGCTTCCATCAGCTCGTCGAGCTTCTTGATGTACTTGTCGTGAAGCTTCTGGAGTTCGAGCTCGGCATCCTTCTCGTTGTCCTCAGAAAGACCATCCTTGATGGCTTTCTTCAGCTTGTCCTTGATGTCGCCACGAACGTTACGAACCTCGACCTTCGCCTTCTCGGCAATCTTGTTACACTGCTTCACGAGGTCGCGACGACGCTCCTCGGTAGGCTGAGGAATGCCCAGGCGGATGATTTCACCATTGTTTTCAGGGGTGATACCTACGTCGCTGTCCATGATAGCCTTCTCGATGTCCTTGATTTGCTTGCGGTCCCAAGGCTTGATAGCAATGGTACGTGCATCGGGAGTCGACACGTTGGCTACTTGGTTGAGGGGAACTTTCTGTCCATAGGACTCTACTCTGACACCGCTGAGGATGGCCACGTTGGCACGTCCGGCACGGACACGGTTCAGCTCCTCTTCGAGGAACATTGCTGCCATCTCCATGCGCTCTTCAGCTGAGGCTAATGTTGCTTTAACGTCTATCATAATTGTACTGTTTTTGGTTTTATAGGCAACAAAGTTACAAATAAGTGAGCAAAATACAAAATATTTTGATAAAAAATTTGGTTATTGTCTATTTTTTGCCTATCTTTGTGGGCAATAATGGTATAAATGACTATTCCTTAACAGCAAGATGGACCTAAAACGTAGCAAAAATATCATCCAGCGAGCAATGGCCGGAAGCCTGTTGCTGACTTTCTCGTCGCCCTCGATGGCACAGGTGGGAATCAACGTAGAACGGCTCTTCGACTTTCAGCACATGACAGCGTACTTTACAGCCTTTTTCCTCATCGGATTCTTCGTGCTGCTGTTCTACAATTTTGTCTTTCACTATCGCGAACAGGATGCGAAGATGCAGGGCTTGAGCCAGTACGGCCGACTGTCGCTGGTGTTGCAGACGAGTCATCTGCAGTTGTGTTTCTATAATATGCAGCGTCGCTATTGTGTCTTTATCGAGGAAGGCGGTGAATTCTCAAAGGAATATAATTCGATAGAGTTTGCCAGCCTTTTCGAACGTGATGATATCGAGGAAGTCCGCAGGTTGGTTTTCGAAATTGGTGAAGGTCGCATTCCCTCAGCTACTGTCAGGGTGAGGGAATTGCCTAAGGAGGACGGCTCGCGGAAGGTGTTCGATTTCTCTATATCCGTAGCTCGCCGTAAGAGTCGCAAGGAGGTGGAAGACCTACTGTTCATCCTTCATGACGTGACTGACGACGCAAGACGCCGCGAGACGGTGAACAAGTTGTTGTTGCGCTACCAGACCGTGTTTGAATCGTCGTTGGTGGACATGATCTATTACGACAAGTACGGTGTTTTGACAGACATCAACGAGAAGGCATGTCGTCAGTTTGGTGTCAAGGATCGTGAAGAGGTTATCCGTGACGGTTTCCTGTTGCAGAACAATCCTTTCTACTGTGGTGTCGACATCCAGCAGATGGAGAATACACGTACATCGGCAATTGTTGATTTTGGTGATTACACGGATCCTGTTTACCATATTGAAGACTTCGGACTGCATGGGAGGATGTATTACGAGTCAACGATTAATCCTATCCGCAATGAAAATGGCGAACTGGAAGGTGTCTATATGGCTGGTCGTAACGTGACGGAAATGGTGGAATCGTTCCATCATCAGCAGGAAGGATTCAAGAAACTCAGCGAGATAACAAAGAGTATTAAGACATACATCTCGAACGTGAATTACGCCCTGCGTGTGTCTGAGGTGCGACTGGTAAACTACAACCCCCACACATTTACGCTGGAACTTTCGAGTAATATCAACGAAACCCAATTGTCTCTGTCGCAGTTGCGCTGTATCCGCTTGGGAACGCCGCGTTTCCGTCGTGCCATCTCCAGTGCGTTGAACCGCATGGACCATAAGACACGACGCCCTGTAGAACTGACGATAGAAACCGAGATTCGTGACGAGAAGCGTCGTCCTATATGGTTGCAGTTCAATATGATTCCGCTCATCAATGAGGATGGTCAGGTAGAGCGCTACTTCGGCATGTGCCGCAATATGACGCAGATGATAGAAACGGAGCAGCAACTGGCCATTGAAACGAAGAAAGCCCAAGAGACAGAAACACTGAAACAAGCCTTCCTGACGAATATGAGTTATGAGATTCGTACGCCGCTGAACACGGTGATTGGTTTTGCCGAATTGTTCGAGACGGAGCACGACGTGGCTGACGAAGCATTGTTCGTGAACGAGATACGCCAGAACTCAAACTCGTTGCTGCAACTGGTGAACGACATTTTGTTCCTGTCGCGACTGGATGCCAACATGATAGAGTTCAAGAAGGAAGAGGCCGACTTCGCCATGCTCTTTGACAGCTGGTGTCAACTCGGACTCTCTGGCGTCAGTCCTGATGTGAAGGTCGTCGTAGATAATCCTTACGAGCGGTTGCTCGTTACCATCGACTTGGAACATGTCAGCAAGGTTATTGAGAAACTGTGTGGTACCGCTGTGAAATACACCGAGAAAGGTACTATCCGCACAAAGTATGAATACCGTCATGGAGAGTTGGCCATCAGTATTGAGGACACTGGTCGCGGTATTGACGAAAAGACGTTGCCTCACGCTTTCGAACGTTTCGTACGCGACGAGCAAGACGAGCTTTGCGGCTCGGGACTTAACCTGCCTATTACGCAAGCATTGGTAGAGCAGATGGGAGGTACTGTCGAATTGCAATCGGAACTTGGCAAGGGTACCACCGTATGGGTGTTCATCCCCTGCAAGGCCTCAGTGATAGAGAAACGTCGTGAAATAGTTTAACCCCACTTCATGTAATTCCTTATGACTACCTATTTATATCTGTTTATAATAGCATTTGTCTGGCCGCTTCAGACGCTTCCCACTCTGTTGCTGGCGATCATCGCCATAGCCTTCCTGGGCATGCTCATTCAAAACCGCATTGTGGTGCGACGCGTGAAGAAACGCCTGGCTGACACCAACTTCACAGGAAACATGATGGAGGAGGCCGTGAAGATTAGTGATAATAACGTGGTACGCTTCGTCATTCGCGAGAAATATATCCATCGTCTTTACGGACACCTGTTCCCAGAGAATGGGCTTACCACCGAAGAGTGGAAAGAACGCCTGCATCCTGAAGACAGGGATGCTACGCTTGCCCATTTCCATCGGATGATGTCTGGTAAGAATAAGCAGGATGAGTTCTTCTATCGTTGGAACTTCAACCTTGGTGACGGTGCCCCGCAGTGGGGATATATGCACGATTTCAGTATCGTTGAGTTTCAGGCAGGAACGTCGATTCCTCAGAGTATCATCAGTACGTTACGCGACGAAACAGAACTCCATGAACAGGAAATAAGGGAGGAAGAACTGTCAGCGAAGTACCAGACAATCTTCGAACACAGCATCGTTGGATTGTCGTTCTACAGTCCTGACGGATGGTTGCTGGATGCGAACAAGATCATGCGTGAGATTTGCCATTTCGACAGCGATAACTATGACGAGCATTTCTCGAATACCAACCTGTTCGATGCAATGCCGTTCAACGAAATCCTTGACAGAAACAACGTTGAGGAAGTCTGGGCCTGCGTCCAGAGTATTGTTCCAGAGCGCGGACTTCACGACTATCTGGAATTACACGTCTATCCGCTGTATAGCGACGAGGGAAAGCTCCTGAACATCGCCCTTGCAGTGCGTAATGTAACCGGTGAGCGCGAGATGTATCTGCAAGCCAAGCGGAACGATATTGAAATTCAGCGGGTGAACAACGAAATCATGCGTTATGAGGAGGAACTGCGCTACATGATGGAGGCTTGCGACATGCGTGCCTTCCGACTGTTCTTCGACGAACGGGTAGTACGTTTCTACAAGGGTTTGGGAACCGTAGAACTTGAAATGTCGTTCGACGAGATTGAGTCGCACTTCGTCAACGAGCCGGAGATGCCGCGTCTGGGCTTCCAGGATCCTTACACCTACTTCTCGCAGCCCATGGGATATATGGCCGAAATGCGTCCCGTGTTCCATGAAGGTCACGAAATACAATGGAACCAAATCAACAACATCCCCGTCTATGATGAAAACGGAAAGGTAAAGGAAGCCTTCGGACTGATACGAAACATATCGGGTATGATGGAGAAGCAGGAGCAGTTGAAACGGGAGACGGAACGTGCCAACGACTCAGGACGTCTGAAGTCAGTGTTCCTGGCAAATATGACGCACGAGATTCGTACCCCGCTCAACGCCATTGTGGGTTTCACAGATTTGTTGCAGGCCATCGAGTCGCCTGACGACAAGCGCGAGATGATTCGTGTCATTCATAACAACTGCGATATGTTGCTCCGACTCATCAACGACATCCTTGAGCTCAGCACGATGGATGCCAACGCCATGAAGATAGAGCCGCGCGACGTCGATGCAGCCCACGACTTCAATGAGATGGCAAAGACGCTCGCCCAGCGCGTACAAGAGCCTACCGTTGAATTTATCGTAGACAACCCCTACGAGAAGTTGCTGACGCGACTGGACAGCGACCGCATCGGTCAGGTGCTCACCAATTTCGTGACCAATGCCGTGAAGTACACTCATCAGGGACATATCCGTCTGGGTTATCGCATCGAGGAACGCAGCGGGCGGCAGGGCTTCTATGCCTATTGCGAGGATACGGGAACGGGTATTCCGAAGGATAAGCAGAAGGCAGTATTCGAACGTTTCGTCAAGCTCAACGACTATATCCAGGGTACTGGTCTCGGACTGTCCATCTGTAAGAGCATCATCGAGAAGTGTGGCGGAGAAATTGGTGTTGACAGTGAAGAAGGCCAGGGCTCGACGTTCTGGTTCTGGATTCCTGCCGAGATATTTGAAGTGAAAGAAAAACAGATACAATCATGATATACAGACCCCTGCGTATACCACGTTTCCGCACGTTGGTCGTTGTGTTGCTCGCTTTGTGCTGTACGACCGCTAAGGCCCAGCATCCGAAGGAGCAGAACGACAGCGTGAAGGTGTTCACTGAGGATCATCCGATGGTCTATGAGGATGCCTGGGATTTGTGGCCTTATGCCTTTCTGAACGAAACTGGAGAACCCGTAGGCTTTAACATCGACCTGCTGAAGCTGATATGCAATGAACTCGACATCCCGTATCGCATCAAGCTGAAACCCACGAAGAATGCCCTTAACGACCTAAAGGTCGGACGTGCCGACCTGATGTGCGGTATGGATGCCCATTTCCATAACGATTATGCGCAATACGGCAATAGCGTCATCCAGATTTTCACCCATAGCGTTGTTCATAGGAAGGACGAACCCGTGGTGATTCGTACTGTCAACGACTTGGCAAATCATCGGGTCATCGTTCACGACGGCAGTTTCAGTCATCATCTGATGATAGAGAAAGGGTGGGGCGACAATGCCATTCCCTACGACGACATGCAGGATGCCGTTCAACATGCCCATAGTGTGGCTGGTAGTCAGATTGTCTGGAATACGTTGTCGCTGAAGTGGCTGCTTCGAAAGTTCCATTTCGACGACCTCGAATTGACCCCCGTCAACGTTCCTCATGGCGAGTATAAGTTCATGTCGAACAATCCACAGTTGCTCCAGCAGTTCGACAGCGTCTTCAGTTATCTTAACTCAACAGGACGCCTGCAACCTATCCAGAACAAGTGGTTCTACCCCGAGCGCAAAGAGACAGGCATCCCTTCATGGATTTGGCGCTTGGTCATCGTGATGGCCGTCATCATCGTCGTTTTCCTGGCTTACTATGCTGCATTCCGTATCTACGAACGCCGGATGTCGAAGAATGTCCGTCAGTCCAACGAACGTCTGGCACTCATTCTCAACACCAGTAAGGTTCATATCTGGTTGTTCAATATTGCCAAGCGCACCATCAGCAGTCTTGACAATAAAGGCAACAAGGAGGAAATGCCCCTGTCGCCCAATTTCTTCCAGTACTACATGATTCCTGAGGACTACGAGAAACTCTGCAATGTCCTGCAGCAGATAGCTCAACAGCAGAAGGAAAAGGATACGCTGGAGGTGCGTTGCACAAGGGGACATAGTGGTGGCGAGTTCATCTTCTCCGTCGATTTCTCTGTATTGCGTCGAAACCGTCATGGGCACCCCTCCGTCATCATCGCTGCTACCACCAATATCACTGACGAGCGTCTGCGTCGTCAGAAGCAGAAGGACACCATGCTGCGTTATCAGTCTATCTTCAACACCGCACTGGTCGATACGGTATCGTACGACGAGAACGGATTCATCGACAATATGAATGAGAAAGCCTCCAAGGCTATTCCTGGTGGTGTACAAGCTGTTATCGACAGGAAGATTCCTATTCAGGATGTTCTTGGCGACCCCACTGTCACTATTGACAATCTGGAATATACCTATCTGACGCAGATATACAAGTCGCCTGACGACGAACGTCCCCTGAACAGGTTCCTGAAACGCGACGAATTGTACTACGAACTGCAGCTGGTACCAGTTCGTGACGACAAGGGTCGCCTGTTGGCTATTTATGGTACTGGGCGCGACGTCACCGAATTGGCCAAGTCGTTCTCCCGTCTGCAGAAGAACATCGTTCAGATGGAGCAGGCTACTGCCGAGTTGCAGGAATATATTCGCAACATTGACTATGTGATGCAGAATGGTGGTGTGCGCATTGCCACCTATTCGCCTGATACCCATACGCTGACAGTCTACAGCGAGATTGGTCACGTGCAGCTCCGCCTGACGCAGGCTCGCCTTTTGGCACTGGCGGCAGAGGATTCGAAGAAGGCAGCCCAGCGCCTGATGAACAGCATGGACAACTGTACACGCACTCCCGTGAAGGATACCGTTAAGTCGCTGGTAACTACCAAGGAGGGTCGTCGCCTCTATCTCTATTTCTCCTTCGTGCCGACCTTCGATGACGATGGCCGTGTCACTGAATATTTCGGTATGATTCGTGACATTAGCGAAATCAAGGCTACTGAGGAGGAACTGGCTCGCGAGACGGAACTGGCTCGTGAGGTAGAAGCCCTCCAGCAGGCATTCCTGACGAATATGAGTTACGAAATTCGTACCCCGCTGAGTTCTGTCGTGGGTTTTGCCGAACTCTTCGACAGGGAACACTCGAAGGGGGATGAGCAGTTCTTTATCAAGGAAATCAAGGACAATTCCGAGAAACTATTGAAGCTCATCAATGACATTCTCTATCTCTCGCGTCTCGATGCCCAGATGATTGAGTTCAAAACATCGCCTATCGACCTTGCCGCTACTTTCGAGGGACGTTGTCAGACTGCTTGGGCCAACTATCAGCAACCTGGCGTCAGTTACGAGGTCGACAGTCCTTACGATCGTCTGATTCTCGATGTCGACCTTCAAAACCTCTTCATCGCCATCGACCAGATACTGATCAATGCGGCACAACATACTTCTTCCGGCTTCGTGCGCGCGCGCTATGATTATAATGGTGAAGAACTGATGGTCGCTGTTCAGGATACCGGAGATGGCATTCCTACTGAAAAGATGGATTGTCTCTTCGACCGATTCTACACCACCGACAATGTCGGCTCTGGTCTTGGCTTGGCTATCTGTAACGAAATCATCCAGCACTTGGGTGGTAAAATCCGTATCAAGTCTGAGGTCGGACGGGGAACCATCGTGTGGGTTTCCGTTCCGTGTCAGTGCATTGAAATCATCAGAAAGTAAAGGATATGAAGCATACAAGAATATTTTCCCTCTTAGCCCTTTTGCTTTGTCTGCCTTTGGCGCTGCCTGCTGCCAACGACTTCCCGGAGTATACCGATGAGCATCCGTTGGTCGTCGTCTGCGACTGGGATTTCCGTCCCTTCGAGTTTCTCGACAGTGAGGGTCAGCCTGCGGGCTATAACATCGAAGTGCTTGACATGATTTTCGACCGCCTCGACATTCCCCATAAGTTCGTCATGCAGGAATGGCATGTTGCCACCAATATGTTCGAGCGCCACGAGGCCGACCTCATTCATGCGTTGTTCTATTTCTACAAGCACCACCCTTATGTGTCCACCCATAAATATCTGAACTATTACAACTTGAAGGCAGTACGCCGTGCTGACGTAGCACCCATTCCGCCTCTCCGCAACCTGAAATCCACTGACACTATTCTTGTCAAGAAAGATGACTATGCCGCAATGAGTATTGGCATCATGCCCGATGTTAACTTCGTCACAGAGTTCCATACCCCCAAGGACGCACTGACGGGTATTCGCACAGGCAAGTACAAATATTTCATTTGGGGCGAACAGCCGCTCAATCGCAAGATTCAGGAGTTGGGTATCGATAGTCTTGTCCTCGACGAAGTTGCCATCCCTGCCGGTGAGTTGCGCATCATAGGATATAATCGCAATCTCATTGAAATCATTGACGACCAGTACACCCGTCTCGAACAAGCTGGCGATCTGCAGAAGATTTACGACCGTTGGTTCCATCCGGAGCGCGTTCACGATGACACGTCGCCTGTCGCTCTCATTGTATTTGTCGCCCTTGTGGTAGCTGTCATCATTGTATTCTTGCTGACGCGTCTGGTTACCCGCCGTGTGCGCACCACTGTACAACAACGTTCCGATCTGGGGCAGATGATGGACCAAGTGCTCAATATGGGAGATTATTATGTTGTGGAATGGGACCTTCGGACCAATTTGCTTCAAAACAAGTATCGTGACATGTTACCTGTGCCGAAGATGACGCCTGAGGATTTCATGAAGCGTATGCCTCCTGAGGATGCTCAGCATCTGCATGAACTCGATATGCAGCTGACTGCGGGTGCCATCAGTAGTTTCGAGATACAGTTGAGCTTTAATCCAGGTACCCCAGAGAATCCGCAATGGCGTGTGTTCTACGGCAATGCGATTATCGAGAAGGAGAATGGTAAACCGGTCAATATAGTCTATACCGGCAAGGATATTACCGATGAGGTAAACGAGGAACGCCATATCCAGAACCTCGCTAACAAGTACAAGAAGATGTTCGACATCAACCTCATTGCCATGTCGTTCTACGATGCCAACGGCCGATTGCTCGACATGAACAAGAAGATGGCTGATTTGTGTGAGATTGGCGAGAAAAACAAGAAGTTCTTCTGGGAGACGTCGCTCTTCGATTTCCCCAATGTCAAGGGTGTCTACCAACCCGGCTCTAGCGAGGTTATGCACTGCTGCCATCACTTGTTCGAACCCTCATTAGGGCTCGACAAGTACGTTGAGTTCCGCATTCGCCCTATTTTTTCCGACGACAACCGTCTGGTGTATTATATCGCCACCAATCGCGACATCACCGCCGAGCGTAACATGTATCTCAAGCAGCGTGAACACGACCGCAAGCTACAGGCCACCAACGATGCCATCAACCGTTACGAGCGTCAGCTACACTATCTGTTGGAGGAAACACAGATGTATATCTGGACCTACCGTCCCTCCGAGAATGCTGTACGCATGACGCGCTCGCCGGGTGTTACTGAGTTTAGTGAAACTATCGAGGAATATCTGGGGACCATCGACGAAGAGTACCGCCAGCAGGCTGCTGAGCAGATTACTCAGGCAATGGCGGCTGGCAAGGCCTATACCACCATCATGCCCTTTGCCAGTACGCCGCTCGACCCCAATCACAGCTGGTATTCAGTCAGCGGCATGCCCATCTTCGACAAGGACGGACAACTGAAGGAGTATTTCGGTTTGGCCCGTAACGTCACCGACCTCATGGAGGCCCAGCAAAAGTTGCGTGTCGAGACTGAGCGCGCCGAGAATTCCGGACGCCTGAAAGCAGCCTTCCTTGCTAATATGACACACGAGATCCGTACCCCGCTCAATGCCATTGTGGGCTTCAGCGGACTCCTTCAGTCCGTCGAAACCGACGAGGAACGCCACGAGTTCATTCGCATCATCCGCAACAATTGCGACATGTTGCTCCGACTCATCAACGACATCCTCGAAGCCTCTAATATGGGACAGTCTTTGGCATTCAGAACCGAGGAACTTGACCTCGCGATAGTCTTCGATGATATCTGTCAGTCGCTTGCCCAGCGCGTGGAGAATCCCGATGTCGAGTTCCAGAAGGACAGTCCTTATCCGTCGTGTCCCGCAACGCTCGACAAAGGTCGCCTCATGCAGCTGCTTACCAATTTCGTCACCAATGCCGTCAAGTACACCCAGGAGGGGCACATCCGCGTGGGCTATCGCAAGGAGCAGCGTCATGATGTCGACGGACTCTACTTCTACTGCGAGGACACGGGTGTCGGTATTCCCAAGGAAAAGCAGGCCTCCGTGTTCCAGCGTTTCGTCAAGCTCAACGACTTTGTCCAAGGCACAGGTCTCGGACTGGCCATCTGCAAGTCCATCATCGACCGTTGCGAAGGAGAAATCGGCGTCACTGGCGATGAAGGTATCGGTTCTACATTCTGGTTCTGGATTCCCCGCAACCTTTAGCGTTGCGATGCATCATAACAGGTCAACGCCAATCAGCACGAATAAAGGCCCGCAAAATCTTGCGTGCCTTTTTCTTGATTCATCTTCCGTCAGATTACTTACGCAGACCGAGGGCCTTGATAAGTTCACGATAGCGGTTGATGTCCTTGTTGTAAAGATACTTCAGGAGCTTACGGCGACGACCAACCATCTTCGTCAGTGCACGTGCGGTACCGAAGTCCTTGTGGTTGTCCTTCAGGTGCTCCGTCAGGTGCTTGATGCGATAAGTGAACAGGGCTACCTGGCTCTCTACAGAACCTGTGTCCTGTGCGTTCTTGCCATACTGGCTGAAGATCTCGGTCTTCTTAGCTTGATCTAAATACATAATGTTTAATTGTGATTAAAAATATTCGCATTGACATCTTTCAGACGCTTCCCCTGCCTAATCACGGGCGGTTTACGTCGTCAAATGCTCCGGATTTTCCGAAATGCGGCTGCAAAGGTACAACTTTTTTCCCAATCCCACAAATATTTCGGAAAAAATGTGTACCTTTGCACCCGAAATTACGTAATTTAGTTATGCAGGATATCAGAAACATTGCAATTATTGCACACGTAGACCACGGCAAGACAACGCTCGTGGACAAGATGATGCTGGCCGGAAATCTGTTCCGTGAGGGACAGAACCTGTCCTCTCAGGTGTTGGACGCTAACGACCTTGAGCGCGAACGAGGCATCACCATTCTTTCGAAGAATGTCAGTATCAATTGGAAAGGAACGAAAATCAACATCATTGACACCCCGGGACACTCCGACTTCGGCGGCGAGGTAGAGCGCGTGCTCAACATGGCCGATGGCTGCTTGCTGTTGGTCGACGCCTTCGAGGGCCCCATGCCCCAGACGCGCTTTGTGCTGCAGAAGGCCCTTCAGATTGGCCTCAAGCCCATCGTCGTGGTCAACAAAGTCGATAAGCCCAACTGTCGCCCCGAGGAGGTGTACGAAATGGTCTTCGACCTCATGTTCTCGCTCAATGCCACGGAGGACCAGCTCGACTTCCCCGTCGTCTACGGCTCTGCCAAGAACGGCTGGATGGGTGAGGACTACAACAAGCCCACAACCGACATTACCTATTTGTTAGACAAGATTGTCGAGGTCATCCCTGCTCCACAGCAGTTGGAGGGAACACCCCAGATGCTCATCACCTCGCTCGACTATAGCTCCTACACGGGCCGTATCGCCGTAGGCCGCGTCCATCGCGGACAGCTGAAGGACGGCCAGCAGGTCACCATAGCCCATCGTGATGGCACGATGGAGAAGACGAAGATCAAGGAGCTCCACACCTTCGACGGCATGGGTCATACGCGTACCGATGCTGTCGACTGTGGCGACATCTGTGCCGTCATCGGACTCGAGAAGTTCGAGATTGGCGACACCATCTGCGACATCGAGAATCCCGAGCCCCTGCCGCCTATCGCCATCGACGAGCCCACCATGTCGATGCTCTTCTGCATCAACGACTCGCCGTTCTTCGGCAAGGAGGGTAAGTTCGTTACCTCACGTCACATCAACGACCGCCTGGAACACGAGCTCGAGAAGAACCTCGCCCTGCGCGTCGAGCCCTTCGAGGACTCTACCGACAAGTGGGTGGTCTCAGGTCGTGGTGTGCTCCACCTCTCCGTGCTCATCGAGACCATGCGTCGCGAGGGATACGAGTTGCAGGTCGGCCAGCCCCAGGTCATCTATAAGGAGATTGACGGCCGTAAGTGTGAGCCCATCGAGGAACTCACCATCAACGTCCCCGAGGAGTTTGCCTCGAAGATGATCGATATGGTCACACGCCGTAAGGGCGAGATGACCAGCATGGAGACGCAGGGCGAGCGCACTAACATCGAGTTCGACATCCCCTCACGAGGCATCATCGGACTGCGCACCAACGTGCTCACCGCTTCTCAGGGCGAGGCCATCATGGCCCACCGCTTCAAGGAGTACCAGCCCTACAAGGGCGAGATTGAGCGTCGCGTCAATGGCTCGATGATATCGATGGATACGGGCAACGCCTTTGCCTACGCCATCGACAAGCTGCAGGATCGCGGCAAGTTCTTCATCGACCCGGGTGAGGACGTCTATGCCGGTCAGGTCGTCGGCGAACACGTTCACGACAACGACCTCGTCGTCAACGTCTGCAAGGCCAAGCAGCTCACCAACGTTCGTGCGTCAGGTACCGACGACAAGGCGCGCATCATCCCCAAGGTTGTCATGAGCCTCGAAGAGTGCCTGGAATATATCAAGGAGGACGAGCTCGTCGAAGTCACGCCTCAGTCCATGCGCATCCGCAAGATCATTCTCGACCATGATCAGCGGAAAAAGGCTGCGATTCAGCGAGGGTAGAGCATAAGTTCACTCATGCTTTACCGAGCGTAAGCAGGCTCGAACGAAGTTCAAGGCTGCGATTCAGCGAGGGTAGAGCATGAGTGGCTATGAGAGGGTAAGATGAAGAAACTCTGCGATTATATTTCGAAATACATTGGCGTGATGGTTGTTCTCGTGGCAGCCATGGCACTTTTTTGGCCCGCATCGTTCGTGTGGATTGACACGTGGGCCATCAATCCCCTGCTGGGTGTCATCATGTTCGGCATGGGTCTCACCCTGTCGCCCTCCGACTTCCGCATCGTTCTCAGCCGTCCCAAGGATATCCTGATTGGCTGTCTGGCGCAGTTCACCGTCATGCCGCTGCTGGCATTGGTGCTGACGTGGGCCTTCTCGCTGCCGAAGGAGTTGGCTCTGGGTGTCATCCTCGTGGGGTGCTGCCCCGGAGGCACCGCCTCAAATGTCATCACCTATCTGGCCAAGGGCGACCTCGCATTGTCTGTGGGCATGACAGCCACCTCTACGCTGCTGGCCCCCGTGCTCACCCCCATGCTCGTTTGGCTGTTGGCAGGCACCATGGTCGATGTCGACACCGTAGGCATGCTGCTGAGCATTGTCTATGTCGTCATCGCGCCAATTGCTGTCGGACTGCTGTGCCAGCATTTCCTGCCCAAGATGACCAAGGGCGTTACGCCCTATCTTGCCGCCTTCTCGTCTGTCGTCATTGCTTTCACGGTGGGCATCGTTGTGGCTCACAATGCCGACCGCTTGTTGGTAGGAGGCCTGCTGGTGGTTTTGGTGGTGATGCTCCATAACCTCTGCGGCTTGGCCATCGGCTATGCCATTGGCCGCCTGTTGGGTCTTGCCGATCCCAAGAAACGAGCCGTCTCCATCGAGGTAGGCATGCAGAATTCCGGCCTTGCCAGCAGTCTGGCTACGCTCCATTTCGCCGCCTATCCGCTCGCCACCATTCCCGGTGCCATCTTCAGCGTGTGGCACAACATCAGCGGTGCCCTTGTCGCACGGCTATACCATCAGTAGCTGAACCGGTTGCCGTCCCATTTCAGTGTCTTCTGCCATTTTTCTCTTCCGTTCTCGCTCCACTGCGTCACAATGATGTCCTTGCCGGTGCGGGGTAGGGAATAGGAGGTGTTGAAGTAATCCACCTCGAACCCTGCGTCATACGCCGACATCATCCTCGTGGCATTGTCGTAGCGGTAGAAGTTTAGGCAGTCGTACTGTCCTGGGGCGCTGCGCTTGCCGTTCTCCGAGAGCTCCACGCAATACGCCAACAGCTTGTGCTTCTTGTCGGCCATGTTCCAGTAGCACATCTCCCACTTCAACGTGAAACCGTCCTGACGCGACTCTAGGAACATGTAGCCAGCCTTCTTGTCTACGGTGATGGTCATGCCTTCAGGTTGCTGTTCGCCCGTGCGATAGCGTTCCAATGCCGCTTTCACGGCGTTCCTCGACTCGTCAACATCTCCTTCCTCGTTGTCGTCGTTTGCCGTCGCCAGCGACCATGCAAAGTCAACAATGTCCGGGTTCGTTCCTAAGAACCTCACTTCGATGGCGTCTTGTGCCGCCATTGCCAGCGTCCAGCAGGCAAAGATAATTGCTAATGATAATCTTTTCATCGTGTTTCAGTTTATGTTGTATTATTTGCCTGCAAAGATAGTGCAAAAGCCACACTCTGCCTGCAGAGAACGCCACACTCTTTGAGAATCTTCTCCAAAGGAAAAGGTTACACATTATTAATTGTAGAGGGCGTTGACGTCGCGGAGGAAGAGGGTGCGGGGGTCGTTGTAGAAACGGACGAAGTCGGAGGCGGACTGCTGACTGGGGTAGGGACCGAAGAAATGGTTCGGACGGTTATGAGCGTTGCGCCAGACGAGGACATAGCTGATGGGGTGACGCTCGAGGACGGGCGCGAGGGTGTGAGTCCACCAGTCGGGGGTCTTCAGGCACTCGTAGCCGGTCTCGGTGAGTGCAACGGCCTTCCCGTGTTGCTTGGCGACGGCGCAGACCATCGCGAGGTTCCGGTTGAGCTGTGCGGCATAGTCGGCAATGCGGACGGTGTCGGCATCGGGCGCCCAGCAGTAGCAGTCGAGGCCCATGAGGTCGATGATGTCGTCGCCGGGATAGCGCTCAAGGTAGCGCGCTTCGTCGCCGTCGGTCTCGGTGCCGGGGGAGTAGGCGTAGAGGGCATTGATGACGCCACGCTCGCGAAGGCGGTCGGCGGTGAGTCGCCAGAGGGCTTTGTACTGTTCGGCAGTGCAGTGGTCCTGTCCCCACCAGAACCACGAGCCGGTATGTTCGTGCCAGGGTCGGAAGAGAACGGGAACGCGGACGCCATAGGGTGTTTCCAGCGAATTGAGGAAATCGGCTACGCGGTCGAGCCAGGATAGGAACACCTCGTGCTTGGAGCCGCCATCCAGAACGGCGGAAACGGTTTGCGACTCGGTTGCCTTAAGGGAGTCGGCCACCCAGGAGGTGCCGCCACTGAGGGGATTGTCGAGGTGCCAGCTGAGGGTGACCATGCCGCCGCGGTCGTAATGGGCGATGGCTTCCTGGCGGATGCGCCGGAAGGGTACGCCGTCGAGATTGACGGAGTCGCCGAGCTCGATGTGTCCGAGGTCGAAGGAGAGCAGGGCGGGGTGGTCGTTGCAGACGCTATGGACGTCGGAGCGCTGATGGACGGTGGAGTCGGCGGTATAGTCGGCCTCCCAGCCAATGCCATAGACGGTGGCGTCGTGCTGTCCGAAGAGGTAGACGCTGCTGTCGCCCAGTGCACGGAGGTTAGCCAGCAGGTGTTCGGTGCGCTGGGTGCGCCCGCTGTCGGCCAGCGGGTCGTCGGCTTTCTGATGATTGCCGCCGCACGAGGCAAGGGCCAAGGCGGCGGCAAGGATGGTTAGAATATTTTTCATATATTTACACTGATCAATCGGCAGGGGCGGGGGAGTGTTCCCAGATTTCGTCGAACCAGTAGTTGGTGTCGGGGTCGGTGCAGGCACGGATCATCATAGGAATGATCTCGGCTCCGTCGGCAACAAACTCTCCGTTGTTGTGATTGATGTAGTAGTTGGCCTCGTTGCCACCCTTGCTGACATCGTTGCCGGAGTTGTCCCAAACCATCATAGGAATACCGGCTGTCCAGGCAGAGCGGCAGAAGAACTCGAGATAGTACTTGCGGAAGGCATTGGCACCATCGGTGGTCTGCCAGACGCAGCCGTACTCACCGAGATAGCAGGGGATGCCCTTCTCGATGTATACCTTGCGCAGCTTGTAGAGCTGTGGCAGGATGTAGTCCTCGTTCATGCCTGCTACCGATGACAGCGGATTGGCATTATGACCCCAGCTGTCGACGCCTGACGACTCAGGAGCGAGACAGAAGTTGTAGGGGTCGTAGCAGTGGACGCCTACCATGATGCGGTTGGCAGCATCGGTGGGCAGCTGGAGCTTGTCAATGGTCAAGTCGATGTTGGCGGCATAGTGGGAAACACCAATCCAACGGGTGGCATTGTTGCCTTTGGTAGCACGGATGGCATTAACGGCATACTGGTTCCACTTGTTCAGCAGGTCGGTCTCGGCATCGGTGCTTGAGTCCCAGATGTCGCCGGCATGAATCTCATTGAAGACCTCGAAAATGAGCTGGTCGTTGTAGTTCTTGAAATACTCAGCGACCTGTGTCCACAAATCAACGATGAGTGCAGAGTCCAGCTGGGCTTCTCCCGGATTGCTGGCAGCATAGCCGAGGTCGGTCTCATACGAGTCGTGGTGGGTGTTGAGAATGACGTTCAGACCAGCGTCGATGGCCATAGAGACAACGTCACCGACCTCGTCGAGATAGGACTGGGCGATGGTGTTCGTGGCATCCATGTGGCAAGTCCACGTAGCAGGAATACGCACGGTCTTGGCACCGTAGGACGCCAGGCGCTGGAAGAGTGCTGCCGTTGGCGTGGCGCCGTCCCAGTAGCCCCATGTGACGTCGCTGGTGTCGAAGTGGTTGCCGAGGTTCCAGCCCCAGCCCAGCTTCTTGGTCATCTGGGTTGCCTCGTTGTCGGGCAGGTCCTTGATCTCCCATGTGAGGTCAAGGTCCTTATCGTAAGCTTTGTGTTGCGGGCCGATGATGAGACCGGCGGGGATGTGGAGGGTCTGAACCCTGTCGAAGTTGACGTCGGCAACGACGGTAAGTATCGAGTCGGCACCATAGACAACGGCTTTCTTCACTGGAACGCCGTTGAGCGTAATGAGCGAGGTGTTCTTGGTGGCAAAGCCTATCTTCTTGTCAAACGCGACTCTGATGGTCCTTTCGCCAAAGAGCAATATGTCATCCAACGACGGGTCTGAGACAGTGAACTCTGGAGCCCCCACTTCGGTAATGGTGTATTGTGCATCCGTGTCGTTGCAGGCTGTGGCAAGTAGCGCCACAGCTGCAATCGACAAAGTATTGATGATCTTATTCAGTTTCATAATGCTTATCGTATTTGATTATTCAATAGTAACTTTTGTACAAATTACATTGTCTCCATTGAGCAGGAATGAACCGCCCCAGCCCTGAGAGGAGGTGATGTGTTCGTAAACGTAGTCTGTAACTAAGAGTTCAAGCGCTCCGTTGTGGGCTGACAGATCCCAGTTTCCGTTGTTGTAGTCGCAACCGGGGAATGGCGTGTTCGGATTCCAGTGACCGTCGACCAGCTGGCAGTTCCACGCAGCATCGGTAGCTGTGATGTAGACGCGGATGAGCGAGCCAACCTTCATGCCGGCAGCCAGCAGTTCTGTACCGCCGTCGCTGAGGATGTAAGGCTGGTTACCCCAGTTGTCGGCAACGGCTTCGCCTTCCCAGACAGTCGTCTCGGCACTGATATAGTGGGTCACGGCAATCTTGGTGATGACGACGCCTTCGCCCATCCAAATCCAGCAGTAGCCCCAGTCGGTGAGCGTCGTGAGTTGCTCTACGAGTTCGGGAGTAGCCGTGAACTCAATGCATCCTCCGTGCTCCTCGGGATTGTAGTTGCTGGGATTGATTTCGCAGGTTGCTCCGATGCCGGCAGCTACGCCAGCCTCGGGCTGCTCTGCCCAGTGACCGTTGTAGATCTTACAGTTCCACCAGTCGTTATACGGTGTGATGTAGACGCGGATGACGTCTCCGACCTGCAGATCCATGTCCTTGAACATGTTAGGATTGTCGGCACCGAAGGAACCGTCGCCAATCTGCCAGTTGAGCGACCAAGAACCCAAATCGACGGCACCGGTCCACAGAACGGTGGTGACCTCGGTATTGGGCGTGAAGTCGACGATATAGCTGATTTCGCCGTTCGACGAGATGAGCTTCAGCTCGCTGTCCTTGCCGGCATTGTCGGGAATGCCGATAATGAGCTCGGTCTTGCCATTGACCAGGACGTACTGGCAGTCAGTACCCTTGATCTGTACACCCGTCAGCTTGTCGCCATTGGCCACGGGAACCTTCATGTCGCCACCAGCCACCAGCTCAATCTCCTGCGTCTCCCAAATCTTGTCGGTGATGTAGCAGAAGACAGCCTCGTTGATGGACAGCTCAGGACCTTCGACGAAGGTGCCGTTGCCCAGATAGAACTGAGGCTTGCCGCTCGTACCAGCCATGGGAACGGTCACGATGATGGTCTTGCCGTCGTCGCTGTACGCAAACTTGTCGTCGTCGTTCGCGGCATCACCAAAGGTGACATACTTCACGAGGTCAAGATCGGTACCAGTGACCTCCAGCTGAGAACCGGCACTGACAGGATTGACGTCGTAGCCCGTGACTGTAGGCTTCACCAGCGTGAAGGCCACGTCGATGAGCTGACTATTGGCCATCATCAGTTTGAGGGTGCCCTCGGTAGCTTCCTCAGGAACCGTCACGGCGTATGCGTCCTTGGTGTTGATGATGTTCTGGTTGTTGGAGAGCACGAATTCACCAGTGAAGTCGGCAAATACGATGTCGACGACGAGATCCATGTCATTACCGTTGATGGTCAGCGGCTGACCGGCTTTCACGGGATTCGGGGTAGCCACACAGTTGGTAGGCTTCACGGTGGTCAGCGTACCGACAGGTACCTCTACGCCCGACTTGCAGACGATGATGATGTCGCCGTCAGGAGACTCTTCAGGCAGCGTGAACTTCAGGGCGCTGCCGTCCTCAGCCATCATCAGGTCATCAGCACTGACACCGCTAATGAGCACGTCGTCAACCATGTTGAAGTAGCTACCGGTAATCTTAATCTCCTCACCGGCCTTGGCGGTGATGTTGCCCAGTGCCTCTGCCGTGTTACGACCGATGATGCTGGTAACGGTCGGCGTGCCGATTTCGATGGCCTTCTCCGACGGGATGATCTGGTAGTCCAGCTCCTCGGCTGACGATACGGTCAGGTCGGCAGTGTAGAGCTCAATCTTACCCGTCTTGGCCTCCTCGGGAACGCGAACCTCAATGGTATAGCGGTCGTGCTTGAGGAACTCATTCTCGCCGATGATTACCTTATCGGCAAATGCCAGCGAATAGATGAGGTTCAGGTAGTCGCCCTTGATGGTAACGATATCGCCGGGCATGGCTGCCTCGGGCGAAAAGCTCTCAAACTCGATGGGCTCGGTATAAGTGAGCTCACTGAGCGTCTGGATGGTCTCGTTGGTCTTGGACGTCAGGGTGACATAGCCTTCCGTAGGACCATCCTTGGGTACTTCCACGCGAATCTCGCTGGGAACACCAGACTTGACCACGTCGTAGTTGGTGATAGCCGGAACACCAGGAATCTGGATGCTGGCAACCTGGTCGAGGTTGCTACCCACGAAGCGCAGTGTACCGCCACGCATGACGGGATTGGGGCCGTATGCGTTCAGACTGACCCCGCCCTTATACTGGTTGGTGTCCAGGTCGTCGTTGCTGCACGCTGCCAGCGACAGCCCTACGAGGGCCATCACCAACAGGGTGTATATATGCTTAAAGTTCTTCATAACTTTAATTCTTTAATTTTATAATTTTTACATTTTATTTATTAGGTACCGCACGGATATTGTCAATCATGATGTAAGGATTGCACTCTGTGCCGCCGATGCCGCCACCAACGATGAAGATGGTGAGGCTGGCGAAGTCTTTCTCCTGCAGACTGAATGGCAGGCCAGAACCGTCGAAGCTGTAGACGAAGCTCGAGGCAATAGGCAGTGTCACCGTAATCCACTGGTCACTCGTATCGAAGGAACCCGTAGCCGTCCAGGGACGGTAGAGGGCGCGCGGCAGAGGATTCATCTTCGAGAAGTAATCGCTGCTATCCCAGTCGCTCTGTCCCGGACAGCGGAAGAAGATGTTGTTGGCACCTGTCACGGCGTCACCATAGATGTCGGGAGTGCCACCTCCAAGCGTCACGTAGTTGGTGGGCGCGAAGATGATCTGCATGGCACCGGCTGCCCAGGCGTTGCTGGCAGGGATGCACATCTCAAACTTCAGGTTCAGGGTCTCGGCAGCCGAGAAGTCGACGACATCGAACAGGCGGACACCCTGCGGGCTGGGATATTCCTGAGGAGTGTTCCAGTCGCCGCACCAGTATTCGAACGAGTTGTTGCCGTCGTCCCATCCGCCGTCAGCGCTCATCGTGGCACCTTCACCCAAGACGAGGTAGTTGCCGGAGATAGACCAGTCGCTGGACGTGATGGTACGAGCGTGCCAGCCCTGCTGTGTACGGCCGTTGTCGAAGTCGAACAGCATACCGCGGTGGTCCTGATAATAGAACGACGAATGGGCGGTGCCATAGATGGATGTCATGGTGACAGGACCCTCGGCGGCACCCTCAGGAATCGTTACCTCCACAGACGTGAAGTCGTCGGAAATGCTGTTGATGGTTGCAGGAATGTCCTGACCGTCAGCACCGGTGAAATACACCTCCAGGGGTACACCGGCGTCGTTCACCATATAGCTGCCGGTGATGGTTACGCGCTCGCCAGCCTTGGCGTATTCACACGACATGCTGGTGACGACGGGTGCCGGAATGACGACGTGGAAGTCGTAGGTAACCGTGTCTTTCGACTGCGTAACCATATAGATTTTGTCAGTCACCATGATAGGCACATCCTTCGGCACGTCAACGATGAGCGTGTTGTCAGTGATGTAGCTCGTGTTCAACACGGCCTTGCGGTCGTTGAAGTACAGCTCGTAGACACTGCGCAGGTTGCTGCCGACGAGTGCCAGCGTGCTCTGGGGCGAAGCCTCCAGCACCAGTTCACCGTTGGTATAGTGCATGTCTGCGGCGTCGTTGTAGTTTTGTACCTCTGTCGAGAGGCAACGGATGTAGTTGACCGTAGGTTTTCCGTCGGCCACTTCATATTTGTCCGGTTGGTCTTTGCATGATGACAGCGTGATGCCTGCCAGTGCTAACGACGCAAAGAGCAATCCTTTCGTATATTGTTTCATCTTGTTCATAATAACAGATTCTTTTGACGATTAGTAACTGTAGGTTTCGCGTACGTTGACGTGGATACCTTCTACGTTAGAGCCCAGGTTGGGATTGTAGAGCACGTCCTCAGACGACATGGGCAGTGCGAAGTAGCTCTTGCCGATTTCAGAGTCGAGACGCAGCAGGACGTTCACGTTAGGAGGCGCAACAGAGGTGTCGTAGCCCTGCTTCGAGGAGTCGACGTTCCACATGCCGGTGGTGTAATACTCCTTGTAGAGGTCGTTCAGTCCCCAGTAGGCGTTGCGCTTCTGATGGACGAGCTCGTTGACGCAGAAGTCGGAATTGTAATAGCTCACGCGTACATAGTCATACCAGCGGTCGCCTTCCATTGCGAACTCCAGACGGCGCTCTTTCCAGATGTCTTCCCAAGTGACTTGGGTGGGACGGGTGCTGCTCGGAATGGCACGATGGCGGACGGCATAGAAGGCGTCGATGACGTCGGCATCCGTTGATGTGGCGCGGTTTGCACCTAACTTAGCCTCTGCGTAGATGAGATAGATGTCCGACAGACGTAGGATGTGGGTAGCCAGTGCGTACGCCATACGTGCCGGAGCGATGTTCAGGTCGGCAACGTGGTCGGCAGTGTTTCCGTACAGGTGCTTCACGCAGTTGGCACCGGTTGGAGTCTGCAACGTTCCCGTAGCGGCAGCGTTGTAAGTGTCGTCGTAGAGGAAGCGCAGGAAGTCCAAGCCGCCGTGGTCGCGCCACAGGTAGTCCCACGAGAATCCGGGCAACATCATCGTAGCCTTCAGACGGGTGTCGATGTGGTTAATCCATGCGTCAGGCTGGTTCTCTAACAGCTTGATGCCGAAAGCCTCCTGCATGTCGACGGAGAGACCATTCCAGCCGCCCCAGTCGTCACCGAATTCGTCCATACCCTCTTGGGCAAGGTCGCTCTGCAGCGTATTCTGAGAGGTCCACTGTGAGCCAACCGTCCAACGCCAAGCGATGAGGCTCTCCGATGCGAGGTTAGAGGTCAGCTTCCATACGTCGCCGTAGTTCTCCAGCAGCGAGCGTCCTGAGTTGTCGATGACGTCCTTGGCCAGTTCGGCAGCCTTGGCCAGGTCACTGGCATTGAGCGCACCCGATACACCGGCTCTGGTGAGATACACCTTGGCCAGCAGTGCTTCGGCAGAATAGTAGTCGATACGTCCGGCGGTAGGATTCTTCACACCTTCCAAGTCCTCCATCGCCTTCTCCAGCGTCATGATGATGTATTCGTAGACGTCGGAACGCTTTACCTTCGGCAGACTGTTATATTCGCCGGAAGCCAGCAGGCTGGAGTTGTTGTGAATGATGGGCACATCGCCAAACGAACGTACAAGGAAGAAGTAAGCAAATGCTTTCCATGTGAGGCATTCGCCCAGGCACTGGTTCTTGTTGGCCACGTTGGTGGCAGCCAGCGTATTATACAGTGTGGTGGCGTGTCCGATGACAGCCCACAGCGAGTAGGACATGTTGACCAGGTCCTGGTCGGAACCGTTCACCGAGAAGTTCAGGTAGGGTGACGAACCCCAGTAGTAGTTGCCTGAGAGCACTTCACCAACCTTGATGAAACCACGTTGGAAGTCGTACCAGGGCGAGTTGTACAGGTAGTTGACACTGCTGAGGCACTGGTCGGGAGTCTGGTAGAAGTTGTCCGTGTTGTAGCTGTCCTCCGTGGGTCTGTCGAGGAAATCATCGCACGACGACATCGTGAGGGCTGTGATGACGGCAACTGCCATGTATTTGATATTGTTCAGTTTCATAATCTTATACTTTTATATTAGAATGATACGTTAAGACCAAACGAATAAGTGGTAGGCGAAGGATAACGGGCGTTATCGAGACCCATGACGTTCGGGCTCTGTGTTGAGATACCGATTTCAGGATCGTAGCCGTCATACTTGGTCAGAGTCACCAGATTCTGAATGTTGCACGAGAGGCGCAGGCTCTCCAGACCCCACTTCTTGATGAGGTTCTTCGGGAAGTTGTAGCCCAGCGCAAGGTTCTTCAGACGGATGTAGCTGCCGTCTTCAATGTAACGGTCGCTCCAACGGTCGTTGTCGTTCGGGTCGTTAATCGTTGCACGCGGCATGGTGGTGCCGGGATTCTTCAGCTTGACGTTGTGGGGGTCGTCATACCAGTTGTAGATGAGCTGTCCGTCGCCGCGGTCGACACCAGCCGAATAGTCCTTCGTAGGATCGATAGGCTCCAGGATAGCACGTGAGGCCACGTCGGTCAGCTGGTTGGTCCACGTAGAGTTCATGTGCGTCAGCTTCATCTTCAGGTAGTTACCCACCTTGTTGCCGTAGGAACCGTTGATGAAGATGTTCAGGTCGAAACCCTTGTAACGGAAAGTATTGTTGAAACCGAAGGTGAACTTGGGCAGCGGCGAACCGATGTTCGTACGGTCGTTTTCGTCAATGACGCCGTCGCTGTTCAGGTCCTTATACTTGATGTCGCCAACGTAAACGGTGGAGTTCTTCGTGAACACGCCATTCGTCGGGTAGGCCGAGGGCTTCGCCGAGGTTTCGATGTCCTCCAGCGAGGTATAGACGCCGTCGGTCACATAGCCGTAGAATGTGTAGAGTGACTCACCTGCCTGTGTGAGGCTCACCACGTCGGTCCACTGTCCGTAACCGATGAGCTGAGCGTTGCTCGAACCGTCCGAGAGGCTCACGAGCTTGTTCTTGTTGAATGAAATCTGGAATTCGGAATCCCACTCGAACTTACCGACCAGCGGATGTGTGTTCAGCGAGATTTCAACACCCGTATTGCGAATACGTCCGTAGTTGCCATAAGGTGCAGCAAGGGCAGAGGAGCCGTTACCGCTGGTACCCATGTACGAGGGCAACTGCAGCTGCATCAGCATGTCCTTCGACTCCTTGTTATACCAGTCGATGGTCAGATTGATGCGGTCGTTCAGGAATCCGAGGTCAAGACCGATGTTCCACTGCTCCTGACTCTCCCACTGCACGTACTTGTTGGCAATCTGTGCGGGACGGTAGCTGGTACCCAGAGCCGTTTCCATCGTTGACAGCGGAGAACCCCACTTGTAACCACCGATGCTCGAGTTACCGGTCTGACCCCAGCCGACGCGCAGCTTACCGTTCGACAGCCATTTGCCGACGGCCTCTTCTATGAACTTCTCGTTCGAGAAACGCCAGCTGGCAGCAAACGAGTGGAAACCGGCCCAGCGCTTGTTGGGACCGAAGTTCGAGCTACCGTCGTAACGGTAGGTATAGGTAGCGTTGTAGCGGTTGTCGTAGCTGTAGGTCCAGCGGGTGAAGAACGATGCCATCGAACTGCTGCCGTAACCTGCGCCAATCTGCGGCGTACCGGCACCCAGTGCGGGATTGTGTACGGCGTCAGAGGGCAAGCCCGTGTTGTAAACAGAGACATAGTCCCACTTCGACTCCCAGCACTCCTGACCGATCATGGCCGTTGCCGAGTGCTTGCCGAAGGTGCGGCTGTAGGTGATATAGTTCTTCAGCTGCCAGAACGTACTGCTGTTCTTCTGCATACGGCTCTCGTTGCTCGAACGCTTCCAGGTGCCGAGGTCAACCATCGGTTCGTAGGTCTCACCCTTGTTCCATCCTAAGTCGAAGCCGAGCTCAGCGTGCCAAACCAGGTTCTCGATGGGTGTCACCTCGAAGAAGATGTTACCGTTCAGCTTCTGACGCTTCAGCAGGATGTCGTCCATCATGGCCATAGCGATAGGGTTCGGGTTGGTATATCCTTCCTGCGAAACACTCGAGTACGTGCCGTCTACATTATATATAGGTATAGAGGGAATGGTGGTCAGCGAGTAACCGATAAGACCCTCGTCCGAGTCGGCCAGCTTCAGGTCGTCCTTCGTGTCGGAGTAGGTGACGCTCAGACTCATCTTCAGCCAGCTCTTCAGCTGTGCGTCCAGATTGGTGCGGGCCGAGAAACGTCTGAACTCAGAACCGATAATCGTACCCTCCTGATCCATGTAGCTGCCGCTGACGTAGTACTGCACCTTGTCGGAACCGCCCTGTGCACTTACCTGGTGCGAGTGCTGGAAAGCCGTCTGGAAGATGGCATCCTGCCAGTTCGTACCCTTGCCCAGCAGCGACGGGTCGCTGAGGTTGCCCACGTGGCTTGCTTCGCCCACTTCGGCATAGCTGTTATAGTATTCTGAATATTCGCGCAGGTTCATCATGTCCAGACGCTTCGTCTGACGGTTCCATGCTGCCATGCCGTTATACGTAAACTTCGCATCACCGGCCTTACCGCGCTTGGTGGTAATCAGCACGACACCATTGGCACCCTGGGCACCGTAGATGGCGGTGGCGGAGGCGTCCTTCAGAATCTCCATCGAGACAATGTCTGACGGGTCGATGGTCGACAGCGGAGAAATGGTCGATACCGAACCGTTACCCAGTGCGTCGCCCAAACCGTAGCTGGCACCCGACGTACCGCCGCTCTGAACAGGCACACCGTCAATCACATACAGCGGCTCGGCATTGGCGTTGATGGTAGCAGTACCACGCACGCGAATGGCCGACGACGAACCAGGGGCACCAGAGGTCTGCACCGCCGACACACCGGCAGCACGACCCTGCAACGACTGGTCGAGCGACGTGATGATAGAACCCTTCACGGCGCTTTCGCCCAACGATACCGATGCACCCGAGATGTCGCTCTTCTTCATCGTACCATAACCCACGACGACCACCTCGTCCAACATCTTCTTGTCTTCTTCGAGGATGATCTCGTAGTTGTTACGACTGTCAACCTTGAACTCCTTCGTCAGATAGCCGATGTAGCTCACCACGATGGTCTGCCCTTGATTGACACTCAGCGAAAAGTTTCCGTCGAAGTCGGTGGCAACACCGTTCGAGGTTCCCTTCACTACTACACTGGCTCCGATGACGGGCCCCATGGCGTCCGACACCGTACCAGTAATCTTCTTCGCCTGTTGCACCTCGTTGGGCAGTGGAATACTGCCCTCAGCGGCATACGTTACCGGCGAATAGCCTAGCAGGAATATAGCGCATAATCCTGCCAGCAGAGAATTTTTACTGCAATTTAAATTCATACTTCGCTTATTAGTTAATAGTATATAATATCATTCGCGTTTGTTAAGACGTTGCAAAGACGGTGCAAGCCCGTTCTCGCAATTTGTTAAGACGTTGCAAAGGTAATGCTTTTTTTCGAAAACATATAATACTTTTTTGCCTTTCTTTGATACTTTTTATAAAAACGTATGCTAAAAAAACTTAAATGAAGAATAACCTTGAACAAAAGATGCTCCTTTTGGGGGAGTATCGTCTATTTTGCCTATTGCCTCATGTTAAATTGCCTATAGTCAAATATTAATTTGGCTATAGCCACACATTTATTTGCCTGTAGCCACGCATTAATTTGGCTGTAGGCAAATCCTTTTTACTGCCGGTCTCGTACCGCGTAACTGCCGTGCTTGAACGCGTTAACTGCCGTGCAAGAACGCAACAACGTCCTTGCTTGAACGTTTAGCGGACGGAGAAGTCTTTGCGAGAGGGGGAGTTGATGATGCGGGCGGCTTGGCGGCCGTCGAAGCGGGTGGGGGAGATGATGAACTCGGGGACGTTGAAGGAGAAGAAACGGTCGCGGTAGAACTGGCGGGGATGGCGCTGGGGGAGCATGAAGGCCTTGCTGACGCGGCCGTCAGTGTCGATGTGACAGAAATAGGGACGGGTAAAGAGTCCGTCGTCGCGGCGGGAACTGAGCACGAGCCAGCGGGAGTTGGAACTCCAGTTATGGAATGATTCAGTATCGTCGGAATTCGCGCCGGTCATGGGACTGGCTGCCGCCTTGTTCAAGTCGAGAAGCCAGAGATCGGCTTCGTGGTGCCAGATGCTGAACTGGCCGTAGTCGGAGAGCGTGTAGCAGAGGAAACGGCCGTCGTAGGAGGGTCGGGGGAAGGAAATGGACTTACCTTGCGATGCGGCGTCAATGATAGTGTCAATATGGTCGCCGAAGGTTCCCGTGGCGGGGTCGAAATCGATGCGGCAGAGGTTGTAGCGGATGGAGTCGAGCAGGACCGCAGATTTCGCAGATTGCTCAGATTGGTCAACCTGTGGAAGGGCACGGGCGGCGCAGAAATAGAGTGAGCGGCCGTCGGCGGAGAAGACGGGGAAGGTCTCGTAGACGGAGTCCTGCTTGACAAGGGTCGAGAGGATGAGCTCGTTCTTTTCGACGTCGTAGACCTGAATGTCGGAGGCTTCGTCGAAGACCTCGATGCGGTTGCGGTCGGCACTATGGAAGAGCTGACGCGTAGTATTTGTGGAATAGGCAATATAGCGTCCTGAGGGGTGCCAGTAGGGATAGACGCAGAGACCGAGGGTCTGCGGGGTCTTGGTGTTGTAGGCGGTGAATGGACTATTGTCGTGTCGCAACAGGGTGGCACCGTGGGGGCCTCGGATGTGGAGGCTCATGTCGGCAGGGTTGCCACGGTTGAAGCTGTGGCAGTTGATGCAACCCTCGAACTGGGTGTTTTCGATGAGCGCGCTTTCATCGAACGACGAGAGGTCGCGTTCGTAGATGCCCATCTTGCTCCACACCTCGTAGCCGGGTTCGATGAGGCGGTAGCAGAGGCCGTAGTCGATGCTGTCGGGGCTGACGTAGAGGGCAAAGGGACGATAGGTGTGCCAGCCGTCGTCGTATTTGGCGGACACGGTGACGGTGAGCGAGTCGCCACGGGTGTCGGCGAGCAGCGCGTGCCAGTCGTCAAGGTCGAAATCGACGGCATCGTCGCCCTGGCTGTGCAGCGTGTGGCCTTGGCGGTTGGTAATGACGGCATCAACAAGCAAGGCTTCATCGTCGGCCATGCTGAAATTGAGCGGTGCGATATTGACGGGTATGGTGACACCGATGTAGTCGGGGTATATGCTGGGCTGAGCGGTCTCCTGCTTGGCATCGCTGACGGTCTCGGTGCAAGCGGCGAAACAATAAACAATAAACAATAAACAATAAACGATTTTTCTCATTGCTTTTTGGACATGAATTGATTGTATCTTTCGCGGTCGCCTGTCAGCACATAGTAAGCCAAGAGGTATTGATAGGCCATGCGATTGTCGGTGTTGCCGAAGTAGAGGCTTTCGAGCATCTCGGGTGTCACATGGTCGCTGAAATAGAATTCATCTTTGTAAGCCCACTGGCGCAGGCGTCCGTATTCGGGGTGACGGGCAATGGCCTCTTCGTTGCCCAACAACGGCAGGGTCTCGTTGGCCCAGTCGCGATAGAAGAGGGTCTTCTGCAGGGCGGAGAGATATTTGCGGGCCACCTCGTACTGGCCGTTGATGAGGTTGGTTTGTGCCAGACGCTGGTAGCAGCGACCGCTCTTCTGGAAGTCGAGAATGGCCTCCTGAGCCTCGAAGACCGTTCGCTGGGCAACATTGATCATGCCCAGCTGATAGAATGCTTCAGCGGTGGGCAGAGGGCTCGTAGCGTCTTCCTTGACGTCGGGCAGCAGACCGGCAATGCCGTTCTGATTGAAATTAGCCATTTGTTCCAAGAGCATACCGTTCATCGCCAAAGCCAGATTCTGTACCGTCACACCGATTTGGTTGTTGGGCTTCTCGGCACTGATGGTCTGAAGGATGCGGTTCCACTGCTGGTGGCGCGCCATGAAGTCGTATTGCATCACGCGTTCGGCCTTGAAATTGGCGTTCTTCCAGGCGTAGGAGCCCATGATGACTGCAACGATTGCAAAGGAGAGATAAGGAATAAGAGATGAGAGGCGAGAGGAATGTACCTGACGACGACGGATTAGGAGATACAACCCGAAAATCATCCAAATAGATAGGGCAGCACCCCAAAGGAGCCACGGAAATACGGTGGGGTAGCGGTAGTAATGGATGCCAAGCCACAGGCTCTCGATGGGTATCGGGAGACATACAGGGCCTACCAAAAAGTAAAGGACAGGAATGGCGAGGATGAGTAGGATGCGTCGCATCCATCCGCTTGTCAATTTGACGATGACGCAAGCAACAAGCAGCGTGAGCAGGACTGCCCAGACGCCACTCATCAGTGCATTCTCGTCAAGCAGGAATAGCCAAAGTAGGAAGGACGGGACGAAGCTAAGGCCGTAGAAGAGGTGAGAAGTGAGAAGGCGGAGGGTTAGGAGTTGTATTGCCGAAAGTAGGATGGCAATGATGGCAGCGCCCACCCAGGCATACAGGAAAAACTGCGTGCAGAAACGTCCTAACAGGTCGGCAACGCCTCCTGGATGACGGACAATATCCCAGACGTAGGTGCTGTCGAAAAGGAACAGCTGGAACTGCTCCTGATAATGCAAATGATGGGGATAGGCCAGTGCGAAAAAGAGCAGCACGGCCACACCGAACAGACTACTTGTCAAACACCTTGCTAAATTCATCGACGCTGATTGTAACTGGTTCCACCATGAACTCAGGACGGTTGTAGCTCTTCAGCAGGAAGGTGTTGTGCTCGGGGTCTTCCTGTGGCAGCATAAAGGCCTTTTCCACTTTCCCGTCGTGGAAATAGGAGAAATAGACGCGGCAGAAATTGCCATCGTCGCGGCGGCTGGCAATCATAATCCAATGGCCGTTGCTCGACCACGAAGGATAGCTGTCGGGGCGACCTTCGCTGTTGGCGTTGGTCATGTCGAGGAACGGCGGATTCTGGGTGCGAGCCGCTATCGAATCCTGGTCCAGCGGCATACAGACGATGTCGCCATCATTATGTCGGATATGGAAACAGCCGTACTGACCCAAGGCAAAGAGTATATAACGCCCGTCGGGACTGACGCGCGGCAGGGTAACACTCTTGTCGTTACCGGCGGCATCGTACACCAGTTCCTCATCGCCGAAGGCGTGTGTTGCTACGTCGAACGAACGGCGATAGAGGTTGTATTGCACCTTCGGATAGGTGGTACGGATGTCTTTATCGTGCATCTCTTCGGGCAGTGGAATCGTCTTGCAGTAATAGAGCCATTTGCCGTCGGGCGACCATGTGGGATAGACCTCCAGCAGCGTGGAGTCGTTGCTGACGACCTGCACCGAGTCGGTCTCCACATCGTAGAGAATCAGGTCGCTCTCCAAATCGTAAACCTCAATCTTGTTGGGATTGAGCGTATGGAATCCCTGTCGTGTCTTGTTCGTCGAGAAGGCGATCAGCTTGGCGGTAGGATGCCATGCGGGATAGACTCCCGAGGAAATGGTATAGTCGCGCTTCATATTGACTCGTGAAATCTTGCCGTCGTTCACCAGCACGGTACCGCTATTGGCAAGACGCACGTGGAAGAGCATGTTGTCGGTCTTGTAGTTCTGATAGCTGTGGCAGTTGATGCACTGGCCTATCTTCCTGTCGTTCATGGTAATCTCGTTGTTGAAGATCTGCGTCTCTTCGAACGTGGTGAGGTTGCGCTGGGCGATCTCCATGTAGGTCCAGGCGACATACGACGGTTCGATGAGGCGATACGAGATGTATTCGTCGATAGGCTCTTCGGCTATGCGGATTTCAAAGGGGTTGAACGACAGCCATTCGCCCGATTTGTTTCCCCAGACCTCGACTTTGAGGCTCTTGCCCTTCGAGGCATTGAGCATCTCGTGCCATTCTTCCTCGGGAATCTGCACCTTCACGCCGCTGCCGTAGGTCTGTTGCTGGCCGTCAGGCGTGGTGATACGTGCCACACATGCCTCGTATTCATCCGCAGGGAGCATGAAGTTGAGGGGCGCAATATTATATGGCACAGTGACATTACAATAGTCGGGGTAGATGGCTGGCAGGCTCTTGGCCTCCTTGCTGGAAGAAGGCACGTCGGGGTGGTTGGCACACGACGTCAAGAATAAAGATAAAAAGGTAAAGAGGTAAATAGGTAAAAACACTTTCACCCATCTTCTTCCCTTGTAACGATTATTTGCTTTCATTTTTATTACTTTTTTCTTACGAGTGAACTTCATGACCGGTATAGCCGTTTAAAACAGGAACTTTTTTGCCAAAGATGTTGTACCACCAATAGGTGTCTCCCCAGTCTTTGCGCATTTCTTCACCGACCTTTTCAAGTGTCATGCCGGGTTTGGCCTTGTGTTCGAGGTCTTCCCAGAACAGCTTGTAGCGCTTGAAAATATCTTCCTTGACGGGGAGCATCATGCGTTTTTCTTCCGGGGCTTTATCCATAAACAAGATATAGGCCTCCTGTGCCTCCGCGGGAAATTCCTCGTCTAAATGTAATTGCACATATTTACGCAATGCCAACCAGAAACGCCGGGAGTCGCAACGAAGCATGGCATAGAGCAACGCCTGCTCAGAAGCCACTTTACTGTCGGAATCGTACCAGAGACTGATGCTGTTGACTACATAGCTGTCGCTGTTCTCTACGCCAGTGAGCTCGTCGGGGTAGGCTTTCTGCAGTGCCTTGACGTTTTCCGTGACTGGAGCCGGCTGCCAGTCATCATAAAACAGATGGTGATGCAGCTGGGTGGTATAGCGCTCCAACAGTTCTTTGTCTCCGCAAGCCAAGGCGCAGCGGGAGAGTACCTTCAGATAGAAGGGCGAGAAGCCTGCCTGTATGGCATTCTCGAAATTCAGACGGATGGCTTCGTTCATCATGCCGTAGTTGTAATAAACCAGCGGCGATGCGATGTCCAGCAGGGTGACGTGGAGCGAATCGGGGTTATAGAGGGGATTGGTGCTGTTGCCTAACTTAAACGAACGTTCGAACAGTCCGCCTTCGTTTGCCAGGGCGATGTTCTTGAGGAAAATCATCGTGGTAGTAGGCTGGGGGCTCTCGGCTGCAATGCTGAGCACCTCCTTCCAGTTGTCGTCCTCGGCTAAGCGAACCATGCGCATCTCGTTGATGTAGTTCTTGTCGTAGAACATCTGCGTCGAAGTAAAGACGATGCCAGCAACGGCGCATAGTACAGGAATAAACCATTTCGCCAGATAGCGGCTACATATCGGAATAAGGGCAGAGACGGCACCTAACACCCAGAACGGGATGGAGAGATGCTCGCTGCTGTCGCTTGGGGTGATGAAACGGGGGAGGCCAGCCAGCACGACATCGTCGAATCGCAGATTCGAATAGAATTGTGTATGCCAGATGCTGGCGGTAAAGATGAGCAATACAAAGCCCACGAGTTCGCGCCAGGTGGGCTTTTCGCAAAGTGCCAGACAAAGCACGAAAAGCATGGCAAACCACCCCAGCAGGGGATAGATGCAAAAGCCTATCAGATACCAGACCAGATGCCATTTACGGGGGGTGGTGCGCGCTGCCCATAGGAGTAGCAGCATGGCGAGATAGCCTACTGACTGCGAGAACCAATAACCTCTGATGGTGGATACATATATCCAATAACCCAAATCGACAACAGAGGTTAACAGACAGGCTACAGGCAAGAGCATTAGTGCGGAGGCACTTCCCTGTAACCGGAATGCTTTTGCACCCACGATGAAAATGAGCGTCCAGATAGCTACCAGTGCACCTGCACCTGCGGCAGGATGATAGAACAGTTGCGTAAGCCATGCTCCCACATACTGCATCAGGCCGAAGGGTTTCGAGAGCAGCGTGTAGAAGAAGGGGGTTCCGTAGAGGAATTCAGACCGGTCGTGTGCCGTATAGAATACCTCTTGATTGATCAATAGGATATAAACGACAAATGCGATGAAAGCCAGCAGACTTCCATAAAGGATAACACTAGATACTTTTTTGTTAATCATCTTTTTTGCTATAAAGGGCTGACTCATTTTACTGAGCCAGCCCATTATTAATTATACTGATAAGGAATGATTATTCCTCATAGTAAACAGACTTGAGAGTCATAGTACCGCCGTAGAGCATGAGGTCAAGGTCACGGCCTTCGCCGCCCTTAGCACACTCCTTAGCCATGGTCTCGGTAATCTGAAGCTCGTTCAGACCATCCTTCCATACAACATGGTCGTAGTAGGTGTTACTCCACCAACCGTTCATGACCTTCAAATCAACACCATCAGCATCTGAGATGTCGAAGATCAGGGTCTTCAGGCCGAAGTAAACATCATCGGGAATGGTGGGCAGGTGTGCACCTTCAGTAGAGCTGAAACGCATAGCTGCTGCATCCCAAGCGCCAGGGCTGAATGGGGGCTCCTTCTCAGGATCTCCACCATAGATGTAAATCTTCTGGAGCGGGTCGGTGATAGTCTGGCAGGTTACAATGACACTGTCTAACAACTTCGTACCATCGGCACAAAGAGCATTAACGTAAACAGTATACTTGGTATCTGTATAATTACCGCTATCATCTCTGTTCACCTTCATCTTCCTTGTAGCATAGTTACCAATGAAATCCTTACCACCGATATTCCACGTTACATTGACAGGAGCAGAGGTCGTGCAGTAAATGACGTTACCCCACTGGCCATTGTCTGCCACGTCAGCAGTAACAATGGTATTATCCATGAGCTCCTTAACAGTGATGTGACCGTCGTTGCTAATCTTCTCATGAGTAGGATCGCAAGCTACGATAACACATACTGTGGCAAAAAATAAAAATATCTTTTTCATATTTGAATACTAACTTATTTATTGATAAATTACTTTATAAAGTGCCTCAGCATTAGCAGCATCCCATCCTTCGTTCTGAATCAACTTACCATGCATCAGAGTAATCTGAGTCTGAGGCTTAGCCAGGAAGCCCTTGGTAGCAGCGTAGCGCTTTGCCCAAGAACAGGTCATGTGATGCATAGTTCGCTTGTTGGCCTTATCGCCAAGGCAGACAATCTGCTTGCCTTCCTGCTTCTGAAGAGCCTTAGCAGCGTATGAATCCTCACCGTGCTGTTTACAACCAGACCAGCGACGCATATCGTTGAAGCGGAGACCCTCGAAGGCAAACTCCCAACGACGCTCGTCCTGAAGAGATTCCAGACTGTACTTATCCAACAGAGGTACATTGGCGCGTGCCCTAACCTGATTGATGTAAGAAACTTCGCCAGTGAGCTCAGCAAGCATCAGCAGCACGTCAGCATAACGCATCAGATAAAAGTCCTGGAAGTGGTCACCCTGCTGCTCATTACCAAGCGAGCTGGAGCTGTAACCTTCAACCTGTTTCCACCATGAGTCGTTATCCTTTGGATTGGCATCGAGGTTGACATCGGCATACTTCTTCACTGAATAGCCAGACTCCTCACAGTCATCCTTCTCGTAGGTATAGCTCTCGAGCTCGTTGTCGAGGTCAATCAGAGAAGCGAGCATACGGATGTCAGTATATTCATGACCTTGTTTGTTTTGCGCATCTTTCCAGTCATCATAGATGTTGCATGAAGGAGTACCCTGGCCCCAGCCCTGGTTGAACGGATAAGTCTTATTGCGCTTACCATTGTCGTTGGTAGCACCATTACGAAGACCCCAGAAGCAAGAGAGGTAGTTTGAATACATACGCGGGTTGCAATAGGTACCGCCAATTTCCCACTTAGAGGCATTCAAGAACTGAATCTGGAAGATTTCCTCGTCGTTGCCGTTACCATTGCCCGGCATATCGAAGCAGTCATTAGGATCCATGTCAGCGATGAAAGCGTAAGCATGAGTACCCTCAGCATTACCACCATCCTCACCATCGTGAGCCTCTGCCCAAAGCTTACTGTTAGAGTACTGCCAGAGTGAACGGAAGTCCTTCAGGAGCTTGTAACGGCCGCTGGCAACGATGTCTTTCAGATAGCCTTTTACATCCTCTTTAGAAATAGATGATTTGTCAAGACCCTCCTGAGCGATAGCCTCACCAGTGCGGCTAAGGAGTTCCATGGTAGCATCACTCTTGGAGAGATCTTCTACGCCCTTATAGAATCCTGCCCAGAACATATATGCGCGGGCAAGGAAAGCCTCGGCAGCATACTTGTTGGCGTGACCGTCACCCTGTACGCCATATCCAGATTTCTCGTCCATCAGCTTAATACCAGACAAGAAGTCAGCGATAATCTGAGGATAAATAACTTCCTCAGCACTTACCTGGGTCTGCATCTCGTCAGTAATGACTGTAGAGGTAATCAGAGGTACATCACCATACATCTGGGTCAGCAAGAGATTATAGAAACCACGCATAAAGAAGGCCTCACCCAGGAGCTGGTCGCGCAGAGGCTTCTGTGCATCAGTCCAATCCACATTGTCAATGGTCTCAATCTGAGTGTTTGCACGAGCAACACCACCATAGAGAAGCGTGAAATCGTATTCATATTGGTCAACACTGCACATCACCAGATGATGGAGCGACTTGGCCTCTTTGTCCTGCAGACCACCACTTCCGTAGTTGTCGTCAGACATCATTGACCACCAATAGTAAGGATTGTTCAAGATACCGCTATTGTCACCACCTCCCAGCGTATTCATGATACTATAGGTAGCAGCATTCAAAGCGTCAACATCTCCAGGCTTGCCGGGGAATGTTGCAGCGGTCATCTCAGTTACACGAGGATCTGTGTCCAGATTGTCGTTACAAGCTGTAAACAAAGTTGCTGCAGACAAAACAGCTAACGATGATAAAATATATTTCTTCATAACTGATTATCGAATTAGAATTTAAGATTTACACCAACCAAATATGTACGAGACGGTGGGTAAAGACCGAGGTCAATACCTGATGCCCAACCAGTGCCACCAGCATTGTTACCAACCTCAGGATCGAGACCTGTGTAACCGGTGAAGGTCACGAGGTTCTGAGCCTGGACATACAGACGAAGCTGCTGCAGCGGGCAAGCCTTCCAGATCTTCTTGAAGTCGTAACCCAGCGTGATAGTCTTAATCTTGAAGTAGTCAGCATCTTCCATATAGCGGGTAGATACCCAGTTCGTGTTCTGGTGACCAGTAGCAGAAATGCGTGGCTGGCTGTTTGAGGTACCCTCACCATGCCAACGATTCAGAATCGTGGTATCGTAGTTCTGGTAAGGAGCATCACTGAACGAACGGTAAGAACGCATGATCTGCATGCCGAATGCACCGGCACCGTTTACAGAGAAGTCAAGACCCTTCCAGCTCAGGCCGAGGTTCACACCCAGCATGACATCGGGGTTAGGATTACCAATCTCGTGACGGTCGCAAAGGTCGTTACCGTCTGCATCTTTACCTTCTGCGAAAGTAATCAAACCATCACCGTTCCAGTCGTCCCAGATGCAGTCACCAGGCTGTGCGTTGTCAAGAACGGCCTTACCTGCCAGACGTGCAGCTTCAATTTCTGCCTGGTTCTGCCAAATACCACTGTAAGACATGCCGTAGAAGTAACCGATGGGCTTGCCTTCCTGAGCACGGTAGATGTATTCTGTACCCTGAGAAAGGACGCTGCCAGGACCGTTGATGTATCCATTCTGGTTAGCGATACGAGTTACCTCGTTCTTGTTGGTAGCAAAGTTTACACTTGCATTGTAGCTGAAGTCCTTACCAATTCTGTCGTTCCAAGAGAGTGCGATTTCAACACCCGTATTCTTCACGTCACCACCATTGATGGCAGCAGGATTGGTACCGTAGACGGAAACCATCTGACCGGCAATCAGCCAGTCTTTCGTAGTCTTCTTATACCAGTCGAAGGTCAAGCCCAAACGGCTGTTGAGGAAGCGTGCGTCGAAACCGAAGTCGAGCTGCTCAGAAGTCTCCCAAGTCAGGTCAGGATTCGGTACGATGTTGGCGTATGCACCCAGATTCGGGGTACCTGAAACAGAAATCGTGTTGTCAGAAGAGAACTTGTAACCGCTGTCGAATGCGTCGCCAGACAGAGCGATAGTTGCCAGATACTGGTATTTGTCGATGTCCTTGTTACCGTTCTGACCCCAGCTAGCACGGATCTTGAAGAAGTCGAGCCAGCTCTTGGTGCTCTCCATGAACTTCTCGTTGGTCATTACCCAACCTACAGATACTGATGGGAACCAACCCCAACGCTTACCGTCGGTGAAGATACTTGAACCATCATAACGCAGGGTAACGGTAGCCATATAGGTCTCGTTCCAGTCCCATGTTACACGACCGAACCAAGAAGCGAGGTACTCTTCGTCATTGGGCTTACCAGTCAAAGAAATGTCAGGAGCATTGACCACCTTGATGTTTGACAGCCATGCAGAATCCCAACCCTTCAGAGTTGCGAGCTGATCGCCCCACTGAACCTTGTTGGAACCGCCGAGGTTGAAACTCCATGCACTGCTCTGATAGGTCTGACCAACCATGGCAGTAATCTTGTGACCTGAGAAGATGGGCAGATCGTAGGTAAGGGTGTTCTCAATAGACCAGTTGGTGTTCAACCATGCGCTCTGGCTAATACTATATGTAGTGCTGGTAGCATTACCATAACCACTAGATTGTGGCTCATTGTAGCTGCGATATCCACCTGAACCCCAGTTGTAGTTGAACTGAGAACGGAGTCTCAGACCCTTGATAGGCTGAATAACGGCAAAAGCAGTAGCGCTGCTGTTGACGTTACGGCTTTCGGTCTTACCACCGAATCCACCATGAGTCAAGTTCTCCCATGGGTTGCTGAACAGAGAAGAGTTCCAACCCTTACCGTATGCGTCGGTACCGTCAAAATTCTGATAATAGTAAATTTCGCCGTTGTCAGCATACTGTGGAACGAGCGGACAGGTCTGGAGCAGACTGTGGATATAGCTCCAGTACATACCATCCTCAGCCAGGGAGTGATCTCTGGTGTAGGCAATAGAGATGTTCTCACCGATGGTGATGACATCGAAGTCCTTATTCTTCAGAAGCACGTGGTCGCTGTTGAGGCGGATAGTGTGACGCTTGTAGTAAGAAGCCTGGTCGCCACCCATGATACCTTCGTTGCCGGTATAGGTGTAAGACATGGCAAACTTAGACATATCGTTACCACCAGTCAAGGTAACAGAGTGGTTGTTCTGTAAAGCATTTTTGTTTTCGAAAGCCTTCCACCAGTCAGTGCCTTCCCAGCCATCTTCAACTCTCTTAAGGATGTCAATCAGACCTCTTTCCTTCAGGTCAGGAATTGCAGTTTCGTTAGGAACGAAGCCCTGCCAATCCATCGTCTTACCTGAAGTATTGAAGGTGTACTCGTCCATGATGGTCATATACTGCTGAGCGTTGAGCAGCTGCGGGCGCTTGTAGGCGTTAGACCAACCCATAGCACCATTGTAGCTAATCTCAATCTTGCCTTGCTTACCCTGCTTGGTAGTAACCAGGATAACGCCGTTTGCAGCACGGGCACCGTAGATGGCTGCAGATGCAGCATCCTTCAAAATGTCGATGCTCTCGATATCGGCAGAGTTGATACCGTCAAGGCTACCACCTGCTACACCATCGATAACGTAAAGAGGTGCAGAGTTACCGGTGGTACCGATACCACGGATGTAAACCTTGTAACCCTTACCAGGCTGTGAAGAACTCTGAGTGATCTGCACACCAGGAGTCTGGCTCTGCATAGCTTCGAGTGCGTTGGTGGTGTTCAGCTTGGCGATATCTTCACCCTTTACCTGAACGGTAGCACCGGTTACCAACTTTTTCTTCTGGACACCGTAACCCACAACGACAACCTCATCCAGAGAGGTGTTGTCTTCCTCGAGGGTTACATTGTAGTTAGACTGATTGCCAATGACAATCTCCTGAGTGGTGTAGCCGATGTAGCTGATGACCAGCGTAGCACCGGGCTTCACATTGAGCGTAAAGTTACCGTCGAAATCGGTTACCACACCATTGGTGGTTCCCTTTTCAACAACACTTGCACCAATCACGGGACCCTGAGCGTCAGAGACAGTACCCGTAATCTTCTTCGTTGACTGTTGAACAGCCTGTACCGAGTTCTCGGCATTAGCTGCCAATGGTGAGTACAGTCCTAACAGGGAACATGCACCCATCAACAGCGCTGTTTTTCTGATTTTTTGATTCATACTAAAGTATTTTCTTTGATTGAATTTTGGATAAATACATTTTGATTTAATTAGTTAGGCAGAGACAAAAGTCTCCTCCACGCCAAGCCCACCAGGCCCGCAATGGTGTAATTTTAATGGTCTTTCTCTCGCAATGTCATTTTACTTTTTTAATTATTGTTACTGTTTATTATATAGAATAGTTGTATCTCGGTTTTATATTTGACCTTGCAAAGGTAAGGTTTTTTTTTCAAACGGCAACATCTTTTATCGATTTTTTTTGTCACAAAGTGACTTTTTACTTGAATTTATAGGGTGTCAAGCTTACATTTAAGATTTTTTAAGTGTATTTTTTACTCAAAGTATGCAAGTTTGTTAAAATAGTATAGTACTTTTTCAAAAAATATAACTAACTTTGCAACGTGTTTAAACGATAAATTGGACTAAAGACCAAAGAGCATGAAGAAAACAGGTTTTATTGTTCTCCTGATGACGCTTTTCATCGCGTTGCCGATGAGGGGTCAGATTCGTGGCAACAGCATCAATGTCGAGGTGATTCCCGACCATCAAGACTGGCGTTATGAGGTAGGAGAGACGGCTATATTTAATATAAGGATTACGCGCGAGCGTACATTATTAAATAGTGTGAAGGTAGACTATGCTGCCGGACCTGAGATGTATCAAGACGTCAATAAGGAAGGAGTACTGTTGAAGGACGGTACGCTGACGCTGAAGGGAAAGATGACGAAGCCGGGCTTCTACCGTGTCGATGTCAAGACCGTCATCGACGGCAAAGAGTACAAGGGCGCCTGCGGCGCGGCCTTCTCGCCGGAACGTCTGCAACCCACGACTGTCATGCCGCAGGACTTCAACGACTACTGGCAGAACGCCATCAGCGAGGCCCGGAAGGTAGACCTCAATCCCACGAAGCGCCTGCTGCCGGAGCGTTGCACGAAGGATGTCAACGTCTACGAGGTGTCGTTCCAGAATATCCAGTGGAACTGGCGCACCTACGGCATTCTCTGCGTTCCCGTCAAAGAGGGGCGTTATCCTGCGCTGTTGCGCGTGCCAGGTGCTGGTGTACGCCCATACGGTGGCGACATTTATACCGCCTCGCAGGGGGCTATCACGCTGGAGATAGGTATTCACGGCATCTCCGTCACGATGGACCAGAAGGTTTACGACGACGTGTTCAACGGTGCTTTGATGAACTACTGGAACTGGGGCATGGACAATCGTGACGACAGCTACTACAAGCGTGTCATCATCGGTTGCATCCGGGCCATTGATTATATCGAGCAGTACACTCCTTGGAACGGTGAGCAGCTGGCGGTATCGGGTTCCAGCCAGGGAGGATTCCTCTCGCTGGCTACTGCCGGACTCGACAAGCGCGTCACTTGCTATGCGCCCGTCCATGCGGCTTGTTGCGACCATACTGCCTCGCTGAAGGGTGTCGCTTGCGGCTGGCCGCACTACTTCTATTGGAATCATGGCAAGGGACAGGAACAGAAGATTGAGACGTCGCGCTACTACGACGGCGTCAACTTCGCCCGTCTGATAACGGACAAGCAGAAGGGCTGGTTCTCGTTCGGCTATAACGACGACGTGGTGCCCCCTACGACAGCTTGGGCTACCTACAACACGGTCACAGGTCCGAAGGAAATTTCGCCCTATCAAGCCACGTGGCACTACTGGCACCAGGAGCAGTGGGACGAGTGGGAGAACTGGCTGCTGAAGGAATTAGGATGTAAGATGTAAGAGGCGAGAGGTAAGAAGTATGAAGAAGATAATATATACATTCATAGGCGTAGCCATGATGATGGCAGCCTGTAGTAAGGAAGAGAAAGAGAAGACCGCTGCTGACCTGTTGGCCGAGCGACTGCAGACCCTGCAGCAGAAGGGTTACATGATGGGTCATCAGGACGATCCGTTCTATGGCCTGACGTGGGAGTACCAGGCTGACAGCAGCGACGTGAAGAACACGTGCGGCGACTATCCTGCCGTGATGGGCTTCGACCTGGGCGGCATCGAGTTGGGTGACGACAAGAACCTTGACAGCGTGCCTTTTACCCGCATACACGACGAAATCATCGCTCACCACGAGCGTGGCGGTATCGTCACCATTTCGTGGCATCCGCGCAATCCCAAGACTACCGCACCGCGCGGAGGACTGGACGGTCAGAAGTTCCCCGAAGGCTCTGCCTGGGACGTTGCCGACACGACCATCGTGGCCAGCATCCTGCCTGGTGGCAGCGAGTTTGAGAAGTTCCAGACGTGGATGAAGCGCGTGGGCGACTTCCTGCTGACGCTGAAGACAAAGGACGGCCAGCCCATACCCGTCATCTTCCGTCCTTGGCACGAGAATAACGGCTCGTGGTTCTGGTGGGGACAGAAGCTCTGCTCGGACAACGAGTTCCAAAGCCTCTGGTGCATGCTCCAGGACGAGTTGAACAGTCGCGGACTGACCAACCTGCTGTGGAGCTATTCGCCCAACCTTGACGGCCATTGGACGGAGGAACGCTTTCTGGCGCGCTATCCTGGCAACGAGCGTGTGACGTTGATAGGCGAAGATGCCTACCAATGGGGCACCGAAGAGGATTTTAAGCGCGACCTGACGGCCGATCTGAAGTTCCTGAGCGATTTTGCCCAGAAGAATGGCAAACTGCTCGCCATGACCGAGTGCGGACTGAAGAACATGACGGACCCAACGTGGTGGACGCGCGTGCTGAAACCCATCATGGACCAGTACCCCATCAGCTATTTCCTCCTGTGGCGCAACTACAAGGAGGAGTACTTCGGTCCTGCGCCCAACCTGCCGTGTGCAGCTGATTTCCGCAAGCTTTACGAAGCCCAGAACACGCTGTTCCTGAAGGATATCCAGCCGGATAACGGAACGACGGAATAAAGGAACAACGGAATAACGGAATGACGAAATAACGAAAAAAACAACAACAATAAAAAGTAATGAGCAATTTTGAAGAAAGAGTAAAAGCGTTGCGTGCTCATCACGAGCAACTGCTGACGCGAAAGAATGAACCCATGGAGTGGGGGAATGGCATCTACGAGAAGTGGAAGTTCCCCATTCTGACCGCAGAGCATACTCCGCTGGAGTGGAAGTATGACTTCTGCGAAAAGGACAACCCCTACCTGATGCAGCGCATCATGATGAATGCCACGCTCAACAGCGGGGCCATCAAGTGGAACGGAAAGTACTGCCTCGTAGTACGTGTCGAAGGTGCCGACCGCAAGTCGTTCTTCGCCGTGGCTGAGTCGCCCAATGGTGTCGACAATTTCCGTTTCTGGGACGAACCCATCACCATGCCTGACGACGTCATCCCCGCCACCAACGTCTACGACATGCGCATCACGCAGCATGAGGACGGCTGGATCTATGGCGTGTTCTGTGCCGAGCGTCACGACGACTCGCAGCCTGGCAATCTCAGCGCAGCAACGGCAACGGCAGGTATTGCCCGTACCAAGGACTTGAAGACCTGGTACCGCCTGCCCGACCTGAAGACGAAGTCGCAGCAACGTAACGTCGTGTTGCACCCTGAGTTTGTCGACGGCAAATATGCCTTCTACACCCGTCCGCAGGATGGTTTCATCGATACGGGCAGCGGTGGCGGCATCGGCTGGGCACTGGTTGACGACATCACTCATGCCGAGGTGAAGGAAGAAAAGATCATCAATGCCCGCCACTACCACACCATCACGGAAGTGAAGAATGGCGAGGGACCGCACCCCATCAAGACCCCCAAGGGCTGGCTCCATCTGGCGCATGGCGTGCGCGCTACGGCCGACGGACTGCGCTATGTGCTCTACATGTATATGACCGCCTTGGACGACCCCACGCGTGTCATCGCACAGCCGGGCGGCTATTTCCTCGTTCCTGAGGGCGACGAATACTTGGGCGACGTCATGAACGTAGCTTTCGCCAACGGCTGGATTGCCGACGACGATGGCCGCGTGTTCATCTACTACGCCTCTGCCGACACGCGCATGCATGTGGCAACCTCTACGGTCGACCGACTCGTGGACTACTGTATGAATACCCCCGAGGACGGCCTCTTTACCGCCGCCAGCGTGGAAACAATCAAGAAGTTAATCGCAAAAAATCGTAACCTATGACAAGTTTAAAAGAAAAAGTCGCCTATGGCTTTGGCGATATGTCGTCCAGCATGTTCTGGAAAATTTTCTCTTATTATCTGCCGTTCTTCTACAGCAACATCTTCGGACTGTCGCTCGTCGACGCCGGTGTGCTGGTGTTGGTAACACGTATCTGGGACGCCGTCTCTGACCCCATGATGGGTGTCATTGCCGACCGTACTAATACCCGCTGGGGTAAGTACCGTCCCTACTTGCTTTGGGTGGCGCCGTTCTTCTCCATCGCGGGTATCCTGCTGTTTACCACGCCCGACCTTGACTATGGTGGCAAGCTCATCTGGGCTTACGTCACCTACATCCTCATGATGACCGTCTACACGGGTATCAACGTGCCTTACGGCGCCATGCTGGGTGTGATGACCGACGACACCAACGAGAAGACCGTCTTCTCTTCCTTCCGCATGTTCTTCGCCTATGGCGGTTCGTTCATCTCACTGTTCCTCTGGGAACCGTTGACCAACATGATGGGCGGCTACAACACGCCCGAGGGCTGGTTCTGGGCGATGGTGGTCATTGCTTCCGCCTGCTTCGTCATGTTCATCATTTGTTTCTCGATGACCCGCGAACACCTGAAGACCATTTCGACCGTTTCTGTAGGTTCCGACTTCAAGGCGCTGCTCTCCAATAAGCCCTGGTGGCTGCTCATCGGTGCCGCCCTATGCTTCAACCTGTTCAACACCGTGCGTGGCGCCACCGTGGCCTACTATTTCCAGGACATCATCGGTGCCGACGTCAGCCTCGTGTTCTTCGGACTGATGTTTGCCTTCTATGCCGGCCTCTTCCTGGGTGTCGGCGAGGTCTCGAACATGGTGGGTGTGGCCTCGTGCGTACCTATTTCCAATAAGCTGGGCAAGAAGACTACCTTCATCATGGTCAACGCCTCGCTGGTGGTGCTTAGCATCGCGTTCTACTTCATTCCCTGCACGCCGATAGGCTATTGGACCATGCTCGTGTTCCAGGTGCTCATCTCCATCCTGACGGGTATCATGTCACCCCTTGTTTGGTCAATGTATGCCGACGTCAGCGACTATGCCGAGCTCGAGTTCCACACGGCCTCCACGGGTCTTATCTTCTCGTCGTCGTCAATGGCCCAGAAGTTTGGTGGTGCCATCGGTGGTGCTGCTGTACTGTGGCTGCTCGACGGCTTCGGCTATATTACTGATGCTGAGCAACTTGCCGCTGGCGTTGTACAGCCCGACGAGGCTCTCAGCTGCCTGCGCTGGCTCATGAGTTTCGTACCGGCTCTCGTGGCATTCGTGTCTATGTGCATCGTCTGGTTCTACCCGCTCACTACGGAGCGCATCAACCAGATTAACGTCGAACTGAAGAAGTTGCGTAGTTATTATCAGAATGGTTCCGACGAAGATTGAAACAATGAAACGTGAGATGCAGGATGTTGTCCAGAACAACATCCTGCGTTTCTGGTTAGACCGTATGCAGGACGACGAGAACGGCGGCTTCTACGGTCGCATCGATGCTAACGAGGTGCTCCACAAGGATGCCGAAAAGGGTGCCATCCTCAACGCCCGCATCCTCTGGTCCTTCTCCGCTGCCTACCGCGTGTTCAGCGGTCTAGAAAATCTAGATCATCTAGAAAATCTAGAACATCTAGATTATTTAACTGCCGCCACGCGCGCCAAGGATTACTTCATCGACCACTTCATCGACCACGAATACGGAGGCGTCTACTGGAGCGTCGACTACAAAGGCAATCCCCTCGACACCAAGAAGCAGTTCTACGCCATCGGCTTTGCCATCTACGGTCTCTCCGAATATGCCCGCGCTACAGGCGACCGCGAGGCACTGGACTATGCCCTGCAGCTCTTCGAATGCATCGAGGACCACGCCTTCGACCACGAGCACAACGGCTATATCGAAGCCCTCTCGCGCGACTGGCAACCCTTGGCCGACATGCGCCTCTCCGACCTCGACGCCAACTACCCGAAGTCGCAGAATACCCATCTGCACATCATCGAGCCCTATGCCAACCTCTACCGCACGCTAAGGGAGTTTCAGGCCAATTCATCGTGCGACTATGTCCCCGTCATAGGCTCCGTGCTTCCTATCGATATCGCCGTGGCGCCCGAGGACATGTTTCGCGTCGAAGGCGCGCTCCGCAACATCATCAGCATCTTTACGGATAAGATTCTCAACCCCGAAACCCACCACCTCGACCTCTTCTTCGACATGGACTGGACGCGGGGGGCAGGCCGGCTCGAGAGCTACGGCCACGACATCGAGTGCTCGTGGCTCATGCACGAGGCTGCCCTCGTCCTGGGCGACCGGCAGGTGCTGGCACGTGTCGAACCCATTGTCCGCGAGGTGGCCAAAGCCAGCGAGAAGGGTCTGCGTCCCGACGGCTCGATGATTCACGAGGCGAACCTTGACACGGGTCATGTCGACGACGACCTCCACTGGTGGGTACAGGCCGAGAATGTCGTCGGCTGGTTCAATCTCTACCAGCACTTCGGCGACGAGGAAGCCCTTGCACGAGCCATGAAATGTTGGGAATATATCAAGACGCAAATCATTGATTATGAGCATGGTGAGTGGCACTGGAGCCGTCACGCCGACGGCACGCTGAACACCGTTGATGACAAGGCGGGCTTCTGGAAGTGTCCCTACCACAACAGCCGCATGTGCCTCGAAATCATCGAAAGATTTGGCAGTATGGAAAATAATTACTAACTTTGCACCTCCAATAGACACAAACAGAAAGAATATTGATATGCAACAGAAGATTATTATCCTCGACTTCGGTTCGCAGACCACGCAGCTCATTGGGCGTCGCGTCCGCGAGCTCGATACCTTCTGCGAGATTCTGCCCTACAACAAATATCCCGTGGGCAACGACGACGACGTCATCGGTGTCATCCTCTCCGGATCGCCCTATTCGGTGCACGACCCCGAGGCCTTCAAGGTCGACCTCTCGCAGTTCGTGGGCCGCATTCCCGTGCTGGGCATCTGCTATGGTGCGCAGTTCATCAGCCACACGCTGGGCGGCCGCGTAGAAAAGGCCGACAGCCGCGAATACGGCCGTGCCAACCTTGAGACGGTAGACACCACGAACCCGCTGTTCCGTGGCTTTGAGCAGCACTCGCAGGTGTGGATGTCCCACGGCGACACCATCACCGCCATCCCCGACGGCTTCCACTGCATCGCCTCCACCAAGGATGTCAAGTATGCAGCCTTCGCCAAAAGCGATGAGCCAAAAGCTAATAGCCAAGGTGTTTTCGCTGTCCAGTTTCACCCCGAGGTATTCCATACCGCGCAGGGCAAGACCCTGTTGCACAATTTCGTGGTCGACATCTGCGGCTCGCGTCAGGAGTGGAGTGCTGCGTCGTTCGTCGAGAGTACCGTGGCCACGCTGCGCTTCCAGCTGGGCAACGACCGCGTCATCCTTGGCCTCTCGGGCGGTGTCGACAGCTCCGTGGCTGCCGTGCTGCTGAACAAGGCCATCGGCAAGCGCCTCACCTGTATCTTCGTCGACCACGGCATGCTGCGCAAGAACGAGTTCCAGCAGGTCATGGAAGACTACAAAGTGCTGGGACTCAACGTGATAGGCGTCGATGCCAGTGAGAAGTTCTTTGCCGACCTTGCCGGCGTGAGCGACCCGGAAGAGAAGCGCAAAATCATCGGTCGCGACTTCGTCGAAGTGTTCAATGCCGAGGCCAAGAAGATTACCGATGCCCGTTGGCTCGCCCAGGGTACCATCTATCCCGACCGCATCGAGTCGCTGAACATCACGGGTAAGGTCATCAAGAGCCACCACAACGTCGGCGGACTGCCCAAGGAGATGAACCTGCAGTTGTGCGAACCCCTGAAGTGGCTGTTCAAGGACGAGGTGCGCCGTGTAGGCCGCCAGCTGGGCATGCCCGAACACCTCATCACCCGTCATCCCTTCCCCGGTCCCGGACTCGCTGTCCGTATCCTGGGCGACATTACAAGAGAGAAAGTGCGTATCCTGCAGGATGCCGACGACATCTACATCCGCGGACTGCGCGAGTACAAGGTGAAGCTGAGTGGCGAGGAAGCCCGCCGCGTGCTGGCTGCCGGAGTGCCTGCCGACATGCAGGACGGCACCATCGAGATGTCGCTCTACGACCAGGTATGGCAGGCCGGAGTCATCCTCCTCAGCACCGTGCGCAGCGTTGGTGTCATGGGCGACGAGCGCACCTACGAACATCCCGTAGCCCTGCGTGCCGTCACCTCAACGGATGCCATGACCGCCGACTGGGCCCACCTGCCCTACGACTTCATGGCCCGCGTCTCCAACGAGATTATCAACAAGGTCCGTGGTGTCAACCGCGTCTGCTACGACATCTCCTCCAAGCCGCCCGCAACCATAGAATGGGAGTGACCCAGAGGATGCCATCGAGTGGGAATGACCCAGAGGATGCCATCAAGTGACAATAACACAAAAAAGCTTTGCAAAGCCAAACATAGCCAACAAAAGGAAGTAGCTCATAAAAGATGGAATTACGGAAATTTACTTATATTGTGCTGACGGCAGCGGTGGCCGGATCGCTGGCGGTGTCGTCGTGTAAGAACGGAACAGGCGGACAGGCAACGGCAAACGACAGCCTCAGCCAACACCAGATAGACTCGATAGACTCGGTGTTCTGGTCTGACTCCTGTTACCATCTGCACGTCCAGGCCGCAGATTATTACAATGCAAGCTATACGGACTCGCTTGAAATGTTCGTGCCAGGTGCCTTGAAGACATGCCTGGAGCACAATGAGCTGGAGCGCTATTACATCATCTGGGGACTGTTGGCCGGCGAGTATGTCTGGGATAATGATTTCGAGAAAGGAGTGGCCGAGGCTCAGCGGATACAGGAGGATGCTCTCAAGCGTGACTGTGAGTACGGATTGTTTGTGGCTTACAAGGTGCTCAGCGATGGTTATGCCAGTCGTGGCAACAACGAAGAAACGGTCATGTATATGCGCAAGGCCATCGACCATTATCATTCCAAGGATTTTGGTCCGATCATGTTGCCATACAACATTCTGACGGATGCGCTGAATCGTTTAAAACGATATGAAGCATGTGACTCAGCCCTAACGGAATGGAAAGCAATCCTCGACCGCAACCGTGTAGGCGAGGAATCGGTCAGTTTCAGACCATGGGCAAACGGGACTGTGCTATATTCTCTCAGAGCGGCAGAATACCTGATGGAGAAAGAACAGTACCAGGTTGCCTCGGCTGCTCTCGATACGGCTGAATACTATTGTAGTAAGATTCCAGATGCCACGCTGAGTTATGGTCTTGTCATGCAGGCCAAAAGCCGACTGGCCAATGCACAGGAAGACTACCATGCTGCTTTGCGCTATGCCCAGAAAACATACGACTTGTCGGTGAAGGATGGCATCATTAATAATCAGCAAACTGCGATGATAGCGCAGGTGAATGCGCTTCATCACTTGGGGCGCTATCGGGAAGCGCTGCAAACGCTGTTAAAACACGATGAGATCAGAGACTCGGTATACGAAATAAGCAATGCCGAGCAGCTGAACGAGCTAAACAAGAAGTACGAGGTGAACGAACTGAAATGGCAGGCCGAGCGTGACAAGATGCAGGCCGAGCGCAGGCAGATGTATTTGCTCGCAGCCATCGTCGCGGTGGTGCTTATTGCCATCATCCTGTTCATCTTGTCACGTCTGCACGCTGCACGCCGACTGGCCAAGATGCGCGCCGCACAGGAACGCCTCGAGAGCGAGCTACGCATTGCCCGCGACATCCAGATGTCGATGGTGCCGAGTGTGTTCCCAGAGCGCGAGGGGTTGGATATGTATGCATCAATGACCCCCGCCAAGGAGGTTGGTGGCGATCTGTACGGCTATCTGCTAATGGGCGACAAACTCTACTTTGCCGTGGGCGACGTCAGCGGCAAGGGTGTACCCGCCTCGTTGTTTATGGCACAGGCAACACGCCTGTTCCTCACGCTGGCCAAGCAGGGCATGATGCCGGCAGAAATCTGCACCCGCATGAATGACGCACTCAGTGGCGACGATAACGAAAACGGCATGTTCGTCACCTTCTGGCTGGGATTACTTGACCTCACGACAGGCCATCTCGACTTCTGCAACGCCGGACACAATCCTCCCGTCATTGGCGGTGGCGAGCATCATGGCGAATTCCTTAAAATGATTCCCAATGCACCCATAGGCTTGTGGCCCGAACTCGAATACGAGGGTGAGGAGATTGAGAGCATCAAAGGCCGTCCGTTGTTCATCTATACTGACGGACTCAACGAGGCCGAAGACCCTGAGCAGAAGCAGTTTGGCGACGAACGCCTGCTCGACATCCTGCGCAATACTCACTTCGACTCTGCTCGTCAGGTCATAGACACTCTCAAGTCAGAAGTCGAAACCCACCGCAACGGTGCCGAGCCTAACGACGACCTCACCATGATGTGCTTGCGAGTCAATTAAGAGCAAGAACGGACGAAGAAAACAGCTATTCTCCACGTTTTTTGAGATAAATGACCACTCCGATGATGACCAAGGCGATAACCGCTGTAATGTGTAACCAATCCATAATAGTGCTATTTTAGTGTAATCGTTGCAAAGTTACGAATAAGCAAATGAATTACCAAATAATTTGCTATTTACTTTTTCGGAACAAGCGATAATCACGCGACAACAAGCGATAATTGAACTTTTTGGAAAAAAAACGCCCAAAAGTTTGGCAGTCTCGCGGAAAATGCCTACCTTTGCACCCGCAAATCCGAAAGGTGATGCAATTTGATCCTTTACATGGTGCCCGTAGTTCAGTTGGTTAGAGCGTCAGATTGTGGTTCTGAATGTCGACGGTTCGAGTCCGTCCGGGCACCCAAAGAAATGAATCCCTGCAGGTAAATAACTTGCGGGGATTTTTAGTTTAAAGTAAACAAATGAAAAAGATATTAGTTGACGCTCATACGCATACGGTGGCATCGGGACATGCCTATAGCAGCCTTCAGGAGATGGCGAAGGCAGCTGCCGACATGGGATTGGATGTGCTGGGCATTACGGAGCATGGGCCGAGTGTGCCAGGAACTTGTCCGACGCTGTATTTCAAGAATATGTTCACCGTACCTCGTCAAATGTACGGCATACGGTTGCTGATGGGCTGCGAGATCAATATCCTCGATACGAAGGGCGGTCTTGACCTGACGGATGAGCAAATAGGATGGCTTGACCTCGCCATTGCAGGCATTCACGCTGCGTGGTATCAAGGTGGCACGAAGGAGGAGAATACGGAGGGGATGATTCGTGTCATCAGAAATCCTAAAATTCACATCATCAGTCATCCCGGCGATGGCTCAGCAGAACTCGACTTTGAGCAATTAGTGTTGGCAGCTAAGGAGGCTCATACACTATTAGAGGTGAACAACCATTCGTTGGCTCCACAGCGCAAGAAGACAGTGGCGCGGGATAATAATCTGGAGATTCTGCGTTTGTGCAAGAAGTATGAGGTTCCTACAATTCTCGGGAGCGATGCACATATCTCATTTCAGATAGCCGACTATGAACGTCTCTATCCGCTATTGGCAGAGACGGATTTCCCTGACAAACTGATTATGAACTACTGGCCAGACCGCTTCTTCGATTATCTGGGGATTCAGAGATAGAACACGAATTTCGAGCCTTTTGCTCCGATGCCGTCGTAGTCGGCAGTAATGGGGAACTGGCAGCAAAGATTGCTGACGGCATCATCATCGAGGGTGACTGTCAACTCCAGTTCAATGGCCATCCGTCGTTCGTTGTAGCTGAGATTCCAGATACATTCACCCAGAACGGCATTCACCACCGTTCTGATCTCATCCTGTGTGCGCCATATGGAATCGTAGTCAGTCATAGTATTCAATTTGCAGTTCCTGGCTGACTTCAAACTCGCGGTAATCGTCATAGAAGTAAACAAGTCGCATGCCGCGATACACCGATGGAACCTTCAGAACTTCCAGCAGGTGCCACTTTGGTTTGCCGAAGTCATAAGAAGATCGATCAAGAATAATGCGATTTGAGGTATAATCGAAGTGATAGTAGCCACCGCCAAGGCATGAATCGCCCGGCTTTAGCAAGTCTTTATGCTGATTGACCATGCCAAGCCGGAAATACCCATCCATTGTTATTATGAACTTGGGGAGATTCATCTTACTATCTTTGCTTTTTGCAGGTTATCGAAGTCATCCCAGAACTCAGCCTGTTCTTCATCGCTGAATGTGTTCGAAGCCATCTCTTTGAGGATTTCATCCAACAGTTGTGTCTTAGTCACTTGCAGGTCTGGAGCCACATCAATCTGGTAAGTCAGGATGTCACCCAAGGAGCCAACGTGAACGTTGGTAATAGTAACCTCACCATTCACCAACTTGACCTCAATACGTCTGTTGGAACCATACTCAGGCTTCGTCTCACGCAGCCTCTGATACAACGCTGATTCGCTGTACTGCTCAGAATCTACAGAATTGATTAGTTCTCGAAGTGTCATGCGATGCCTAAGAGTTCAATTTCAAAGATAAGTGTCGAGCCACCGGGGATGCCAGGCTGAGAGAACTTACCGTAGCCCATTTCTGCAGGGATGTAAAGTTCCCACTTGTCACCGATGTGCATCTGCTGAATGGCGATAATCCAGCCCTCGATGAGGTCGCAAAGTCGGCAAGCCAACGGTACACCGCCACGGCTGCTGTCGAACTGTTTGCCGTCGATGGTTCTGCCTGTATAGTGGGCTGTGATGATGCTGCGAACCGTTGGCTTTGCACCATCCTGATTGCCCTCGCTCAGCACTTTATAATAGATGCCTTTAGGCAGAGCCTTTACGCCTTCCTCTTTGGCTTTTGCCTCTAGCCATTCCTTGTTGGCCTGTATGTATTCTCGCTTTGCCATATTATTTGCAGATTTCATCAATCTCCTTACGTTTCTTTTCCTTCGGCTCGTCGGCTGCATAACCGATGGGAATCAAAACGGCAGGTTCCTCGTTCTCAGACAAGCCAAATAGTTTCTTACACTTCTCAGCATCGAAGTTGCAGACCCAGCAGGTGGCGAGGCCTTGTTCCGTAGCTGCCAGACACAAGTGTTCCACGGCAATGGCAATATCGATGTCACCATGATGTTTGCCATCCGAGCGCACCCACTCCTCGTCGTGCAGGATGGAGCAGATGATGTACATCGGAGCAGTCGCGAACCATTCGCGGTTGTAACATTCCTGCAGTTTTGTCTTGTCGGTCTCGTTCTTGACCACACGGAACATCCACGGCTGTTTGTTTACTGCAGACGGGGCAAAGCGGACACACTCCATTACGTAGTCCAGCTTCTCCTGTTCCACACTATTCTCCTGATAGCTCCTACAGCTATACCTCTGCTTTACTAAATCTAATAATTTCATATCTTCTATGTTATATCTCCAAACTATTCTTATTCAGCAGGAAGTCCATCAGTCCCATCATCAGGATACCCTTTTCATTGTGCCAGGGCTTGATATTGTCTTTCACAAGGACAATCTTCTTGAAAGAGTCGTCAATATTTACCAGCGATTGGGTTTCCTGATCCTCTTTTTCCTTGTTAGGAATAGCCAAGGCAGATTGTATGTAGTAGCGCTGACTTGCCTGATTGACCACGAAGTCCACTTCAAGACGCATTCTCTCCTGCTTCCCGTCTTCGGTTCTCTTTCGGATTTCCACCTGACCGACATCCACCTGATAGCCACGCATGCAGAGTTCATTATAGATGACGTTCTCCATAATGTGGTTCTCTTCCTGCTGACGGAAATTTATCAGTGCGTTACGGATGCCCAAGTCCTCAAAATAGTATTTCGACAGCGTACCAATGTACTTCCTTCCCTTTACATCAAAACGCTCAGCTTTATTGATGACAAAGGCCTCTTTGAGATAAAGGAGATACTTGTCGATAGTCTGGCTCGTGATATTTGAGTTCTCAACACTCTTGAATGTATTTGCAATCTTTGTAGGGTTGTTGGGAGATCCGATAGAGGAAGCCAAGATGTTGACCAGTTCACGCAGTTCCTTGTCATTCTTGATCTTATATCTTTCCAGTATGTCTGCCATGTATACGGTCTGGAACAGCTTTCGCAGATAGTCAGCCTTCTCTTGGTCAGTGGTAAAGGACAATATTAAGGGAAGACCGCCAAAGGTATAGTAGTCTTTCCAAGCATCACTCTTATCTCCGCCTACAGTTGAATAGTATTCCGAGAAACTCAATGGATAAACTCTTATCTGATGATCACGTCCCCTGAACTCTGTTGCAATATCAGTAGAGAGGAAGTGTGAGTTGCTACCAGTCACGTAGACATCTGCGTTCTTTATATGCAGCAGGCTGTTGAGCACATCAACAAACTCATCAACCTTCTGCACCTCATCCAGAATAATGAAATGCAACTGTTGGCTGGCTATCTTGGACTTGACGTATGCCAACAATGCATCAGGATCTCTCAACTCCTTATTGGCCCTGTCCTCCAGATCCACTTCAATGATATGGCTTTCGTCCACCCCTTCTGAAAGCAGGTGGTTATGAAACAAGGTCTTTAACAAGTATGACTTCCCGCACCTGCGCGGTCCGGTTACTACTTTAATGAATCCATTTTGTCTGGCATTAACCAGTTGGTTCAAATAGCTGTCTCTTTTTATCTCCATCGTACAATGAATTTGTGGCACATGTGCCAATTTTTCAGTGCAATGTCGGTGCAAGCCGAATGCAATGAGTTGTGACTCAATTGCTGAGGCGTAGCCCGACTTCGCGGTTTACACCGCAAAGATACAAATAATTTCTGAATAATCAACACTTTTGGGCTAAAAAAGTGTCACATGTGCCAGCTTTTCAGTCTAAAACCGCGTTTTACCATTACTTTATTACTTGGAACAAGTGGGGATTTAATCGTTCTCCAGATAATTCACTTTTTTACCAGTCTTCTCAGCGTATGCTATCTCACGTTTGGTACTCTCGCCAATGTAGCCACCGACATTGATGACAAAGATTTCGTCTGCCATGTCGATTTTACGCAGATGCATGTCATCAAGCATTTCCTTTGTGCCAGTTTTCCACACCTCTTCATCGCCGGAATGTCCGAACAGGCCAACGCTAATGACAATGCAGCCTTCAAGCGTCAGCCGTTTCTGAACTTCCATGTATTGCTCCTTGAAACGGGTGCTTCCACAGAGGGTAATGACTTTGTAGTTCTGTACCATTTAACCAAGTTTTGACATGAAACGTTCCCTATCAACGATGAATCTCAGGTGTGTACCCTCACCAAGTAGCGTTTCACCAGAATAGGCAGACACTTTGAACTCTATCTTCTTCCCATCAACCTTGGTCACCTCGGCTGTTGCAGTTACCTTGTCACCAATCTTTGAAGGCTTCAGATGCGAAGATTCGATATGGCCGCCAACGGTAGTGCAACCTTCAGGCAGTTCGTCAGCGACAGCAAGCATGGCAGCGTTCTCCATCAATGCCATCATGGCAGGAGTAGCCAGGACAGGCATGTCCCCAGACCCCATCTGAATAGCAGTAACGGTATCAGTAACCGTCAATTCACTTGTATGTTTCAGTCCTATTTCTATCATTCTTCTTAAAGTATTGTAAACTTGGGCACAAAGATACGAATAATAAAGTAAAAATGAGTACCTTTGCAAAAATATTTGCGAGAACGGGCTGCACCTCGGCAATTCAAACAAGTTTGATTGCTCTCGGTTTGCACCGTCCTTGCCCTCCGATTTAATAAGAATTGTGATATGGACTACCTGCCGAAAGATCCTGCCATACTGGTTTCGAGCGTGAATATGCTCCTGAGAGACGAGGAGTTTGACACGCTGGAATCACTGTGCTATAACTTTGGCACGGAGCCAAAAGACATAAAGGATTACCTATACGGCCACGGATTCGTGTACAGCGAGAAGCAACGACAGTTCCGACCGATAGGATATGATACAGTAACAAGATGATAACAAAGGATAGTATCGAGACCGCCTACAGTTTCCTGCATCAGAAGCAGCGCATCTATGTTCATTCGACGCTTGACTGGCAGAAGGATGACATTGAGTTGGCCATTTCCGACTATGCCAATGACATGAGCCAGGAACTGTATGATGCCATCAGTGGTGGCAGGGCTGACTTTCTCCGTGACCACAAACGGTTTCAGGAGGACATCACCAAGGCTGTGGAGATACTTGAAAAGATGCTATAACGATTATGACACTTACCTACATCTTCCATAGCGACTTTGTGCTCGAAACGGAGCAGTCCATCCTGGTATTCGACTACTGGCTGGATCCAAGCGGCGTGATAGGAGGTGTGCTAAAGAAGGACAAGCCCGTCTATGTATTCTCCAGCCACTTCCATGAAAATCACTTTACGAGGGCTATCTTCAATCATCTATTAATTCTCATCGATATACTCTGACTTCTCTTGCTGAAGGCTGTCGATCTTGAAGGTGTCGCCATCCTTAATCACAGTAAGGAGCACGTCGTATTCATAGTTCACGTACTTGTTCTCAACAAGGACATGGCTTCCGTCGCGGGCTGTTATCTGGCGTGACTTCAGCTCACCGACATCGCCACCGCCCTCATAGAAGAATTTCCATGTAGCCAAACACTCGCCCTCGCATTCAAATTCGTATGAATCGGCCAGGAACTTCAGGAGGCGGGGTGTGATGTGCTGTTTGGGATAGTCATACTCTAGCAGATTCTCCATGCCCCAATCTTTATAGAACTGCTCCACGAAAGCCCGCACGGCTTCCATATCCTGCATCTGGGCGGCGTCGTCAGCCACAACGTTCAGACTGTCACTGATAGCGACACTATCCTCCAAAGCTGATAAGTCAGTCGAATCGCGTTCCATGCCAGGCCCGTCGAGGGGCTTAAAATACTTGCAACCTGTAAATCTTACTGCCATGAGCATCATGCCTGTCAGTGCTGTGATAATAGTACTTTTCTTCATATTCGTCTAGTTTAAATTAATCGTTAATATAGGATTTCGTCGTCATGTCATAATATAGTGCCTCCAACTCGGCCAAAGTCAGTTTCTCCACGGAATGTTCGATAATACGTATCAGCTCATCACGCCGATAGTCATTTGACTGGTATTTATTCATGTATGCCATAGTCTATTCTTCTTTAATCACTGGCATATTTGCCTCTTTCCAAGCAATGATACCACCTTTGAGGTTTACACACTTATAGCCGACGTCAGCCAGTATACCAGCAGCATTAGCTGAGCGGCGACCGCTACGGCAATAGACAGCGATAATCTTATCCTTGGGCAGTTTAGCTTGGGTCTGTTCCACAAAGTCGCTCTGGAACTGGTCAATAAGAACGGCTCCCTTGATATGCCCTTCGGCAAACTCATCGGCTTTACGCACGTCGAGGATTACCACATTGGAGTCAGCAATCAGTTCTGCAAACTCCTTCACTTCCATGTTCTCAAAGTTCTGCTGGCCACAAGCAGTAGTAAGCCCAAGTGCGGCGAATAAGCAAGTCAAAATCTTCTTCATTTCCTAATAATTCTCAAATCTCGGAGCAGCGAGAGCCAACATGCTTGCATGATTGGCCGAGTCGTGACGAGACTCAACTTTTGTTAAATCTTGGCACAAAGGTAGCAATTATTAATGTATTTTTCGTATATTTGCCCATTGATTTAATATGTTTTGTGATATGATAGACCAGATTGTTGAATTCAACAAGACATTTGTAGCTCAGAAGGGCTACGAGAAATATCTGACCGACAAGTATCCCGACAAGAAGTTGGCTGTGTTGTCGTGTATGGATACCAGACTGACTGAACTGCTGCCTGCAGCCCTCGGTCTGAAGAATGGTGATGCGAAGATTATCAAGAACGCTGGAGGACTGGTTATCTCTGCTTTCGACTCAGCCATGCGTAGCCTGATAGTCGCCATCTATGAGCTGGGCGTAGAGGAGATAATGGTGGTGGCGCACTCTCATTGCGGAGCATGCCACATGAGCTATGACCACTTCCACCACGAGATGATTGCCCGTGGCGTGACGGATGAGACGCTCGATACCATCCGCAAGTGTGGCATTGACCTCGACCAATGGTTGGAAGGTTTTAAGGACACACCAACCTCTGTCCGCAAGACCGTTGAGACCATCAAGACCCATCCGTTGGTGCCGAAGGATATAGTAGTTCGTGGGTTTATCATTGATTCAGAGACCGGAGCATTAGAGGATATGAAAGATTAGGATTATGAGAAAAGCAAGCAGAGAGATGGATGCCGCCTTCGCATTGGAGGTGTTGGATAAGGCTCCATACGTAACAGTCAGCATGACGCGACCTGATGGGAGTCCATACGGTTTACCCCTGTCATTGGCACGCATAGACGATAAAACCTTCTATTTCCATTGTGCCTTGGAGGGTGACAAGTTGGACTGCATAGCGCACTGTCCGACGGTATTCCTCTCGGCTGTTACCAAGTGTGCGCCTACAATTGGCCCAAAAGATGGGAGCTTTACGCTGCAGTACAAATCGGCAACTGCCATCGGTAAGGCAGAGATTGTGACAGACCGCGTGGAGAAGATTGAGGCATTAAGAGCCATCTGTCAGCGTTTTCTCCCTCATCATATGGATGCTTTCGACGATGCTATTGCCCGTAGTCTAGAACGTACAGCAGTGGTTAAGATTACCCTTAGAGAACCTCCCGTAGGCAAGCGTAAACAGTATGATAAACAGGGTGAAGAGCTCAAATGGGGACGAATGGAATGAGCAGGATTATCAGAGAAGCCCAACCGTCGGATATGGCTGATATTATGACAGTCATGGATGCTGCAAAGAGGATTATGCGGCAGTCCGGCAATATGCACCAATGGAGCGATGGCTATCCATCTGAGGCAGTCATTACTTTGTTTTTGTGAATATTAAAGGCATAGCTTCTTTGTCAAGTGGGCTGAGATCAACCAGATTGAGTGATTTCACCATGTGGACCGTTCCCTGCTTGTAAGTCTGGAAATGCTCAGTAGTAAGGTGATGCTTGTAAGCCTCCTTGTTCCTGTAAATCTCAACGATGCGAATCTTGTTCTCATCTTCCGTCATTTGATTTGGGAAGATGCATATAACACCAGGCTCTTTATTCACAGATTCCGCTCCTACATTCCTTGCGGCCTCCAGATACTCCTTCAGATACTTAGGATGGACCTCGATTTCTGCGATTCTCACTATCATAGTCTTTGATTCTATGACTGGTTTTATCTCATTCTCAAAGATGCCCTTTTCGACTATCCGATAGTGCGGGCGATATGCCTCGCGATATTCGGGAGAATGGCTGATAGCATATTTGCCGACGGATAGGATGCTATCGATAAATTCACGGTCTTGCTGGTAGTTTGGCAGATTGAGTTCCATCTGGTCAATCGTACCAACAATCTTGTGCCATCTGTCGCGCCAGGATTCTACTGTTGGTCTCATATCAGAGTTTGCACTACGGATAAAAGCATCGAGTAGCACATCTTCCGTTATCAGATCCTCCTTAATCGCCTTGATGCTGACACGAATATACTGGCCGTTTACTCCACAAGGCTCATAATACCAGGGCATCAGGTCATCAAGACCGGTCGTTTGTAATTCCTCATCGAGATAAGCCTTCACACGCTGTCTGTCTGATACCAGATGCTCTGCTCCCATGTAGTCCTGAAAGCTCGACTTATAGATGTCAAGCAGACGGGACTTCGGATAGGTCTGTATTTGCTTAGTCACAAAACCTTGTATGTCTTGTGCTGATAGTGTAACTGAAAATAGCATTGCCAAAACTGCAATTATTGTTTTCTTCATAATCATCTTTGATTTAATCCCACGTCTGATAGAGTTGCTTTATCTGCTCATTGACGTTTGCCGCTGTTATCTGTTTCTGAATCAATATCCTAATATTTCTCAAAACTTGGCACAAAGGTAGCAATTATTCTTTATTTTTTCGCACCTTTGCAAATGAATTTAAGATGTTTTGTGATATAAGGGAAACAAAGACTAATGACGGTTTCATGCCTGCGGCCATAGAGTTCGCACGTTACGGACTGCGAGTCCGCTCCTTACGGACCAAGAGTCCGCACGGGACGGACTAAAACTTTCTCCTAATTCCCTTGGTGGTTTGCTCATTTATTTGTATCTTTGCGCCATAATTGCTAATGAAGTTATGACAGAACAAGAGATATTCAAGAAAGAAGCTGAGAACGGCTACACGGTATGTTTTGCGCAGCAGTGCCCTTTGAAGGAGCAGTGCCTGCGCTATTTAGTGGGTCAGCAAATGCCTGACATCAGGAGTTCTTATCATTGTGTGAATCCCCGCTATCAGGATGTGGGTACAGAACGCTGTTCGCTTTTCCGAAATTCAAAGAAGGTGAAGTTTGCAAAAGGCATGATGCATATTTTCAATGCCGACATGCCTCGTCGTGTAGAGCCATTCGTACGCCAGCGGCTCATTGGCAAGCATTGTCGTACCTATTATTATGAGTATCGCAACGGTACACGCCTCATTTCTCCTGCCATCCAAGAGGAAGTGCGCAGTCTGTTCCGCGAGGCTGGTTGGAAGGAGGAAGTACACTTCGACAGCTATGTTGAGGATTATGAGTGGTAGAATTAAATTACGATATATTTGAAAGAGATTCATTATAAGGACATATTTACCGATATAATCATGGGCATTTTTAATTTCCTAAAGAAAAACAAAGAACAGCATGGCCTGAGCTATGCGAGTTTCGAGATGTGGCTTGACAATACGCTACACAGGGAGATTCCTAATGATGTAGAGGCGTTCTGCTTCAACATCTATGAGGATGCAGATAAGAACTGGAGCTTAGAACTTGTCGGAGCCAGTTCTTTTGATGAAGAAGATAGCGACTGGGCGTGTGACGAGGTATTCACGACGCGCAACAATCCGTTCCGTTGGCATGAGGACAGTGAGTGGACGCAGATTCAGGAAGAAGCTCAGAATGTAGTGAAGAAATATCTTGATCAAGGACTCTAATTTTGCGCTCTGATAGAATATATCAGTGAAGAATTTGCTTTATCACGGCCAAATCCTTACCTTTGTTGTCAGAAGGAGGAAGAGGCCGGCAGGAAAGGGAATCTATATCCAGGGACTACAGTCCTTTAGAGTCTATGAACCGTCTTAGTCCTTCCTGCTTAGTTGCAAAGTCCAGATAGAATGCCAGCGGCATTGTAGCCTATTTAGAGTCCAAGACCAGACAACTATTGGCCAATTCCTTCATTAAAACGGTACAAAGGTATGAAAAAAATCTTTATCGGCATCGATTTCTCCAAAGAAAAGTTTGATGCAACCCTCATTAAGGCAGAGGGATTGAAGGAATGTGCTCCAAGTGTGCACGAAGTGTTTGACAACAAGACGTCGGGCTTTCGTCGTCTAGTAAAGTGGGTAAAGGCTCAGTCTGAGTCTGCTTCTGTTGATTCCTGGCTCTTCTGCGGCGAAAACACTGGAGGCTATAGTATTGGCCTGAGTAACCATCTCTATGCCTCTGGCTATGACATGTGGCTTGAATGTGCCTATAGAATTAAGCACTCTGCAGGTATCCAGCGAGTGAAGAACGACAAAGCTGATTCCAAAGCCATTGCTGAATATGCCATGCGCAACTACGACAAGATGATACTGCACAAGCCTCAGAGTGCCTCGCTGACGTGCCTGAGAGAGGTTTTCTTGTATCGTCACAGCCTTGTCCGTCAGAAGGTATCGTTGCAGGTTAGAAGGGACGAAAAGCGGCTCACACAGGAGAAATCCGACGCAAGGGCGTTCATGTCTTTTACTAGCAAGCATCTCATCACGGAGGTAAACAAGGCTATCGCCAAATGCGACCAGAAGATAAAGGATATCATCGCCGCAGATGACGAACTTAGGGAAATCTTTGATATCATCACCTCCATGCCAGGCATAGGTATACAGAATGCAACGTGCCTGATGGTCTATACGGATAACTTCCAGAAGTTTGAATTGAACGCAAGAAAAATAGGCTGCTACTATGGCATAGCGCCGTTTGGGCGGCAATCAGGAACCAGTGTCAACAGTAGGCCACAGGTCAGCCCGTTTGCCAACAGGATGATTAAATCTCTGCTCTCACAAGCAGCATTAGCAGCAATCAAGTTTGACATGAATGTATACAACTACTATCAACGTCTAAAAGAACGTGGCAAACATCCTCTGCTGATACACAACAACATCAAGAATAAGATGCTGCATGCACTCGTTGCAATGGTCAGAGACAGAGTGAAATATAACCCTGATTATGTCTATCGGACTAATAAGGAAATTTCCTAATCTTCGAAATGTTAAATATATAGTTAAATATCAATTAATGTTTGGAATTTAGCATAGAATGCGGTTCTGCCAGAAGCTAAAGCAAAGCAAGGGCATCGCCATAGGATTCGTTGAAGGTGATCTGGTGTTATTATGAATGAATAAAATGAAAATAACTATGAAGAGTTTCAAATCAACTGCGTGGCTACTGCCACAACCCGTGCTGATTATCGGCACCTACGACAAAGAAGGTAAGCCCAACGCCATGAACGCTGCCTGGGGCGGTCAGTGGGATATGAACGAAATCGTCATCTCACTCGGCTCTCATCAGACGACGGACAATCTGGCCGTGAATCCTGAGCTCACCGTAGCATTCGCAACGGCTGAGACAATGGTAGCCTCTGACTATGTAGGCATTGTCAGTGGTAGGAACACTCCAGACAAGATGGAAAAAACTGGCTGGACAATCGAAAAGGCTCCCAATGTTAATGCCCCTGTATTCAAGGAGTTCCCGATGACGCTGGAGTGTCGCGTGAAACAGAAGATTGACGAGTCAGAGACTGGCTATTACCTTGTTGCTGAAATCGTCAACATCCTTTGTGACGAGAAGTATCTGGCTGAGGACGGCAAGCCTGATGTCGAAAAGATGGGACTGATTACCTTCGATCCCATTCACCACACCTATATCCAGCTTGGCAAGACCGTAGGCAAGGCATTCTCTGATGGAAAGCAACTGAAATAAAAGTATTCAATTAAAGCAATAATTATGAGTTACCTCAAGACATTTTTCCGTTTGCTGTTGGGCCTGTTTATGACCTATGCAGGTTTCAGTCATCTGACATTCAACCGTCAGGAGTTTGTGGCACAGGTACCCACATGGCTCCAATTCAGTGAAGGCTTTACCGATTTCGTGGTGCTGGCATCGGGCGTAGTGGAGATCGCCCTTGGCCTTGGTATGCTGCTGCTATGGAAGAAAAAGGCTGTGGTAGGTGCATTACTAGCCCTCTTCTATGTCGCTATCTTCCCTGGCAACATCAACCAGTACGTCAATCACATCGATGCCTTTGGTCTCAACACCGACAATCTGCGTCTTATCCGTCTGTTCATCCAGCCCGTCCTTATCTTCCTCGCTCTTTGGAGCACAGGCGGCTGGCAGCAGTTGAAAGAATGGTGGAAATGCCTAACTAAGTCAAAAGAGAAGAAATATTAGAAAATGAAGAAGATTTTGATGACAATGATGCTGGTCATCGCAGTGGTGACGGCATCGGCACAGACAAAAAGACAGCTGTTTGACTTCGGCTGGCAGTTTACTCACAATGGAAAGACGCAGACCGTTGACCTGCCGCACGACTGGGACATCTTCGAAGGACCCAATTCTGGCAAGGGAGCAACGGGAACTGGCGGAGGATGGTTCGAGGCCGGCAAGGGCGAGTACCGCAAGACATTCAAGACACCTAACGGCGAAATAGTCAAGCTCCACTTCGAGGGTGTGTATCAGAAGGCCGAGGTCTATGTGAATGGCCAGCGTGCAGGGCAGCATCATTATGGCTATACCCCGTTCACCGTCGATGTAACACCATATATTAATAAAGATAAAAAACAGGTCAACGAGGTTATCGTGAAGGTGGAAAACTCTGAACAGCCCAACTGCCGCTGGTACAGCGGTTCCGGCATCTATCGCCACGTATGGCTCGAAACGATGCCCGCGTTGCACATTGCCGAGAATGGTGTCTTCGTCACCACGCCAGAGGTGAGTGCCGACAAGGCGCGTGTTCAGGTGGACGTGACTGTGCAGAATGAGTCGCAGACCGACCGAAACGCCATCGTTGTAGTGGGTGGCGCTCAACTGATGGTTGCTGTGAAGGCTGGTGAGAGCAAGACCGTGACAACGACCGTTTTCGTCAAGAATCCACGCTTGTGGTCGCCAGAGAATCCGACGCTCTATGAGGCGAAAGTGGAACTAAAGGAGGCTGGTAATGTCATCGACAACGCGACAGCGAAATACGGCATCCGCACGTTCTCGTTTGATGCCGAGAATGGCTTTGTGCTTAACGGCAAGAAGGTACTCATCAATGGTGCATGCGTACACCACGATGACGGTGTGCTGGGTGCTATGGCCTTCGACGATGCCGAAATCCGCAAGGTGCGTCAGATGAAGGAGGCGGGCTTCAACCTCATCCGCACTTCACACAATCCCACGACGCGGGCTTTCCTCGATGCCTGCGACTCGCTGGGAATGCTTGTCATTGACGAGGCCTTCGACGGTTGGCGCACGCAGAAGAATCCCTACGACTACTCCACCGTCATCGACTCCTGCTTCCGACAGGACATCCATGCAATGGTGCTGCGCGACCGCAACCATCCGAGCGTTATCTCATGGAGCATCGGCAACGAGGTCATCGAGCGCAAGGACATCCGCGTGGTCTATACTGCCCGTCAGATGAAGCAGGCTATCCACGAACTGGACACGACACGTCCCGTCACTGAGGCTCTCTGTGCCTGGGACAGTGACTGGGAAATCTACGATCCACATGCCGAAGTACTCGACGTGGTTGGTTATAACTATATGATTTTCAAGCACGCCAGCGACCATGAGCGCGACCCCAAGCGCATCATCTGGCAGACGGAGAGCTATCCTCGTGATGCCTTCAGGAACTGGGCTGTAACCCACGATTTCCCCTACGTCGTGGGCGACATCGTGTGGACAGGTCTCGACTATCTGGGCGAGAGCGGCATAGGTCGTTATTACTATGAAGGAGAACGGCCCGGTGAACACTGGTTAGACGGTGGCTTCCCCGAGTGGCACGGTGCCTACTGCGGCGACGTCGACATCACCGGTTGGAGGAAACCCATCAGCCACTATCGTCAACTATTATGGAGTAATCTCTCACCTCTTCTTTATATGGCCGTGAAAGAACCGAATGGATATCACGGGGAAATCAAAACCACGATGTGGAGCGTATGGCCCACATGGGAGTCGTGGACGTGGACAGGCTGGGAGGGTAAACCCGTCGAGGTCGAAGTATATACCCATCAGCCCGAAGTGAAATTGTATCTTAACGGCCAGCTTATCGGCACAAAGCAGGTAAGCCGCGAGACTGAGTTCAAGGCCATCTTCTCTGTACCCTATAAAGCTGGTACCCTCCGTGCAGAAGCTGGTGGCGAGAGCGTGACACTGAAGACTGCTGGCAAACCAGCCCGTCTGCGCCTCACCCCTGACCGCACCGTCATGACAGCCGACGGACAGTCGCTAACCTTTGTCACTGTTGAGGTGGTTGACAAGGACGGCACACCCGTACCCGAAGCCGTCATCGACTGTGAGGCTATCGTCAAAGGAGCAGGTAAACTATTAGCTTTTGCCTCTGCCGACCTGAAGGATACAGAGCCTTACACCTCTCCTCGTGTAAAAACGTGGAAGGGCCGTGCCCTCCTCGTGGTTCGTAGCACGCAAAAGAAGGGTTCCGTTAGCGTGAGCATCAAGAGCCCGTTGCCTACTGCCGGTCTTACGCTGAAGAGTAAATCATCGGGCATAGTGTGGAGAAACTGACCCTGGCCGAGTTGGAGGCACTATACTATGACATGACGACGAAGTACTTTATTAACGATTGACTACCTTTTGGTAAGCTAATCGTTCGTTGCCTTGCCACCAAACTCATTATATGACACGTTCTCAGGCTTCCACTTGTCCTTTGGCGTAGGCTGCTCTGCAGGATGACCTATTGCGATGACGCACAACGGAACGATGGTCTCTGGTAACTTCAGCACCTTGGAGACCTCAGCCACGCGGTCGTCCGTCGGATAGCAGCCTGTCCATACGGCACCTAGTCCGAGGGCATGGGCTGCCAGCAGGATGTTCTCTGTAGCTGCCGAACAGTCCTGAACCCAATACTCCTGCGCCTTGCCTTGCATCGCCTTGTCCAGATTGCCACAGACCACAATGGCTACTCCAGCCTGCTTGATCATGCCTCTGCGACCTGCAAGTTCGGCCAGTTTCTCCTTGTTGGTTACGGCCACGAAGTGCCAGGGCTGTCTGTTGGCAGCCGTGGGTGCAGCCATACCGGCACGGAGCATCGTCTCGATGTCAGCCTTTGAAACGGGCTCATTGGTGTACTGTCGGATGCTGGTGCGCGCCATGATGCTGCTCAGTACGGGATTCACCTCCTTCTGGACAGCGGCCTCGATGTCGCTAATTTTTTCCGTTGGTTCGTAGCGTTTCAACACTCGTCCGTCGCGAGAGATGAGGAACTTGGTGAAATTCCATTTGATGTCACTCTTCTTGTCGTAGTCGGCATCGCGCTTACGCATCATGTCATCCATGAACTTGCCCCGCTCGTCGCTTGTGTCGAAGCCGCTGAAGCCCTTTTGTGCCTTCAAGAAAGTGTAGAGCGGATGCTCGTTGGCTCCATTCACATCAATCTTGTCGAACTGTGGGAACTGGATGTCGAAGTTGGCTGTGCAGAACTGGTGAATCTCCTGAATCGTGCCAGGCGCCTGCTCTCCGAACTGGTTGCAGGGGAAGTCGAGAATCTCGAAGCCATCCTTCGAGAACTTCTCATACAGCGCTTCCAGTTCCTTGTACTGTGGTGTGAATCCGCATCGCGTGGCGGTGTTCACAATCAGCAGCACTTTGCCCTTGTAGTCCGAGAGCGACACGTCCTGTCCTACGTCGTCCTTTACCTTGAAATCATAAATACTCTGTGCCGATGCAAAAGTCGTCACCATGCTCAAACTCAATAATACAAACTTGATAAATACAGTAATTCTTCTCATCATCTTTGTGTTGGTTTTAAGATTTGCAATTTTTAACTGCAAATATAGTGATAATTCGGAAATAATACGTATTTTTGCCAAAAGATTTAAGATTAATTTGGAAACGATTTTATAAACTGGACTTATGGAAAGATTAAAGATTCTCATGATTGGTGGTACGGGCACGATCAGTAGTGCCATCACCCGACAGTTAGCTGAGAGCGGACACGAGCTGTGGCTGCTGAACCGAGGCACGCGCAAGCAAGAGGTGCCTGAAAGTGTGAAACAGGTGATTGCCGACATCGACGACACGGAAGCCGTGCTCGCCGGTCTGGGCGACGCGCAGTTTGATGCCGTATGCGAGTTCATCGGCTTCGTGCCCGAACAGGTGGAGCGCGACATCCGTCTGTTCCGCGGTCGCACACGGCAGTACGTTTATATATCGTCGGCCTCGGCCTACGGGAAGCCCGTGCGCAGTCCGTACATCACCGAGGGCACCGCGCTGGCTAATCCCCACTGGCAGTACTCTCGCAACAAGATTGCCTGTGAGGAGCTACTGATGAAGGAGTATCGCGAGAACGGATTCCCCGTGACCATTGTCCGCCCCTCGCACACCTACTGCGAGCGCGGCGTACCCGTCAGTATCCATGGGCCGAAAGGCAGCTGGCCCGTGCTGAAGCGGATGCTGGAGGGTAAGCCCGTGCTGGTGCATGGCGACGGTTCTTCGCTGTGGACGCTGACGTGGAACGAGGACTTCGCGCGTGGTTTCATCGGTCTGTTGGGCAATCCGAAGGCCATCGGCGAGGCTTTCCAGATTATGAGCGATGAGAGTCTGACGTGGAATCAGATATACGAGTGTGTCGGCCAGGCATTGAACGTCACGCCAAAGCTTTATCACGTCGCCTCCGACTTCCTGGCTGCTGTCTGTCCTGCAGATTATGACCTGGAAGGCAACCTCATCGGTGACAAGGCGGCAACGGTCATCTTCGACTGTACCAAACTGAAGCGTGCCGTCCCCGGTTTTCAGGCCACCACCCGCTTCGACGAGGGCGTTCGTCGCTGTGTAGACTACATCCTCGCGCATCCTGAGCTGCAAGTGGAAGACCCTGAGTTCGACCAATGGTGCGACAAAGTCATTGAGGCGCAAGAGCAGGCAAAGAAGATAATAACCCAATAAAAACTAAACGAATATGAAAATGAAGAAAGTAATGATTTTTGCTGCCTTGACAGCAATGGTGACCATGACTGGTTGTAGTGAGAAAAAAGAAGCATCGAAGGATGTCGTGTCTTTCGACGAAGTATTGACGACAAGACGAAGCGTGCGCAGCTATGATGCCTCGAAGAAGATTTCTGAAACCGAGGTCCGTGAGCTTCTGACAGCTACCCAAGAGGCTCCATCGTGGGCCAATCAGCAACCTACGAAGTATTACGTGGCTATCAGCGACGAGAAATTGTCCGCCGTTCAGAATATGGTGGGAGGCAATAAGGAGCGCATCAAGGATGCCCCGGTTCTGATTGTCTCAACGTTTGAGCGGGGTAAGTCTGGCTTCTTTCAGGGTAACCAAACGAATGAGGTAGGCGACGGATGGGGCGCCTACGACAATGGTCTGAGCAACTGCTACCTGATTCTGAAGGCTCGCGCTATGGGCTTCGATACGCTCATCATGGGAATGCGTGACGCTGACGAACTGCGCAAACTCTTCGACATTCCAGAAAACGAGACAATTATGGCGGTCATCTCTTTGGGCTACAGAGCTGGAGAGCCTAATCGTCCTGAGCGCAGGCCCTTGGATGACATCGTTAAGTTCTTCTAGCAGTGATATCATTTACTCAGGCACCTTCTCCACCAAGGACCAGGCAAGTGACATCAAGCACCGCAGCAGGATGGACAGAAGACGGACTTAACTAAAGAGAACAAGAATATGACAAACGGAGAATTAAGAGAGAAACTGGCTTTGGCATTGGAGGATATGAAGGCCAAGGCCATTGAGATGGGTATTGAGGGTGTGGCAACAGCCTCGGTTCTTAACAGTGGCGATACGGTTGACTGGATCGGCGAAATGAAGGTTGTGGGCTCGTACTGCAACTGGAAAGACGGCTATAATCTGGTGGCCGTGGCATGGTCGAAGTGCGGCGAAGTGATTGCCACCCAGGCCGACAGTGGCGATCCGAACCACCAGACGATTACGGGCGAACTGGGTTATGCCGGTGGTGCCTACGACGAGCATGAAGGCTGCAAACTGGCTTTCGCCTTCAGCGGAGCAACGTCTGAAGAGGATCTGGTCGTGGCGAAGTATGGCATCGAGAAGATGAAGGGCTACATATCCGGCAAGTAATATGAAAGTGATTATTCTTAATGGCAGCCCGAAGGCGCACGGCAATACGGCGACGGCACTGCACGAAGTGGAGCGGACGTTGCAGCAACAGGGCATCGAGACGGAGTGGATTCACGTGGGGCACCTGCAGATTCACGGCTGCTTCGCGTGTAATAAGTGCTGGACGACGGGAGTCTGCACTTTTGGCGACATTGTCAACGATATATCGGAGAAAATGCGTGAGGCAGACGGGCTGCTCGTCGGCTCGCCCGTCTATTTCGCGTCACCCAACGGCACGCTGCTGTCACTGCTCGACCGTTTGTTCTATTCCAACCTGCATACCGACTGGTCGATGAAGGTCGGAGCTTCAGTGAGCATCGCCCGCCGTGGTGGAGCCACGACGACGATGGACGTGCTGAACAAGTATTTCCTGAAGACGAACATGCCCGTCGTGCCCTCGCAGTATTGGAGCATCGCCCACGGCACGGCCCCTGGTGAGGTCGTTCGCGACGAAGAGGGCATGCAGACCATGCGACAGCTCGGACTAAATATGGCGTTCATGATCAAGTCCATCCGTCTCGGTCTCCAACAGTTCGGCTCGCCGAAGATTCAGGAAGAGTTAACAGAAACGCATTATATCCGATAAACTATGCAACTGACATCAAATTCCGACAAGATTACGAGAGACTTTTTTGACTCTCTGTTGATTGAGACTCGCTATCTGGACGCTGTTCTCCCTACGACTGAGATGACGCTGTTCGGAGAAACCTTCCGCACACCGATGATGACCGCTGCCCTGTCGCATTTGCATAACACGGCCCAAAATGGCATGACCATCTACGCCCAAGCGGCAGCCCAGAGCGGAGCCGCACACTGGGTGGGCATGGGCAGCGACGAGGAACTGGAGGATATTGTGGCCACAGGTGCCCGAACCATCAAGATCATCAAGCCCCATGCCGACAACCGCGAGGTGTTGCGCAAGATCGAGCATGCCGTCCGGGTGGGCTGCATCGCCGTGGGTATGGATATTGACCACGCCTTCAATTCAGAGGGTGGTTACGACAACATCTTTGGACTGCCGATGAAAGCCAAGACCACCGAGGAACTGAAAGACTTTGTCGAGGCTGCTGGTGTGCCGTTCATCGTGAAAGGTGTACTCAGTCCTCACGATGCCGAGAAATGCCTGAAAGCAGGTTGTGCAGGTATCGTCGTATCTCACCATCATGGAATGATCCAGTATGCCGTGCCGCCATTAATGGCATTGCCTGACATTCTCTCAATCACAGGCAGGAGTATCCCCGTATTCGTGGATTGTGGCATTGAGAGCGGCATGGATGCCTACAAGTGCCTCGCCCTCGGTGCCAAGGCTGTATCAGTAGGCCGTCACTTGATGCCGTTACTCAAGAACGGGGCAGATGCTGTAGCAGGACGCATCAACGAGATGACGGCAGAACTGGCTGGCATCATGGCGCGTACTGGTGTCAGCTCATTGGATAAGATGGATGCAACGGTAATTCATAGGAGGGCGTTCTGATGTATTTAGGCATTTCATCATCGTTGCAGCACGGCTCGCCTGAGGAGTGGGCAGCGAAGCACAAGGCTCTCGGACTGGAGTGTGTGAATTTCCCTGTTACTTGTGATGAGGATACGGAAGTCATCATGGCCTATAAGCAGGCTGCCGACGAGGCCGGACTCACCATCGCCGAGGTGGGCGTGTGGCGCAACACGCTAGCTGCCGATCCCGATGAGCGCGAGAAATGGATAGACTATGCCGTCCGTCAACTCCGCATGGCCGATGCTATTGGTGCCGCCTGTTGTGTGAATGTGGTGGGCACTCCCTATGGTCCCCGCTGGGACGGTGGCTATCGCGACAACTTCAGCCACGAGCTGTGGGATATGGCTGTCGCGATGATTCGTCAGGTCATCGACACCGCCCGTCCTCAGCATACCAAGTTCTGCATTGAGTCGATGCCTTGGATGATCCCCAGTAGCCCCGACGAGTATCTGCGTCTGATAGAGGATGTGGATCGTGCGGAGTTCGGCACCCACCTCGACGTGGTGAACATGATTACCTCGCCCCGCCGTTATTTCTTCAACGACGAGTTCCTCCGCGAATGTTTCGAGAAACTCCACGGCACCATCGTGAGCTGCCACCTGAAGGATATCCTGCTGAAGCCAGAATACACCTTCCAACTTCAGGAGTGCGCCTGCGGCGAGGGCACGCTGGATATCAAACTCTACGCTCAAGTGGCTACTGCCGAGAATCCCCGCATGCCCATGATCATCGAGCACCTGACTACCGACGAGGAATATGTGGCGAGTGTGCAGTATGTTAGGGATAGGCTGTCTAATCAGTAATTATGAATACAAAAACTATACATTATGAAAACGAAGATTATTATTGCAGCCATGCTGCTTAGCCTGATGCCTCTTACGGTCGGGGCACAGGAAACCGACATCAACAGCCGCGACCTTCGCGGCAAAGTAGTTTATCAGGATGATGAAGTGGTGTTCCGCCAACTTGACGAGCATACTTGGATAGGGAACGGACACCGCGTCTATAACGAGTCGCTCTACCTTGTTGAAGGTAACGACCGCGCAATCCTGATTGATGCTGGAACGGTTATTCCCGGACTGGACAAGATCGTGGCAAAGATTACTACCAAGCCCATCACCATGATGCTGACCCATGCCCACGGCGACCATGCGGGTGGGGTAGGGCCTTTCCCCGAGGTCTATCTGAATGCGGGCGACATGCCTCTCGTTTCGAACAGCATGCGAAGCTACAAGGGGCAGATCAAGTATCTCTTCGACGGCGAGGTGATAGACCTTGGCGGCCGCGAGATAGAGGTCATCTTTACGCCCGGTCATACTGCCGGAAGTGCCACGTTCTTCGACAAGGCCAAGCATTACGGATTCAGCGGTGATGCCTTCGGCTCGACCAACCTGCTGGTGTTCACCAACCTCTCGACCGAGATGTACACTGCCGAGCGGATTGAGCACTACATGAAGCAGAACGACATCCGTTTCCTCTTCCCTGGTCATTACAGTGGTGACAATCTGGAGACGCTCCAGCGTGTCACCGACATCAAGAATATGTGCCGCGAGATACTCGACGGTGAACGCAAGCCAACCGTTAGCAACGGCAACAATGGCGGCATGGACATGATGGTCGACGACAAAGGTGTTCGCATCAACTTCAGCAGCTGGACAGGCAGGAAATAATTATCTTATAAAGTTCATGAATGCAGGGTGCTCTTCGTGCTGGGGAGAGGGATGGCCGTCTGCGTGGATCTTTTGTAGCAGGAAGGCCATGTTCGTGGCGAGGGTGCGCATGGTCTGCATGCCCTCGGTGTCGAGCTTCACCTCGCCCTTGCCGGCACCGTAGGCGATGTTCCAGTACTGCGAGGTTACCACCGGCATGTTCATCATCTCGAACATCATGTTCATGGTCTGGAGCGTGGCCGTAGCACCGCCGCGACGGCAGACGGCCAGCGCTGCTGCGGGCTTGTTCTGCACCAGATGGCCCGCAGAGAAGAACAGCCGCTGCATCAGCGAGAGGATGCCGCCGTTTGGCTGGCCATAATAGACGGGAGTGCCTACGATGAGCGCATCTGATTCTTTCATCTTCTCAGTAATCACACTGCACATGTCATCATCGAACGCACAGCCAGCCCCATTGTTCTGTCGGCAGCCGCCGCAGTTGATGCACATGCGGACGGGCTTACGGCCAATCTGAACAATCTCCGAGTCCACGCCGTGCTTCTGCAGCGTCGCCTCAATCTCCTTCAGGCAGCAGAACGTGTTGCCGTCGGTTCGCGGGCTGCCGTTAATCAGTAATACTTTACACTTCTTTTCTCCCGTTACTTTGTCGAGCATTGCCGACATAGGCGAAACGATCGCCGCTCCTGCAGCAACCATTGTTGCTTTCTTGATAAAATCTCTTCTATCCATAAGTATAGTAATTACTTTGTTTACATTTTCGCCGCCTGGTCAAGATCCTTGGCGAGGCGTGCAATGTTAGAGGCGCTCTCTGAGATGCGGCCTGTGATGTCTGCGATTTCATCGGCAGGCAGGTCGGGTAGGCTGGCGGTGAGCACCTGCGTGAAGCCGCAAATGATGTTGAGCGGCGTGCGGATCTCGTGATACATCTTCTGGATGAAGGCCGCCTTCTCGCGGTTGGTGTCGAGCTGCAGCTGGTAGGCGCGGGTGAGTTCCTCGTTGCGCTGCTCCAGCTCGGCATTCACGCTGCGGATGTCGTTCACCGATGTGGCGAGCGACTGCTGCATGCGTATGAAACTGTTCTGCAGCCGGCCGATGCTGTCTTGTCGCGGACTCTCGGTGAGCTCGGTGTCGAAATGTCCCTCGGCGATGCGTTGCGCCTCGTAGTCCAGCTGTTCCAGCGGCTGGATGGCGCGGCGTACTGTCTGGTAGCAGACGACGAGCAGCAGCAGCAGTCCGATGCCGATGACGGCCCAGACGATGGCGAGCACACGGTAATAGCGGGCGAAGACATCGTTCTCAGGGCAGACGATAGCGATGCTCCAGCCCGTGTGCTCCAACGGACGGTAGAAGATGAACGCGTCGCGGCCGTCGACCTTCGTCTCCACCATGCCGCTCCGCCCAGCAATCATCGCGCGGCCCAGCGTCTCGATGTCGCGGCGCGATTCAGGTGCGGCGTCGCTGAAGATGGTCTCGCGGAAGAGCTTCGCCGTGTCGGGGTGGACCAGATAGGTGCCGTCGCGGCCTATCATGATGGCCGAGGAGTTTGGGTACGGCTGCAGGGCGCTGACCGATGCGGAGAGCCACTTCAGCGTGAGGCTGGCGGTAATCGACCCGAGGTAGCGCCCCTCGGCGTCGCGCATCGGACAACAGTAGGAGGTCATGATGTCGGGCGAGGAAAGCGTGCCCTCGTTGTAGTCGTCGAAGGCATCAGTCCAGCAGCTGGTGCCGAGCGAGCGCGGCGTCTTGTACCACACGGTGTCGAAGTACTCGAACGGCCCCTCCCTGACGGTGGTGATGCTGTCGGGGCCGCGCAGTGAGTAGGCGGAGTAGTAGCGTCCCATCTCAGGGAAGAAATAGGGCTCCATCGAGATGGCGAGACCCGTGAGGAAGTCGTAATCCTCAATTCCGCGGCGCGTGTAGGCCAGCAGCGAGTCGGGCGACAGGTGGCTGGGCACGGTGCGGGCCATGAAGTTGGTCACGAGCTCCGTCTCGTCCATGATGCCGGTAATGCGCTCGGCCGTATTGTCGAGCAGCTGCGAGGCGTGGTCGATGGCGGCGCGCTGGATGAAATGCCTGCAGCGCTCGAATAGAATGTCAGACAGCAGCGTGAAGGCGACGGCGATGATGAGCGTGATGATCAGTCCGAGGCGCAGCGAGAGGTGCTGGCGGATATAGCGCAGTGGCCGTTTCATAGGGCGGTCTCCTTCATAAGTTTGTCCAACAGTTGCGTGATGGCCTCCGAGTCCTTGATGATGACGGCCTGCCGCCGCGCCATCTCCTCGCGCGTCATCTCGGCAGCGTCGCGGCAGATGGTCTCGGCCTCCTGGCAGAGGCGTTCCACCGGTCGGGCCATCTGCGCGGTCATGTCGCGCACGAAAACGGCCTTCTTCTCCTCATACGCCTGCACCTCGGCGTAGGCGGACTTCAGGTCGGCGTTCTGCCGACTCAGCGTCACCTGCTTCTGCTGCATCTCCGTCATGTAGGCCTTCAGCGCCTGCTGCATTTTTTTCAGGCTCGACTGCAGGCGGCCCGCCTCGTGCTCGTGGTGGTTGTCGGGGATCGGCGTGTCGAGGTTGCCGCTGGCGATGCTTTGTGCGGAGTCGGCCAGCCAGTGCAGAGGACGCAGGTGACGGCCTACGACGACATAGAGCACGATAAGCAGAATCACCACGCCGGCCACGCCCCTGAGCAGCAGGAACCACTGCATGCGCGAGTAGCGGCCATAGACATCCTCCGCCGGACAGACCGCCGTGAGCACAAACGGCCTGTCGCCCAACGGCTGGGTGAAGATGAACATCTCGCGACCCTCGTGCTCCATTCTCCGGTAGCCGCTCTCCTCGTCGGCGATGAAGATGCCGAGCTGGGTGCTGTCGCGGCGGGTGACGTAGAGTTCGGCGTTGGGCAGCGTCTGATGCAGTTTGGCCAGACAGCCGTTCTCCTCAATCAGCCGGTCGATGGCCGCGCGGTTCACTCGCACCTGCCCCCCTTCCAATCGCGCCGACATCTCGTTCTGGCGCAGCGTGTTGTCTATCCTGAGGGCTGTCGTCTCCATAGCCTGCAACGTCGTGTCCATCGTTTCGTCGAAGATGACATCCTGCGAGAACATTGCCAGCAGTCCGACGACCACCACGGTGATTACCGTCACGAGACCCGCCACCCAAAGCGTCAGCTGGGTGGTGAACGACGTCCGAATCTTCTGTATGATACTCGTCATACACTTCTTTTTGCAGACTTACAATTCTTCTTAAATCTTGGGGATTCCTGTGTCTTACTTGAACAGCAGCGGAGCCAGCTCCTTCAGGCTGCGGCGCCATGTCAGGAACTCGTGGCCGGTGTTGGGCGAGATGTAACCTACGGCGTTCAGACCTGCACCAGTAAGAGCCTTGACACTCTCGTTGATGCCGTCAGGTCTCTCACGCGAGCCGCAACTCTCGAAGATGAGTTTGGGCTTGGGTACATTCTTGTCGTCCATCTTCAGGTCGGCAGGCATGTAAGTGCCACCACTGAGCAGAGCGTAGTAGCTGAAGACGGCAGGCCGTGCCAGCGTGATGGCCTTGGTCTCCATGCCGCCCATCGACAGACCGGCCATGGCGCGGCTCTCGCGCTTAGCGATGGTGTTGAAGTGGGAATCGATGTAGGGCACGAGCTCATCAATGAGTACCTTCTCGAAGGCTTTGGCTATGGCACTGCGGTCACGGCCTGGGCCGCGAGGTGCCTCGTTCGTCATGCCGTAGGTCATCACGATAATGAACGGTGTTACCTTGCCCTCGGCAATGAGGTTGTCTATGATGAGGTTAGCATGGCCCTGACTGCTCCAGGCCGTCTCGTCCTCACCCCAGCCGTGCTGCAGATAGAGCACGGGGTACTTCTTCTTGTCCTGGCCGTAGGTGGGCGGCGTATAGACGAAGGCGCGGCGCACCTGCTGCGTGCTCTCGCTCCAGAACAGCACCTGCTGCACGTTGCCGTGGGGCACGTTCTTCATTGCGTAAAAATCCTGGTCGTGGGCGGGTATCTCGATGCCGCTCTCCCAACGTGTAGAACCGTAGTAGTTCAGTGTGCCGGGGTCGTTGACGGTGCCGCCGTCGACGGTCAGGTGGTAGTAGTGGAAACCCTCGTCCAGCGGACCTTCGGTCTGTCCGGTGAACGAGCCGTCGTAGGCCTTCTTGAGCTTCGTGCCGCCGCGACCACCGAGGCCGAGGCTGACGGTTACCTCATCGGCGTGGGGGATGTCGACGCGGAAGCGGGCGTAGCCCTGCGAGTTGACCATCGGGAACTCCTGCCCCGGCTGGTTTTTAGGCGACGGAACAAAATCCTCCTTTACGCCTTCCAATTCGGGGAAGGCCAGCTCGGGCTTGAACGGGGCGCGCTGGGCCTGCTGCTGGCCTCGGCGGCCTTGTCCCTCTGGTTGCGGGCGGCGCGGCGGACGGTTGGGCATCTGCCACAACGGAGCCTTCATGTCGCGGATGTACTCATAGGCCATCTTTGGCTTGTAGTCCACGTCGAAGGGTAGGGGATAGTTGTTCTGTCCGAGCCACGAGTCGCGGTCGCTGAGGTTCCAGAAGGTCACGCAGTCGATGACATCCTTGTGCTTTCGGAACACGCGGAACACACGGGCGTACTGGTCGGCCAGGAACTGCTTCAGTGAGTCCGTCACGACGGCGCCGTCGCGGCTGAAGGCCAGCTGACCGCCCATCTCAGTGTTCGCGCGGATGTCAAGCTCAGTGACGTGGATGTGGTTGACCACCTGCTTGTAGAGCGTGAGCGCCTTGTCGACGTCCTCCTCCTTCGGGCCGTAAATATTGTAGTGTCCCTGCATGCCGATACCGTGGATGGGTACGCCGGCGTCCTTCATTTTCTTCACCATATTATAGATGCGCTGGCTCTTCACGGGGTCGCACTCGTTGTAGTCGTTGTAGAAGAGCAGCGCGTTGGGGTCGGCGGCGTGAGCATACTCAAACGCCTTGGCGATGAACTCGTCGCCGCAGAGCTTGTACATCACCGACTGGCGGTAGGGATCCTCGGCGTTGGCATCGTCGGTCATCGCCTCGTTCACCACGTCCCAAGCGTAGACCACGTCCTTGTAGCGCGACACGACGGCCTCGATGTGGCTCTTCATGCGCTGATAGAACACCTCCTTCGTGGGGTTGTCGCTGGTCATCCATCGGCCAATCTGCGAGTGCCACATCAGACAGTGGCCGCGCAACTTGATGCCATTCTGGCGGGCGAAGTTTGCGATGCGGTCGGCACCCTCCCAGTTGAACTGTCCCTGCCTGGGCTCCGTCGGCTCGGGCTTCATGTCGTTCTCGGCAGTCATGCTGCTGAACTCCCGTTTGATCAGAGCCTGCTGCTCTGCGTTGGTCACATTGCGCTGGTTCACGGCCACGCCAATCAGGAAGTAGTCCTTGTAAGCGTCCTTCAGCCCCTGCGCAAACGTTGCTGCACATACGGCGAGCAACACGGTCAAAATACTCATTCTTTTCTGTTTCATCTTTGTGTTGGTTTTAGGATTTCACAAAACTTATTAAAAGTTTCCGCAAATATAGTGATAATTCGGGAATTATGTGTATATTTGCCGATAGATTTAAGAAATATTGTGAAACTATTTAATAACTAGACTTATGGAAAGGTTAAATATGCTCATCCTCGCGCTCCTGCTTTGCACGACCATCGCACGGGCGCAGTACAATCAAGTAAACGACATCCCGTATCGCGATGCGGCGCAGGGCTATGCTCAGGAGCGCTGCAAGCTTGACGTGTATTATCCGACGAACGCCGAGGATGCGCCCGTGGTCGTCTGGTTCCACGGCGGCGGCATCGAGGGCGGCGAGAAGCACATCGACCCGCAGTTGAAGAACAGCGGCCTCGTGGTCGTCGCAGCCAACTACCGTCTGCTGCCGAAGGCTCCTATTGACGACATTCTCGATGACGCCGCGGCAGCCGTGGCCTGGACTTACAAGAACATCGCGAAGTACAACGGCAGCCGTCGCAAGATATTCGTGGCCGGACACTCCGCGGGCGGCTATCTGCTTGACATCATCGGACTCGACAAGCGCTGGCTTGCGAAGTACGGTGTCGATGCCGACTCACTCGCGGCCCTCGTACCGTTCAGCGGCCAGTGCGTCACACACTACAACATCCGCAAACAGCAGGGCATCCCGCCCCTGCAGGCAACCATCGACCAATACGCCCCGCTCACCTACGTTCGTCCCGATGCCCCGTCTATCGTCATCATCTCCGGTGACCGCGAACTGGAACTATTCGGACGCTACGAGGAGCAGGCCTATTTCTGGCGTATGCTGAAACTCGTCGGCCATAAGGACGTGACGCTCTACGAAATGCAGGGCTACGACCACGGCGCCATGCCGTTCCCTGCCTACAAGATTCTGAAAGACCATATCAAGCGACTGACGGAAGAGAAATCTCACTCAAATGCGATAGTCGCAGAAGGTGAAACCCCGGTAAGAATCGCTGATTCGTACAGCTTTACAGAAGGGCCTGCGGCCGATGCAAGGGGTAACGTCTATTTCACCGACCAGCCTAACAATAGGATTTACCGTTGGGACTGCGAATCCGGAGAGATTACGCTGTTCACTGATCAGAGCGGTCGCTCTAACGGGATGTACTTTGATGCCCAGGGCAACCTGATAGCCTGCGCAGATATGGACAACCAGCTCTGGTCGTTCAACATGAAAGGTCAACACAATATACTTGTGACCGACTACCACGAAAAGTTGCTGAACGGCCCCAACGACGTATGGATTGCGAAGGATGGCGGTTATTATCTGACCGACCCATATTTCAAGAGAGACTATTGGACGCGCAACCCAGCCCGCCAGCAGCCTGTAGAAGGCTTGTATTACCTGGCTCCAGTAGGCAAACAGTTGGTTATGCTCGACTCAACGCTTAACCAGCCCAATGGTCTTGTAGGAACGCCCGATGGAAAGCATCTGTATGTTGCTGAGGCAAAGGCAAACAGAATCCTGAGATATGACATTCAGACGGACGGTTCCCTGATGAACCGCCAGGTGTTTGCCGATATGGGGTCTGACGGGATGACGATAGACGACCGGGGGAACATCTATCTGACTGGAGACGGCGTGACCGTATTCGACAAGGATGGCCAGAAGATTGCCCATTTCCCCATCCCCGAGGACTGGACGGCCAACGTCTGTTTTGGCGGAAAAGAGCGTAATATTCTGTTTATTACTGCATCAAGATCCGTTTATACTTTGAAGATGCTCGTGCATGGGGTAAAATGATAATCTATAAAGCCAATTTCTAGCCGATGAAACAATGACGATTGATACGACATATCGTGAACTTTAAAAAGAAAAAATAGTGATGGAAAATGCTCTGCTATATTATCTGATTGTCATCAATATAGTGACTTTTACAGTCTATGGCATTGATAAGTGGAAGGCCAAGCAAGGCAGCTGGCGCATATCAGAGGCTACTTTGCTGATACTTGCAATCATTGGTGGCAGCATTGGTGCATTGCTTGGCATGAAGGTATGGCGGCATAAGACTCAGCACAAGAAGTTCAAGTATGGACTCCCACTGATTCTGTTGGCACAGATAGCACTCATTTATCTAATCTGCAACTTTTCGCATCGTTTTTACGTCTAACAGATAGAAACTTTAAAAAAAAGAAACGATTATGATACTCTCAACAACCCCACAGATTGAAGGTCACACCATCCGCGAGTACAAGGGTGTAGTGACAGGTGAAACCATTATCGGTGCAAACATCGTAAAAGACTTTTTTGCAGGCATCCGCGACATTGTAGGTGGACGCTCTGCCAGTTATGAAAAAGTTCTTGCCGAGGCAAAAGACACTTCCTTGATGGAAATGATGCAACGTGCCCAAGCAATGGGAGCCAATGCCATCGTAGGCATCGACATCGACTACGAGACCATTGGTGCTAACGGTTCGATGCTCATGGTAGCCACCAGTGGAACAGCCGTAGTTATCTGAAAAAATGTTTGGATCATTCTCTTTCTTTGTTGCCGACTCTGCGAAGGAATTTTCCTTCTAAGGAATATGCCTTCTTGACAGAATACCGTCCATCATCATCGTAACCATAGGAGGCAGCGATGATTTCCTTCTTCTCCCATTCGAGGGTGACCACGCCCTCAGTAGAAGGCAACTGCTTGGCAGTACCCTTATATGGGTCAATGATGTATGTCCACATATTACGCCCGTCGGGACATCCTTCGACAATCACCTTGCTCACGTCGCCAGGGGCGATATAGGCTTTTTCGGCAGAGGCAATCTGCGAAATGGGGACATCGACGGCATCTGCGTCTTTGCCATTCATCTCTTGCCATTGGCTATTAGCCATAGGATTGGTGACGCAGACCTTAATGACTGTACCAGCTCGCTCGTCAGCAAGCCAGACGGAATAGACCGCATCCATCTCACCTTCGCCACTGGCAGGTTTGTCGATGTTGACATATACGGCATGTTGGAAATGGGCATCGGGTTGACGCACAGCGGTCTTCGGCATTTTATCGATGTCGAGCAAATCAACCTCCGCACTGTCCTTGCTGCCCGTGAAGGCATGGGTTGACGTGTCGTCAGGTCCGTCGAGGATAGCCTCCTTGTTCAGGCCGTCCACAGGTTCTTCCTGCGGATAGTCAGTTGAATCACGCTCCATATCAGGACAATCGAGAATCTGTCCTCTGATAAACTTGCAACCTACAAACACTGCTGCCACCAGCACTACAACAATTATGATTGCCATTTTCTTCATGCTATTCTGCATAATCTGATAGTTTTTTCTTTACTCCGTCACGATAGTAAAAATATCCCTTGCGCAACCTGATGTGGCCGTCATAGCCTTTGTTGGCCAGACGGTGGCTGATGGAACAGTCACCCACCAAATCGCCATTCTGGTCAAGATGGAGGAACAAACGGATCTGGTTCTCAGGAGACAACTCGTCATCGGCACCCTCATTCACCGTTAGGTGTTCGCCGTCGAAGGTAATCGTGGTATTGTCGAAACCATACATACGATATACATCACATTGCTTTGCCCTCAGTCCTTTATCGGTCATCTCCATATCCAGCAATAGTTCAGGACAGTCTTCACCGACCCATCCCCAGTCACCTGCAAGTTTCTTTGCCTTCTCATGAGCTTTCTTGCCTTCTTTGATTGTACGACGGAGATATGCCTTGTCATCCTTACCGTCATCTGAAGGACTGAAATCGTCGACAAACCAGTCATCACGCTCAAAGCGTAGGGCGATGGTAGTTTCTGAATCGCCAAAATTATGGATGGCAAGGTCAACGAGCGCCGTAGAGTCTGTGACGTTATAGACCTTCGCCACTTTGTAGCTCCAGTCATCGGAAAAGTCCTGTCCGCAGACCCAATGGTCGTAGTCGTAGAGGACATCACCCGTCTCGTCGCATATATCCAAAGCTTGCTGCATGAGGGCATAGTAACGCTCGGAACAGTAGGCACTGTCACGATTAAAATGGCTATGGATATAATCTACCATATTTCCTTCTGAATCGTAAATAGGCTTTCCCACATACTTGTAGATGGTGTCGATGCGCTGACGGATATAAGCCTCCGAGTGCTTATTAACTACAGAGCCGCTAATGGAATCAACAGCCAAAGAGTCAGTATCACTTACTGCCTTTCCGGTTTTATTGCTACAACTGACAATAACGCAGGTAGCCATCGCCCATAATATGGGCATCATTAGGATGAATACATTCTTTTTCATTCGCCGAAGAATTTTCCTTTTCGTGTGTTGATTAGTTCCAGTTTGTCACCATTCCATTTGTAGGTGTTGTAGGTGCGTTCATTGATATCGCTGCGGTAGTTTTCGGTGATAGTTTGGTTTTCTGAATGTATCTCGGGATTGCAGAGATCCGTCCACTGCTCCACCTCTTCAAACTGCCCTCTGGAAGTCCAGACATAGGCAGCAAATTTCCGTGCTACCTGTCCCCTGGTATAACACATCAGGAATATCTGAAGATCGGGGATTCCGTCGAAGTTGATATCCTCTGTATCGTTTATCCAATCGGTATCTGATCCCGAGTCATCGCTTTGTGGATCCGCCAATTCATGCTTGCACTCGAAGACGCGGTTGTTATCGCCAGCCTCACGACCCTTTACGACGATGCTTCCGTACAGGCCGTCATCATCCTTGACAAGCTGGTATTCGAAATGATATTTCTTGCGATGCTCAACCGTTTCTTCCGCTGTTATTCCATCTTCCATCTGTTTGATGAGTTCGACGTTGAGCTGTTCAATGAACGACAGGCGAATGCCGTCGTTCGAGGCGGCAGGTTTGTACCAAGGTTCGTTGGCGAAATATTCCTGCAGATCCTTCGACTGGAAACGGTAGCCGTGACGGGCAAGTATGGCGTTACGCATGATGCGGAGCGTGGATTTGTCGAAGGAACTGAACTGATGGTCGTTAAGCAGTGTGGTGCTGGCATAGAAGAAGCGTCCTACATTTGGATCTGACTCGACAAGTTCGTACTTAACGCCAGTGCGCTGCCACTCCCATGGCATGTTGCCCGTCTCAGTATTGACGGCGTAGAGATGAAAACCTTTCAGTGTTGGCACCACCTCCCACGTCCCCTCCAACTCATTGGTTGAGCCTTCCACGGGTTTGATGGCGATGTAGCCCGTCACACGTCCGTTGAAGGTGATGATGTCGTAAGGATAGATGATGCCATTGAAACTAAGGCTCTCCCACGTCCAGACAAGGCATTGCTCAACCTCATTCTCTTCCTCAGTTGTATATTCGCCGATATACTGACTCAGCCAGCGCGACTTGTTCAGCTTCTCCGCGTCCCACTCCTTCTCGCCTGAAATGACCGCTGCCAGACGATTCTTATCGTCGTAGAAGCAGAGCACATCCAAGCCTTCGGCCTTCTTATGGCGCACGGTATTGCCGACACCATATAGGTTCACATAGTCATGAGTGCCGTTGGCTGTGCGATAGACTTGGTGATTCGGGTTCATCTCCTTCACGTAGCGCAGGACAAACTCATGTTCCTCGCCTTCGTCCATGGCTTCCATCAACACATTTTTGTTCTCGATGTTACGTGCTGTGAAGGTGATTTGTCCGTTATACCAATGAAGGCCTTCGTTAATCTGTGCACGCACTGCAATAACAGCGCACAGCATCATAAATAGTATTTCTATTCTTCTCATTGTATTTTGATATATTAAATATATGAAACGTATCTGCAGCGTAAAGCGAATCTTTTCGAATCTTTCATAAACTATCCTAATAATTTGGTGCAAAAGTACGAAAAAAAGATGAAAATAGCTAATTTTGCGGATGATTTAATATGTTTTATGAAGAAGATATTGTTCCTGCACGGATTCTATGCCAGTGGCCAGTGTATACCGGCGGTGGCTCTGCACGAGGCTTTCGAGGGACGTGCAGAGGTGATAACGCCCGATTTGCCGATGCACCCGAAGGAGGCAGTTAGATTCATTCGCGAGTTGATAAACCGTGAACAGCCTGACCTCCTGATTGGCAACAGCTGTGGGGCTTTCTATGCTCAGATGGTGGCTCCCGTCGCGGGCATTCCGGCCTTGTTGGGCAATCCGCATTTCAGGATGACGGAGTTCCTGAAGCAGCGCATTGGCGAGCATCAGTACAAGTCGCCACGAAAGGACGGTAACCAGAACTTTGTCATTGATGAAGTCTTGATTGAGGAGTTTGCCGAAATGGAGGCCATCCAATTTGACTGTTGCCGTCCAGATTTCCAAGACCGCATCTGGGGTTTGTTCGGCGAACAGGACACGCTGGCTCATTTTGAGCCGCTCTTCTTGCTGCACTACAACCGCTCGTTCCACTTCCCCGGCGCTCATACCCCGACGGCAGAGGATGTCTGTGAGTGGTATGTGCCGTTGGCCGAAAAGATGCTTTCCCTTGCGTAACCTGATGGGGACGTCATAGACGGTATTTCCCCAATAAATCATAAATCCCAAGGCAAAATCATCGCACTTTGGAATTTATTATGTATATTTGCAGCAGTATTTCACAAAAACAAGTTAACAATGAACAAACTACTATCTACGGTACTGCTGGTACTGCTGACGCTGCCTGTAGGCGCACAGCAACAGTCTGTAGCTAAGCCTCGTGTGTTAATCTCTACCGACATCGGCGGCACAGACCCTGACGACAACCAGTCGCTGGCACATCTGCTGATGTACTCTGAAATGTTCGATCTCGAAGGACTTGTGTCGTCACCTTCGTTTGGCGATGGTAGCACGAGCGAAATCTATAGAATGATTGATGTCTACGAGAAAGACCTACCCAGGTTGAAGAAGCACGTAAAGGGACTGATGACTCCCAAAGAACTGCGCAAGCTAGTAAAGCAGGGACGCACAGACGCACTGCCTCCATGCGGCTATGGAGAACCAACGGAGGGTAGTGAGTGGATAGTAAAACAGGCTCGGAAGAACGACTCTCGCCTCCTCTATGTGCTGGTATGGGGCTGTTTGGAAGACGTAGCACAGGCCCTGCACGACGCACCCGATATTGCCAAGAAGATTCGCGTCTACTGGATTGGCGGACCTAACAAGAAGTGGGGCGTCAATGGCTACTGCTATATCATCGAGCACTTCCCCGATCTGTGGATGATTGAGAACAACACAACGTATCGCGCCTTCATCTACGACTCTAAGAACCAAGATAAGTACAATATGGGATTCTTCGAGACCTTCATTAAGGACAGCGGACATCTGGGGCGCGACTTTGCTGCCTACTACAAGGGCAATCCCAAATTGGGCGATACCCCCTCCTTGTTATATATGATGAAAGGAAATCCAACGCAGCCCGAGCAACAGTCGTGGGGCGGCAAGTTCGTGAAGTGTAGTCGCACACCCCGCAGCGTATTCTACGGAGCAACCACCGCTAAGGATACAGCTCAAATCTGCGGCATCATCGAGTGGCAGCTGCAGGGTCCTGTGCGCCCTGACGTGGCTATCGACTCTGCCTGCATCACCCTCGACATCCGCAAGCAGCAATGGAAAGGCTACTACAAAGGCAATGGCCTCTACGTTCTGCGCCATTCTACCTATTACACGGGTACGCTCGACTATACCATTACCTCAACGATCAAGGGTTTTGCACCCATCACGGGTCAGATTACCATTGAGAATACGTGGGATGTCCCAGCTAAGGAAACCGACTATATAGTTGGCTCGCAATGGTGGACGGACAGTTATGCCCCTGCCGACTTCTGGCATGACTGCGCAGGAGCCCGCAACCAACTCATCGTCCGTGAAGAGATTATGGAGGACTGGGGCCAGCGCTGGCTATGGCTAAGAGAATAAATCTGGTATAGCGTTGCACTCCATGCAGGTCACAATCTGACGGCTGCACTCCTTGCACTCTACTGTTGGCTGGGACTTAGTTCGAACACCGTATGATACACCTATTGAACTCACTCTCAAAGTTGGGCGTCAGTACACCTTTACCCATAGCCTCACGTATCTCCTGCATCGTCCAAAACCTGCCACCATCCAGCTCCTCAGCAGATGGTCGTATCTCACCATCGTAAACAGTACGATTCACATATACCAGTTCCTTCTCGCGCTTGCTTTCAAACACATACTTGTCGATGGGTTCAGGCACGAAGTCGGTGATGTCCAACTCTTCACGCACTTCACGACGTAAAGCCTCTTCAGGGGTTTCACCGTAATCAATATGCCCTCCAACGGCAGTGTCCCATTTTTCGGGCTGTATATCCTTCCAGTCAGGCCGGCGTTGCAGATAGATTTCGCCCTTGGAATTGAACACATGCAGATGAACGACGGGGTGCAGCAGCTTTGAGCCACTATGACACTCGCCCCGTGTGGCAGAACCTGTTACTCTTCCTTCTTCATCTACTATCGGAAATATTTCTTCCTGATTATCCATGATACCCTAAAGATATTGTTACTTTATACGCTATTGCAATTTAGGCGACAAAGATAATCATTTTTTCTGTAACAAAAAAATAAACACCAGTTTTTTTAATCCGTTTTTATCTATAAAGATGCAGAAAAAGTAGAAAAAACTTGTTTGTTTGCAATAATATCCTTATCTTTGTTGCCGTAATCAGTAGTAATCGATTAAATAGTAAACATGAATGTGGAATAAACCATGGACTATGAAAGAAGGCTTCCTTATCGGAGGAGGCCTTATCCTTGCAGGACTAGCGCTGCAACTGAGCGTCGGTCCTGTAGTGTGGGATGCATTTACGTGGCCTGCTAACGGCATTGTGCTGGCAGGCTTCCTTGTGATGCTGACAGCAATGGTGTACCTGCGAAATAAAGTATATGCCTTCCAATGGATGACGACGTATCAGGCAGCCGTCCCGGCAATGGTGTATGCTGTAGCGCTAACCATCATTATGGGCGTAACGCGCCAGCAAGTTAACGGTACATGGTTGAACAACATGCTGTCGTTTTGGCCGTTCGTGCTCATCTATGTGTATATCACAGTGATTCTGGGACTCACCATCCACCACAGATTACGCAAAATATTCAGAGGTCAGGGATCGATGGTCAATGACATTCTCTTTCTGCTGAATCACTTGGGCCTCTTCATCGCCCTTACTACGGCTACCCTCGGCAGTGCCGATATCCAGCGCGTAAAGATGATTTGTGGGGTGGGTGAGCCTGAGTGGCGCGCACTGGAACAGAGTGGTGCCATCAAGGAGATGCCGATAGCCATCGAACTGAAGAAGTTTATCATGGAAACCTACGATGACGGCCACCCTAAGCGCTATGCCTCCGAGATTCAAATCCTGACCAAATCGGGCAAGAATATCGAGACCACTATCGACGTGAACAAACCCTATGAGGTTGACGGCTGGAAAATCTACCAGTACGGCTACGACACACAGGCGGGTGCCCAGAGTCAGATTTCAATACTCGAACTCGTCAGCGACCCATGGCTGCCTTGGGTATATACGGGCTTCTACATGATGTTGGCGGGAGCGGCACTGATGACGCTGATGGTATTGTGGCGCAGATTGAAAAATGCTACCGGTAAGGCACTCTGGATATACTTCGGGCTCTTTGTCTTCGCATCCCTCTTCGCCTATTTCTTCTTCGACAGTTACAACACCAAGACGCTGGTGCCTGCCCTGCAGAGCCCCTGGTTTGCACCCCACGTCTTTGTCTATATCTTCGCCTACACCCTGCTAGGCGTAGCTGTCGTCATTGCCTGGTGGAAACTGTCCGACGACCTCGTCTATGTCAGCCTTGCCTTCCTCACCATCGGCATGCTCATCGGCGCACTCTGGGCCAAGGAAGCCTGGGGCCACTACTGGTCGTGGGACCCCAAGGAAACGTGGGCTGCCATTACCTGGCTCGCCTACCTCATCTACATCCACTACCGTCTGACGCCAAGAGCCAAGAGCCAAGAGCCAAAAGCCAATCGCCTGGCCCTCTGGATGCTCATCGGTTCGTTTGTGCTCCTACAGATGTGTTGGTGGGGCATCAATTACCTCCCCTCCGCCCAAGGTTCGAGCGTACACACATATAGCACCAAATAATTCATCATAAATGAACAAAGTACGAATTACAGCCATTCGCCAGACGGTCTATGAGGATTTGATGACGAAATACGAGAACCCGATTGAGCACACCTGTGATGTCAGGGAGGGCCAGCAGTGGGTTTCCATCAACGGCCAGCAACCGGAAGGAATGTGTCCTTCAGCATGGTATTCCATGCGCGAGTTTGTGGAGTCGCTGGCCCGAGGCGAGGGCAACTTCTACGACGGATGGATGAAGAACCCGATGAGTGCGATGATCAGCTGCAACGATGGTTTCCGTCCGTTCAGTTTCTATATCGAGGTGATTTAGTTAATCGTTGATATAACTATTGGTCGTTTCCTGTGCCGTATCTTTAATGGCATCATCGTAGCCAGTCAATGCGGCGAAAGGTGCAAACTGGGCTGCACGGTTCCACATCGACATCTGCGGGTGACGCTTCGAGACGTGGTGTGGCATGTCTATTATATCCGCATACTTTTGGGCGGTAGCAAATTCTTCACTCTTCATTTTTCACTCTTCACTTTAAGCCTTATGTCCTCCAATCTGTTTGTTGCGCTCTTTGGCGGTGGCACCCTCCTCGAAGTTCAGACCGCGGAGGATGGCATTCTTGCCGAAACGCTGTTTGATTTTCAATTGTGCTTCCTGCATCCGGCGCTCCTTGTCGCGTTTTGCCTTTTCCTCCTGCTTCTGCTTTTCCAAAGCCTCGTAGTCAGTAAATAGGTCGAGCTGCTGGGGCGCATTTCCCTTTGCAGCGACGGATGCCTCCGTTACCACATGGTTCGTGGTCAGGTTCAACCTGCGAACGAGCAAGTCTGGATTCACACAGCGGTCAAAGAGTTCAGCAGCACCATCCATGATTTGCCTCGATGAGGATGTGGGTTTCTCGAAGTTGAACGTGCCATGGGCGTGTTTAGGCACAGCCTTGCCGTAATAGTTGTTGGTAATCTCGCCATGATATTTCTCGCAAATTTCAGGACGTGTCAGGTTCTCTGCATCATAACCTACGGTCAATACCAGCTGATCTGTCACTAACCGCTTCGATACCAGGTCGAGCGCCATTCCCTCAGCCATTTCCTGTATCACCACACGAGCCTTCTTTGCATCGTAAGGTTCCTGCAACACCTGTCCGCTACTGAAGGAGTTCGTTTCTGGCCGGTATGCCTTTACCGCCTCCATCGTACATGGTTCCCAGCCCCAGGCATGGTCTATCAGCAGCTCTGCATTCACGCCGAAAAGCCGATAGAGTGCTTCCTCATTCTGCACAGACATTCGCGCCAGCTTGCCCATGGTGTCAACGCCATACAGGGCCAACTTCTCGGCAATACCGCGTCCCACTCTCCAGAATTTCGTTATCGGGCGATAGTCCCAAAGCTCACGGCGATACGACATCTCATCCAGTTCGGCAATTCGCACACCGTCCTTGTCGGCAGGCATCTTCTTGGCCACAATATCCATTGCCACCTTACAGAGATACATGTTCGTTCCGATGCCAGCCGTAGCAGTAATGCCCGTCTGGCTCAGCACGTCGCGAATCATCTTCATTGCCAACTCATGGGCAGTCATCTTATAACTGCCAAGATAAGCCGTCACGTCCATAATCACCTCATCGATAGAATACACATGGATGTCCTCTGGCGCAATATACTTCAGATAGATGCTGTAAATCTTCGAGCTGACCTCGATGTAGTGTGCCATCTGAGGCGGTGCGGCGATATAGTCAACAGCCCAGTCCGGATGCTGTTTCAATTCTATGTCCGATGTGGATTTGCCCATCAGGCGATGACCAGGCGCCTTGCTCTGACGCTCGAAGTTCACCTCACGCATCCGTTGCACCACCTCGAAGAGTCGCGCCCTTCCACCGATGCCGTATGCTTTCAGCGATGGCGACACAGCCAGACATATTGTTTTCTCCGTGCGGCTCACATCTGCCACCACGAGGTTGGTGGTCAGCGGGTCAAGCCCTCTGTCCACACACTCCACCGAAGCATAGAACGACTTCAGGTCGATGGCTATATATGTCCGCTGCTCTGGCATACTTTCATGTTTTGTTAAAACTTGGCACAAAGGTAGCAAATTTTCTTCATTTTTTCGTATCTTTGCAAATAAATTTGCGAAACAATAGTTAACATGGGACATGTAAATGAATACAAGGTATAAAACTCAGTCGCGGGCGGGCGCTCGCATTGATGAGCGCGCACGCCCGCAATAATAAGCACGGCCGCGCACATTGATGCGCACGGCCGCCAACAACCGATTACCTAGGCATTCTCTCCCTTTTACATCCCCTATGAAACCCTGTTTGCACGGCACTCTTTCCCTTCAACTGCCAGGCACTAAAATGCAATACTCCGAAAGAAATTTCAAATACTCCAAAAGTATTTTCGATTACTGCGGTAGTTTTACACCTCCTTGCTATTTTTTTCCGCTTTTTTGCATTGTTTTTCAAAAATAGTTCGTAACTTTGCGCTGCAAAAAGTGGTTTTAACCCTTTGATTTTTACGATTAGGCAAAATGAAGAAAGAGGATTTGAGAATTGTGTTTATGGGTACACCGGAGTTTGCAGTGGAGACGCTGCAGGCGCTGGTGGAGAACGGATATAACGTGGTGGCGGTGGTGACGCAGCCCGATAAACCTGTGGGGCGTCATCAGACGGAGATGCAGCCCTCGGCAGTGAAGCAGTATGCTGTGGCACATGGGTTGCCCGTATTGCAACCAGAGAAGATGAAGGACCCTGCGTTTGTGGAACAGCTGCGGTCGTACAGGGCCAATCTGCAGGTGGTAGTGGCGTTCAGGATGTTGCCGGAAGTGGTGTGGGCAATGCCTGAGTATGGCACGTTTAACGTCCATGCGGCATTGTTGCCCCAATATCGTGGTGCAGCTCCCATCAACTGGGCTGTCATCAATGGCGAGACGGAGACGGGTGTGACGACATTCTTCCTGGATCACGACATCGACACGGGGCGTATCATCATGAAGAAACCGTTTGCCATTCCTGATGATGCTGATGTGGAGTATGTCTACGACGGGCTGATGCATCTGGGTGCCCAGCTCTGCTTAGAGACGTTGGATGCCATCATTGCAGCAGATGGTCACCCCGAGACGGTGGCACAAGACAATGTGCTTGATGGTTTGCCCATCAAGTCTGCCCCCAAAATCTTCAAGGAAACGTGTGAGATAGACTGGACGAAAAGCGCCAAGCAGGTGTACGACTTCGTGCGTGGATTGAGTCCTGTGCCAGGTGCGTGGACGACGCTGGTTACAGCCGATGGTAAGGAGACGATGCTGAAAATATGGAAGACGCGCAAGACTGGCAAGCAGGGTAGGGGCGTAGGCACTATCTGCACGGAGGGTAAGGCGCTTTGTGTCTCTGCTCAGGACGAGCTGTTAGAGCTTGTGGAACTGCAGTTGGCAGGCAAAAAGCGTATGCTGGCCCGCGACTTTCTGAACGGCATGAAGGACGTGGAATCGTGTAGGGTAAAATAATTTTTCAAGTTTATATAATAAATGAGAAAATGTTGCGTTCTAATAGTAGAAACAACCCCCAAAATAGATTTTGCCTATGCAGCATTTTACTCAAGACAACTTACAGCCAAACCCAGCGACCATCCTGTTTCTGAAACAGTTTGCGCGTATGTGTAATTCAAAAAAACAAGTGAATAATGGCTACAATGGTTTCACCGTCGCTGCTTGCAGCTGACTTCCTGCATCTGGACAGCGAACTGGAAATGATTAACCGCAGTGAGGCCGATTGGCTTCATCTGGATGTGATGGATGGCGTCTTCGTTCCCAACATCTCTTTCGGATTCCCCGTGCTTGAGGCTGTCGCCAAGAAGTGCAAGAAACCGCTTGACGTTCACTACATGATTGTCCACCCGGAGCAGTATATCCAACAGACTGCCAAGCTGGGTGCGATGATGATGAATGTCCACGTGGAGGCTTGTACCCACCTGCATCGTACCGTCCAGGAGATACACCAGGCAGGTATGAAGGCAGCTGTGACGCTGAACCCTGCTTCGCCCGTATCGCTGCTGGAGGATATCATCTGCGATGTCGATATGGTTCTGCTGATGAGCGTGAACCCCGGATTCGGCGGGCAGAAGTTCATCGAGAACACCATTCAGAAGGTGAAGCGCTTGCGGAAACTCATCGACGAGAGTGGTTCGAAGGCACTGATAGAGGTGGATGGCGGTGTGCAGAGCGAGACAGCCCCACGACTGGTTGAGGCAGGAGTCGACGTGCTGGTGGCAGGAAGCTATGTGTTCCATAGCCCCACGCCAGAGCAAGTCATTCATGAGCTCAAGGCGCTCTAGAAGTTCTAGATGCTCTAGATGATCTAGATATTCTAGATGTTCTAGAGCTCCATGCTTAGCTGGATTTCGTATTGCTTGGCCATGCGGCGCATGTTGATAAGTGCGTAGCGCATGCGGCCCAGCGATGTGTTGATGCTGACACCAGTGGTCTCGGCTATCTCCTTGAACGACAGTTCCTGATAGTAGCGCATATACACCACTTCGCGCTGGGGTGCAGGCAAAGAATCCATGATATGGCGCACGTCGCTAAGAATCTGGGCGTTGACAAACTCATTCTCGCGGTTGAGGTCCATCACGTCATTATTCTTCAGCTTGCTCAGATCATTGTCGAGCGTAGGCTCAATGATATGAACGTTCTTTTGCTGGCGATAGGTGTCCATGATGACGTTATGGGCAATGCGCGTCAGCCAGAATGAGAACTTGCCAGAGTCGGTGTACTTACCCTCTTGCAATCTTGTGATGGCTTTGACAAATGTCTCTTGGAACACGTCGTTAGCCTGCTCGGGGTCGCGGACCACGAACAAAATGTAATCGTAGAGCTTCTTTTGATTGCGAGCTAATAACTCATCAAATGCCCTATTGTCTCCTCCTACGTACTGCAAGGCCAACATTTCGTCGGTCATGCTTCCATAATTTTTCATATTCCTTCAATTTAATGAAGTAGAGTTTGCGTCAATAGGCAGCAGTTTTTTGATGTTTAATTATTAACTTTTTTTACTTTATCGCTTGCAAAAGTATATATTTTCATTAAAACTGCCAAATATTTTGCTTAAAAATTGGCATTTTCTTAAATATTTCGTACCTTTGTGCATAAATATTGCACATAAAATCAGGAAATATGCAAAAATTATTCGTTCCAGGCCGTCTGTGCCTGTTTGGAGAACATACTGACTGGGCAGGTCACTATCGCACGATGAATGCCGACATTCTGCCAGGTGCCTCGATTGTGACAGGTATTGAACAAGGTATCTATGCCGAAGTGGAGAAATCTACCATCTTCGAGATGCATAGTGATGCCCCTGAGTTGGCTGACGTGTGGCGCGACTTTTCCTGTCGGATGAGTGAGCAGGAATTGAAACGCGTGGCCAAGTCGGGTTCGTTCTTCAGCTATTGTGCCGGAGTGGCCAGCTACATGCTGGAGTGGTATAAGGTTGGTGGTGTGCGCATCCGCATAACCGAAATGACGTTGCCTATGAAGAGCGGTCTGTCGTCAAGTGCAGCCATCTGTGTGCTTGTCGCGCGCGCGTTCAATATTCTATATAACCTTAACCTCAACACGCTGGGCGAGATGAATATTGCCTATCTGGGTGAGTTGCGCACATCAAGCCGTTGCGGACGTCTGGACCAGGCTTGTGCCTTTGGCGTGAAACCCAACCTGATGACCTTTGACGGTGACGAGATTGAGGTGAAGCCGCTGAATGTGAAGAAAACGCTGTATTGGGTCTTTGCCGACTTGTGTGCCGAGAAGGACACCATCAAGATTCTGTCGGACCTGAACAAGGCCTATCCCTTTGCTTCGACAGAAGCTGAGCAGAACCTGCATAAGGCGTTGGGCGAATGGAACCACGATATTGTGGACAAAGCCATCAAGTATATGGCTTCGGGTGATGCAGAGGCACTGGGTCAGCTCATGACTCATGCGGAGGAAATGTTCGACCAGCATATAGCCCCGATGTCCCCAGCTCTGTGGGCTCCGAAGCTGCATGAGGTGTTGCACGATCCGCAAATCCAGCCGATGGTCTGGGGTGGCAAGGGTGTCGGCTCGCATGGTGATGGTTCTGTACAGTTCCTGGCACGTAGCGAGGAGGACCAGCAGCGGTTGATGGACTATCTGAATGCGCAAGGCATGAAAGCCTACACGCTGACATTGCATCCCGTGCATACCGTCCGCAAGGCCATTATCCCCGTGGCAGGTTTCGGCACACGCCTCTATCCTGCTACCCGTTCGCTGAAGAAGGACTTCTTCCCGATTCCCTGTTCTGACGGTATGGTTCGCCCTGTCATCCTGATTCTGTTGGAGGAACTGGTGAAGAGCGGTGTGGAGGAAATCTGCCTGGTATTGGGTTCAGAGGAAGAGCGTATTCAGTATACTGACTTCTTCGAGCGTCCGCTGAGTGAAGAACATCTGAGTAAGTTGAACAAGGAAGCTCAGGAGTACGAGAATCGCATTCTTGATATTGGTAAGCGGCTGCGTTACGTGTATCAGCGCGAGAAACGCGGTTTTGGACACGCTGTGTTCCAGGCTGCTGAGTTTGCCAATAACGAACCTGTTTTACTGCTGTTGGGCGACACCATCTATCGCAGCCAGTCGAACAAGCCTTGTGCTTTACAGCTGATTGAGCAGTATGAGCGCTACAACCGTCTGATGGTAGGCATCCATCCTGTTCCGTTGGCAGATGTGAGCCATTACGGTATTCTGAGTGGCGTGTGGGAAGACAAGGATCGCACACAGTTGAGTGTTTCCGTCATGAACGAGAAACCCAAGGCTTCGTACGCAGAAGAGTTCCTGGGTGTGCGCAACAAGGAAGGCGAGAAGGAGTACTATTCCGTCTTCGGACAGTATATCCTGACGCCAGAGGTGTTTGCACAGCTCGAAGCAGATATCCAGAAAGCCGACGAAGAGGGGAACATGACACGTGAGATAGAACTGACTGCCGCCCTTGAGGCTGTTCGCCAGAAGAGCGGCATGATGGGTATCAGGCTGAAAGGAACGATGTACGACATGGGTAATCCTACAGCCCTGCGTAACTGTGTGCGCTATTTCTCGAAATAATAATGGTGGCAGAAGCTTATCCTTCTGCCCCTTCTGCATACTTCAACAAGTACTTGCCATAGTCATTCTTGGCCATGGGCTCGGCCAGTTTCTTTAACTGCTCCTTGTTGATCCAGCCACGCTTGTAGGCAATCTCTTCGAGACAGGCCACTTTCAGACCCTGACGCTTCTCGATAACCTCGATGAACGTTGAGGCCTCGGAGAGTGAGTCGTGGGTGCCGGTATCCAACCAGGCAAAACCACGCTGCAGCGTCTGCACCAACAGGTTCCGGTCTTCCAGATATTTCTGGTTGACGGTGGTAATCTCCAGCTCTCCACGAGCAGAGGGCTTGATGTTCTTGGCAATCTCCACCACGCTGTTGGGATAGAAATAGAGTCCCACGACGGCATAGTTCGACTTGGGCTTGGCAGGTTTCTCCTCAATACTCAGACAGTTGCCGTTCTCGTCGAATTCAGCTACACCATAGCGCTCAGGATCGTTGACGTAATAGCCGAAAACGGTGGCACGGCCATCCTCCTCGGCACTCTTTACAGCCTGCTTCAACATACCAGTAAAGCCACCGCCATAGAAAATGTTATCACCCAAGACGAGGCAGGCGCAATCGTCACCAATGAACTTCTCACCAATGATAAATGCCTGGGCTAAGCCGTCGGGAGAGGGCTGCTCGGCATATTCGAAGCGTACGCCCAGATCAGAACCATCGCCCAACAAACGCTTGAAACCTGGTAAGTCGTAGGGTGTCGAGATAATCAGGATTTCACGAATTCCAGCCAACATGAGCGTTGAGATGGGGTAGTAAATCATGGGTTTGTCAAAGATAGGCAGCATCTGCTTCGATACGCCTTTTGTGATGGGGTAGAGGCGTGTTCCACTGCCTCCGGCTAATACAAGACCTTTCATGTTATGAACTTTTAGTTGTGATTATTTGGTGGCAAAGATACAAAATAATCTCTAAACATTTGGTAGTTTTCGCAAAAATATCTAATTTTGTAGCCGATTATTAAGATATTTAACAATAAAGGAATAATAAATGATGAAATATTTACGCGCCCTAACGATGGTATTACTGGTTTCGTGGATACATGGAGTCAGTGCTCAGGAAAATGAGCGGTTCAGTGTTGTCACCTTGAATATTGACGGTCTTCCCCAGAAGATCTGGTTTGTCAAGGTTAATGCTGACGGTCCGGGTGATGCTGGAACAGCCCGTATCGGTAAGTACCTGTTGAAGAAAGGCTATGATATCATCTGTACTCAGGAGGACTTCAATTACCACGAAGTACTGGCCACATGGCTGGAGGATGACTATAAACTCGACAAATGGCTTGGTGGAGTGGGTATCGACATCCCCGGCAAGAAGATTGACTTCCTGCACTTGCAGAATGAAGACTTTGATACCGATGGGCTGGGTGCCTGCTGGAAGAATAACATCACGATGACCAATACCGAGCGAGTGCTTTGGAAGAATAGCTTCGGTAAGTTCAGCCATGCTGCTGACGAGCTGGTTCGCAAGGGTTTCCGTCGCAGTGAACTGACCTTGGCCAACGGCACACGTATTCTTGTCTATAACATGCACATGGATGCCGGAGATCTGGCTGACGAGAAGGAAGGTGTCGACACGCTTGACCGTGCAGCCCGCCTGAGTCAGTGGCAACAGCTCAGGGACGATGTGCTGGAGCATCTGGACACCCGTCCCATTATTGTTGTCGGCGACATGAACAGCTACTATTGCCGTGATCAAATCAAAGCCAACTTTATTGATGCCATTGCTGATTCCGGTAAGGGTACTGCATCTGACGTTTGGGTAGAACTGGAGAAGGGTGGCAAATACCCTGATCCCATAAATGGTATTGTTGCTTGTGAGGATGATGCCAATATGCTTGAAAACGGTGAGGTGTTGGATAAGATTATCTATATCAATCCTGCGACTGGTACGAAGATTAAGCCCGTATCGTTCGTCTTCGATACGGAAGGATACAAACACGATGGCAAGCCGTTGGGTGACCACTATCCCTTGGCTGCAACCTTCGAGGTGATAGGCGGCAAAACGTCTGTTCAGGGCGTTGATTTCAACGAGACTGACCAGCCCTCTGCTGTCTACTACAATATGAATGGTCAGCGTGTCAGCCAGCCTGTTAATGGCCTGTTTATCGAGCAAAAAGGCCAAACGGCTCGCAAACGTATTATCAAGTAAATATCCGATGCAATGAAGAAAGTGCTACTTATGATGCTGGTGATGCTGTCATGCGTCTTGATGGCAGAAGCACAGGAGGCTACCTATAAAATCATCGTAGAAAAGGATTCTACTATCAAGTATAAGGTCAAAGGCATTACGATAGGCTCGCGTGATGTGCGCTATATTGTCTACGAATATCAATCGAAGGATCCCAAGGGCAACGATGCAACTATCAGCGGTGTCATTCTTGCACCGTTGGGTATTGTCAACGGAACCGTACCCTCTGATGGTATCTTACTCTATAACCACTATACCATATCTGCGCTTGACGAGGCTCCCTCTTCCGAGATAGACAGATTGTCAGGTGCCTTCATGTGTAATCCCCTGAAGCCCAATTATGTGCTCGTCATGAGTGACTATATCGGCTTCGGTTCTTCCAAGGACAAACCTCAGGCCTACCTCTGTGGTGACACCAACGCCCGCAACTCGCTTGACGGATTGTTGGCAGCCAAGGCACTGATGAAGGACAAAGGCATCCCCGAGGGACGTTATCTGTTCAATATGGGCTATTCGCAGGGAGGCACAGAGTCGATGTTTGCCGCCAAGTTGAGCGATATGGAGTACAAGGACAAAGGTGTCACCTTTGACAAGACCTTTTCAGGCGGTGGCCCCCTCGACATCGAGAAGGCCTATACCGAGTACGTGCGTATCGACTATTGTGATTATGTGGGCGCCATAGCACAGTTGATTATAGCCTATAACGAGTGGTATGGCTTGGGCCTCGACTATCATGACGCTTTCCAGGAACCGCTGGCATCACATGTTCAGGAATGGTTCCTCGATAAGAAGCTCCACATGTCGCAGATTACCAAGAACATTGGTAGCGATTCGGTTAGCCACATGCTCACACCTACCTATTTTGATGTCGAGAGCGAGGAAGCAAAGACTCTCCGCAAGAAACTGCGCGCAGAGTCGCTGATGGATACATGGACTCCCGACACTACGCAGAAGTACTTCCTCTTCCATTCACGCCACGACCGCTATGTACCTGTTCAGACAGGGCGCGTCATCATTCCCTGGATGAAGAAAAAAGGCTTCACCCCCAGCATCGTGCCTGGAAAGACCAATCTGCAGACCAATACAGTGGTGTTCAAACTCAACCACGACGATGCTGCCATTGTGTGGTTTATACAGACGGCGGCTGCCATCCAGGTTTGGCCCGCTCTCTATTATGAGGGTGGTCAAAACCGCTATTACCACAACGTGGTGAAGGATCTCAACATCATGAGGGTCATCAAGACACTGGAGAGTTGGGGCATCGACCTGCGCAAAATCGTCAAAAATAGCAATGCTCCACAGCTGGTAGCATCCCATCGTGCCAACAGATCTGGTATCCTGGCTCTGATCATGGACCTGATTCCTGGTGTTAAGGACGCACTGGCCAAGGTTGACCTCACTCCCGAGGATGCCGAGGAGATGTTGGAAGATGCCGGCATTACCATTGAAGATATTGGACAGGTGGTTCTTTATTTTTTGACGTCACCCTCGTCAGCACCAGAGGCAGACAGCGCGTTGTCTATCTATCCGTTCAGCGAGAATGTGGAGGCTCCTGTACAGCTCCTGCGACTCTACGAGCAGACGCTGGCCAACTGGTTTATGTTGGGTGGTATCAATGTTGAGTATGAGAAATGGGGATGGTAATCTGCCGTTTCTATAAACTCTAATTTTTGAATTCAATACATTAATTAATAATATGGGATTTTTATCAAATTTATTCGGAAAAAAGGAAGAAAAACAGAAGGCTGGAGGCATGGAAGATTTCATGACTCTGATTCGTGTATATTTCCAGGCAGTAATGGCTGCCGACCTGGGCATCACCAATATGGCTGCATTGCCCGACCTGCGTGTGTTTAAGGCCACCCTGAAGGTGCCAACCCAGAACAACAAGCTGGGACTGGCTGAAAAGGCAAAGTGTAAGAAGATGCTCAAAGAACTCTATGGCATGGACGAGGACTTCACGAAGGAGATTGACCAGAGCATCCGCAAGCGTTGCAAGAAACCACAGGACATTCAGTCCTACATGTATCAGTTCTCAGGCTTCACACAGGACTTGATGATGCTGACGGGAAATCTGATGAAGTTCAAGCTTCGTGTGCCGAGTATCTTTAAGAGTGCCATCCGTACGATGACAGAGAAAACGGTCAACGATATATTCACGAAAAACGACTTCTCGGATGCCGGTGTCATGAAGACCGTAGTGGCTATTCGACAGTATGCGCAGAAGTTGGGATTCTCCCAGCAGTGGACCACTAATTTTGTCTATAAGGTCGTCATGTTGGCTAAAAAAGAGCCCAAACCAAAGGAATAAACGTTAAAAAATAATAATTCTCAATTGACATTTATCAATTGTCAATAATATTTTCTACCTTTGTGGGATAAAGTGAAAAAGTATGACCGCTAACGAGAAAACTTTGGCGACGTTTGAGACTCGCATACGGCAAATGATTCTCCGCTTTCAGGAGCTGAAAAAGGAGAATAAGGATTTGTATGGGATGCTTGAAAAAAACGAGCAGGAGTTGACACAACTGCGTCAGAAGTTGGAACAGAAGCAGTCAGACTATAATTCACTGAAAATGGCGAAGATGATTGAGATTACCGATGGTGACCTTGCGGGAGCCAAAGACAGGTTGTCGAAGCTGATTCGTGATGTCAACAAATGCATTGCTATCCTCAGCGATGAAAATCAATAAGGAATTGATGCTATGCCAGAACAGAAACAGGACAGATTACATATCAAGCTGCACGTCTACGACGAAGAGATAGAAGTCGTCATCAACCGTGAGGACGAAGAATACTATCGCTCTGCAGCCAAGCTTATCACCGAGCGCTACAACGCCTATGCACAGGCGTACAAAGGGCGCAAGAGTGAACATACAGTGGCGCTGATGACGTTGATAGACATTGCGCTGATGTATCAGAAAGAGCGTTCCAATAACGATACCTCGCCCTATGATAATGTTCTCGCTAAGTTGACAAGTGAAATCGAGGAAGCCCTCGGTGATGAAAAGTAGAGATCATTAACATATTATATATACACTAAGAACGTTTATGAACATTATTGTTGGTATTATTCTGATTGCTGCAGCCCTCATTGTAGGAGGTTTCTGTGGCTTTATGATTTTCCGCTTCGTAGTGAAGGGAAAATATAATGAAATGATTAGTGCCGCCAAGAAGGAGGCCGAAGTAATCAAGGAAAAGAAACTGCTTGAGGTGAAGGAGAAATTCCTGAACAAGAAGTCAGAACTGGAGAAGGAAGTGCAGCAGCGCAACCAGCACATCCAGCAGAGCGAGAACAAGCTGAAGCAGCGCGAAATATCGCTGAACCAGCGCCAGGAGGAACTGGGACGTCGCAAGAATGAGCTCGACAACCAGCAGACCCGTATCGATAACGAGAAGAAGGTGCTGACCCTGAAGCAAGAAGAACTCGAAAAGATGCAGATGCAGGAGCGCGCTAAATTGGAGGAACTCTCAGGACTCTCTGCTGAAGAGGCCAAGAGCCGTCTGGTAGAGTCGTTGAAGGATGAGGCCAAGACCGATGCTGCTGCCTACATCAATGAAATCATGGACGAAGCGAAGCTCAATGCCAATGCCCAGGCCAAGAAAATCATTATTCAGACCATCCAGCGCGTGGCTACTGAGACTGCTGTCGAGAACTCTGTCAGTGTGTTCCATATTGACAACGACGACGTCAAGGGTCGTGTCATTGGACGTGAGGGTCGTAATATCCGCGCTCTGGAAGCTGCCTGCGGTGTTGAAATCGTTGTTGACGACACCCCTGAGGCTATCGTCATTTCTGCCTTCGACCCCATTCGCCGTGAGACCTGTCGTCTGGCCCTCCATCAGTTGGTAGCCGACGGACGTATCCATCCCGCACGTATCGAGGAAGTCGTTGCCAAGGTGAAGAAACAACTGGAGAACGAAATTATTGAGACTGGTAAGCGCACCACCATCGACCTTGGTATTCATGGTTTGCACCCTGAACTCATCCGTATCATTGGTAAGATGAAGTATCGCTCAAGCTACGGTCAGAACCTGTTGCAGCACGCTCGCGAGACGGCTAATCTTTGTGCTGTGATGGCTGCTGAGCTGGGGCTGAATCCCAAGAAGGCTAAGCGTGCCGGACTGTTGCACGATATCGGTAAGGTGCCCGACGAGGACACTGACGATCCACACGCTATCTACGGTGCAAAGATTGCCGAGAAGTTCAAGGAGAAACCCGATATATGTAACGCTATTGGTGCTCACCACGACGAGATGGAGATGCAGACGTTGCTCGCTCCTATCGTACAGATTTGTGACGCTATCTCTGGGGCACGTCCTGGTGCACGTCGTGAGATAGTCGAGGCTTACATCAAGCGTCTCAACGACCTCGAGGCCATTGCTATGAGCTATCCCGGTGTCACCAAGACCTACGCTATCCAGGCTGGTCGTGAGTTGCGTGTCATTGTCGGTGCTGATAAGATGGACGATGCTGAGACTGAGGCACTCAGCGGACAAATTGCTTCGAAGATCCAGAACGAGATGACCTATCCTGGTCAGGTCAAGATTACTGTCATCCGCGAAACCCGCTCCGTTGCTTACGCCAAGTAGCATTTCGTAATATCTCATTATAACGTTATCTCGTAATTACGTTATAACGACAATCAATAAGAAAAGAGACCCTTATGCGGGTCTCTTCTTTTTGATTTGTAGGGACGGCCGGGCTCGAACCGGCGACCTCTTCAATGTGACTGAAGCGCTCTAAACCAACTGGGCTACGCCCCTCTGTTTCCAAATCGGATGCAAAGGTACAAAAAAAATTAGTAATAAGGAATTAGAAATCAGAAATTCTGCTATGTTTTGTCGCAAAGAGGCTGGTATTTAACATAATTTAATCGTTTCGTGAAAAGGTAATCAACTTTTCTATTTTCTAATACCTTCTTTCTGATGAATAATTCGTATCTTTGCACGTACTTAAAACAATGAATGTATGATAAGGAATATTTTTGCCGCAATGATGCTTGTACTGGCAATGATTTCAGCGAAAGTTCAGGCTCGCGACTATAACATCATGGACTATGGTGCCCGACAAGATACTACCGTGCTCAGCACACAGGCTTTGCAGCGGGCAATAGACGACTGTTCGAAGGCCGGTGGGGGCAGGGTAGTGGTTCCTACGGGTTCCTACAAAATCGGTTCGATTATCCTGAAGTCGAATGTACACTTGTATTTGGAACATGGTGCAACGATCTATGGCAGCACTGACTTGAAAGACTACCTGCCCGTGAAGCCAGACTATGTCTCGCTGCGAACACAGGTGAAAACCATTCAGTTGATATATGCTAACAGGGTGAAGAATGTGGTCATCAGCGGTTATGGTACCATTGACGGACGGGGTCGGGCTTTTAAGAAGCTGACTTGGAACGACGAAGGAATTACCCGTCCGCACCTGTTGCGATTTGTGGAGAGCGAGGATGTTGTCATCAAGGATATCACGCTGAAGAATTCGGGGTGCTGGATGCAACACTATCTGGCCTGTGACCGTCTGAAGATAGAAGGTATCAAGGTGTTCAATCGCAACAACTATAATAATGATGCGCTCGACCTTGATGGCTGTCATGAGGTTGTCGTTCAGGGCATGATAGCTGACTCCGACGACGATGGTATCACGCTGAAGAGCACGTCGCCCCGTCTGTGTGAGAATATCCGTATCAGCGACTGCGTGGTGTCGAGTCACTGCAATGCGGTGAAGCTGGGTACTGAGACGAATGGCGGATTCCGTAATATCAACATCTCGGGTATTGTGGTGAAGCCGAGCAGCAATCAGCAGGAGAAGTTCTTCGGGCAGTGGATTGGTTCGTCGGCTATCTCGTTGGAAATTGTCGATGGAGGCGTGTTGGAAAATGTCAGTGTCTCCGACTTTACCGTTGAAGGCACGGAGTCGCCCATTTTTATCCGTCTGGGTAATCGCGGCAGGGGCTGGGTGTATGAGAATCCCGGCGTGGAGGACCTGCAATCGGCAAAATTGGTGCCAATAGACCATGTGGGCAGCATCAATGGTGTACGCCTTGATAATATCCAGATTCGAAATGCAGGTTCGATGGGATGTTCGATAACGGGTCTGCCTGGCTATTGCGTGCGTAATGTGTGGCTCTCGAATATCTCGATACACCACAAGGGCGGTGTGAAAGCCCTTGAGTTGTCGGCCATCAACGACACGATAGCCAACGAAAAAGAGAAGGACTACCCAGAGTCGACCATGTGGGGCAATCTGCCTGCAAAGGGATTCTTTGTCCGGCATGCCCGCAACATACATTTCAGCAATGTGGATATTCAGACAGCAGCGCCTGACGCACGCCCTGACTTTGTGAACATCGACACGGATGGGTGGGGTGATCAGGGCGACGGCACGTACAGGAATCCGGTGTTGAATGCCGATTTCTCCGATCCCGATGTCATACGCGTGGGCGATCATTATTATATGGTAGCATCGGACTTTCATTTTATGGGTATGCAGGTGTTGGAGTCTGTCGACATGGTGAACTGGCAGTACATCAGTCAGATATACCGTCGCATAAATGAGCCGGGCTGGGACAGCAACCAGCATTATGCCGGAGGGTCGTGGGCACCGGCCATCCGCTATCATGATGGGCTTTTCTACGTGTATTTCTGTACACCCGACGAGGGTTTGTATATGAGTACGGCCAAAGACCCGCGCGGCCCTTGGTCACCGCTTCATCTGGTGAAACGTGTGGAGAAATGGGAAGACCCTTGTCCTTTCTGGGATGACGATGGGCAGGCCTATCTGGGTCGTAGCCGACATGGTGCAGGACCTATCATCGTCCATCGGATGTCGCCCGATGGAAAACAGTTGCTGGATGAGGGTGTGACGGTCTATGAAGGTCCTGTGGCTGAGGGTACGAAGTTTATGAAGCGTAACGGCTGGTACTATCTCATTATTCCGGAAGGAGGTGTCGGACAAGGTTGGCAGACGGTATTGCGTGCCAAGAATATCTATGGCCCGTACGAACGCAAGATAGTGCTTGAGCAGGGTTCTACGATGATTAACGGTCCGCATCAGGGAGCGCTGGTGGATACACCCGATGGTAAGTGGTGGTTTTATCATTTCCAGGAGACACCAGTCCTTGGACGTGTAGTTCATATGCAGCCTGCCCGTTGGGAGAATGGTTGGCCACTGATGGGTGTCGACTACGATAGAAATGGCATTGGTGAACCCGTGGCAGCATGGCAGAAACCGATAGTCTCCGAATCATCCTTCCTTCCTCAGGCAGATGATGACTTCTCAGGTCCCATTCTGGGCCTGCAATGGCAGTGGAATCACAATCCCGTTGACAGTCATTGGAGCCTGACAAAGCGCAAGGGTTGGCTGACGCTTACGGCAATGCCTGCTGACAGTTTGAAGTTTTGCCGCAATATGCTCACGCAGAAGGTTGTGGGCTATGAGAGTGAGAGTACTACGATGCTGACGGCATCAGGCGACTGCTATGCTGGACTGTTTTGTTCGGGCAAGAATTTTCGCGGCATTGGACTTTGCAAAAAAGGTGTTTTCGTAGAGGCTCACGGTAAACGACAGATTGTCAAAGAGGGAAAATTCTCACAACTGTGGCTCCGCATCACCAACGACTGCGTACAAAATCGTCATCAGTTTTCCTATAGCACCGACGGTATAAACTATACAAAAACAGATGCCTTCCCAATGAACGGTGGTTATTGGAAAGGCATCCGTGTAGGCCTTTTCTGTTACGGAAAAACAGGTCAGGCGCAGTTTGATTCCTTCATGGTGAGAAGGTAATGTTTACTTGGCCTTTTGGTCTGTAGCAGGAGCTTCAGTAGCGGGAGCATCTGCGGCAGGTGCGGCAGCATCCTTAGCAGGAGCAGCGGCATCAGCAGGAGCAGCAGCGTCCTTTTGCTGGCTGGCACCGAATCCAGGCAGATTGTTAGGATTGGTGACAGGGTTCTCGATGTTCTCCATCACTGAGCTGTCAGCGGTAGCGGTGGGAGCAACCCAAGCGCAGATAACGCTGATGATAACCATAGCGGCAGCCAGTGCCCATGTGGCCTTCTCGATGAAATCAGTGGTCTTGCGAACACCGGCAACTTGGTTGTAGCCAGCGAAACTTGATGACAGACCACCACCTTTAGACTCTTGAATCAGCACGATACCAATCATCAGTACGGCTGCAATCACGATAAGAATTACAAATAATGTGTACATGTTACTTTTTGTTTTTGTTATTACTGTTTATTATTAATTTTTCTAAGAATCGAATTTGGTCGGCAAAATAGGCATTCTTCTTCGGATAGCGTTCCGACAGTCGGCCTATGATGTCGAGAGCTTTCTGGTAACGTCCCTGTTTGATATAGATACGTGCCAGTGTCTCGGTGAAGTATTCTTCTTCCACGTCTTCCTCCTCACTTTCTTGCACATCTTCCGGAGTCTGGGGCAGGTCGCTGAGCAAGATGCGTCCCTGTTCCTGCTCAAGGAAGGTGTCAATCAGGTCTTGCCCCTTCATTTGTGGAGTATTGTCGCTCTGCATTGTTGTTCCTTCGGTAGCCAACAGGTAGGTCACGTAGTCAACAGATGCATCGGTAGGGGTAGGTTTGCGGTCTTGTTTCTCGGCAGCAGCCTCTTCCTGAGGAATGGAGTCGAGGAAAGTGTCAATGAGGTCGATGGTACGAGAGGTGGTGCCAGACGAAGCAGAAGCACTGGATGCGCTTATCTGTTGACGTATTTGGTAGTGCGCCGCCTCTATCATTTGGAAGATGATCTTACGGTCAGTGACGTAGACTGCAGCCCGTCTGAGTTCCTCGTCGAACGATGGGTCGTGGAGCAGATAGAGATTCTGCAGCATGAGTAGGCGTGCCGTCTGGAAATACGGATACAGCGCCAACGTGGAACGCAGCTCGTAGAGCGTGTCGCGATCCATCAGCTCGGGGTGGTTAATGAGTTCCGTTATTTCCATATCTTACTACTTCTTATATCTTACATCACCAGTTCGCCACCGTGGCATTGAATATCTGGTCGCAGAGGTCTTTACACATCTGGGCAACCAAATCCTCCTGCACGGAGTTCAGCGTAAGTGTCGTCTCGTAACTCTGGCTAGCCGAAAACGTTCTTTCGAAGTCTTCGTTGTGCTTCGCGTTGTTCGTGAAACGCACGTTGACAGTCATTGTCAGCTCAGTCTGTGCAGAATAGCCCTCTGCGCTGACCGACTTGTTTCGTTGTGTGTATTGCGTAATCTCGCCCTCAATCTTCAGGTCACCATTACGTTTGACCTGCGAGAGACGTGTATGGTTGGCAAACTGGTCTTTCAGCTCGTTGTTGAACATTGGTCCCATAGGGCCCCACACGTAGCTGGAACGGATGGGGAAGTCTGCAATCTGAATGGTCTTCGTCTTGGTGTAGTCGATACTGGCACCGTTGAACTTATAGCTCACGGAGCAGGCACTGACAGCCAACAGCCAACAGCTAAAGGCTAATAGCTTATATGTCGTTTTACTTGTCCAGTCCATATTGTTTCAATCTTCTATAGAGTGTACGATCACTGATGCCCAGTTCCAACGCTGCTTTCTTACGATTACCGCCATTGCGGTCGAGGGCTTTCTTCAGCGCCTGTCTGCTCCAGTCGTTGACATTCAGATTCTCCTGTTCTGGCGAGGGCTCTACATATTCCTCTGCCTCCGCCACTTCAGCAGAGTTTAGTGGTGAGAGGTGAGAGGTTCGCTGGTGCGAGTTGTGTTGTCGGCAACTGTGACGGAGTCTGCACAGGCGTCGTACCCTGCACGTCCTCAATCTGCTTTTTCAGCGTACTCATCTCACGACGCATGTCGTTGACATTGGAACGCAGCTCGAAGAGTATCTTATAGAGTATCTCACGTTCGTTCTCAAACGAGTGGTCACCTTCTCTGTGGATGGTGGCAAGCTGAGTGGTCTCTGGATCCTGCGGAATGAACTGCATCAGGATGTCGGGCGTAATCGTGCGCTCAGCACTCAGAATTGACAGCTGCTCAGTGATGCTTTTCAACTGGCGGATATTGCCTGGCCATTTATAGCGCATCAGCATCTGCTTGGCCTCGTCTGTCAGCACGATTTTGTCCATGCGGTATTTCTCTGCCATCTGAAGGGCAAAGAGACGGAACAGCAAGACGATGTCCTCTCCACGGTCGCGAAGGGCAGGAATCTGAATCTGCACCTGGTTCAGACGGTAGTAGAGATCCTCGCGGAAACGACCTTCGCTGATGGCTTTCTGGATGTTGACATTCGTGGCAGCCACGATGCGCACATCCGTCTTGCGAATCTCCGTTCCACCAACAGGAATGTATTCTCCGTTCTCCAACACACGCAGCAGTCGTGCCTGTGTGGCCATCGGCAGTTCACCCACTTCGTCAAGGAACAATGTACCCTTGTTAGCTACGCCGAAGTAGCCTTGTGAGTCGTTGACGGCACCTGTGAACGAGCCCTTGACGTGTCCGAACAGCTCGGAGTCGATGGTGCCTTCAGGGATGGCTCCGCAGTTGATGGCGAAATATTTTTCACGGCGTCGTGGAGAATTGTCGTGGATGATGCGAGGCAGGATGTCCTTACCCACACCGCTCTCTCCGAATATCAGCACACTAAGGTCGATGGGCGCCACCTTGAGGGCAACGTCCAGCGCGTTATTCAGTGTCTCGCAGTTGCCTACGATGTTGTAACGCTGCTTAATATTCTGAAGTTCGGATGTCTTCATTTAGCCGTTTTTTACGCAATTGGCTGCAAAGGTACAAAGAAAATCTGACATAATGGCATACTTTGGCAGAAAATTAACTTTCCGCTGTCGTTTCATGACCTGTTTCTCTCTTCTCGTCACTATTATCAACAGGTTTGTCCTTGCGGAACATCTCTTTGGGACGCACGGCAAAGCGAGCCTTCTCACCATCCTCGCGCTTCTCATGGAATAGCTTAGGAAGTGGATTCTTCAAGGGCTCGTCGTAGTTCTGACGGTTGCGGAAAATGTCGATGGCCGTATAGATAGCCTGACGCATGGATTGCTCGTCAGCCTTGCCCTGGCCGGCAATGTCGTAGGCTGTACCGTGATCGGGTGAGGTGCGCACGATAGGCAGTCCAGCTGTGTAGTTGACGCCGTTTTCCAGCGCGATGGTCTTAAACGGAGCCAGTCCCTGGTCGTGATACATGGCCAGCACACCGTCGAAATGGTCGTAGTTGCCTGAACCGAAGAAGCCGTCGGCAGGGTAGGGACCGAAGGCCTGAATGCCCTTCTTGGCCAGTTCCTCAATGGCAGGTGCGATGATGTCTTTCTCCTCAGAGCCAAGGAGTCCGTCGTCGCCGGCATGGGGATTCAGTGCTAGCACGGCAATACGCGGACAGGAGATGCGGAAGTCGCGCTTCAGGGCCTGATGGAAGATGGTTGCTTTCTCCATGATGCTTTCCTTGGTAATGGCGCGTGCCACGTCCTTGATAGCCAGATGCGTGGTGACAAGGGCTACACGTAGCGTCTCGTTCATCAGAATCATCAGTGCTTTCTGACCATTACCCACGCTGGTCTCGATGTATTCAGTATGTCCGGGAAAATGGAAACCGGGTCGCTGGATGGTCGCCTTGTTGATGGGTGCCGTCACCAGCACGTCGTAAAGCCCGGCACGGAAATCGGTCATGGCGCGGTCCAACGCCTTAAAAGCTGCGTCGCCAGCCTCTGTAGAAGGGGTTCCCAATTCGATCTTCACTTCGTTGTCGAAGCAGTTCAGCATGTTCACTCGTCCGTCACGGGCATCCTGGGCCGAATTGACAATAGTATAGTTCGTTTCCAGGCTAAGTACCTTTTTATGATAGGCAGCAATCTTGGGCGAACCATAGATGATGGGTGTGCAAAGTTCGAGCATGGCTAGGTCTGCAAAGACCTTCAGAATCACCTCGTAACCGACACCGTTAGTATCTCCCTGCGTGATAGCCACGCGGATTTTTCTTTCTTGTTCCATAATTATGTCGTTATTTCAATATTTCGTTATTCCTTTTTGCTGTCGATAGCAGTCCGCAGGCCGCGAAGATATCCTGTCCGCGCGAGGCTCGGATGGTTGTCGTGATGCCGTGAGCAGTCAGATAGTCGCGCAGTGCCTCCATACGTTTCTCGTCAGACGCAGGCAGGTCGACATTGGGAATCTCGTGGAAGCGAATAAGGTTCACGCGGCACTCCAGTCCCTCCAGCAATTTCGCAATTTCACGCCCATAGAGCGGCGAGTCGTTCAGACCACCAAAGCAGATATATTCAAACGAGCAACGGCGCTGGTGGGTGAAGTCATATTGTTTCAGCAGGGCAATGGTCTCCGCCAAGGGCATCGCCTTCTCGGCAGGCATCAGTTGCAGACGCTGTTCGTGCAGGGGTGAATGCATGGAGATAGCCACGTGGCATTCGCTTTCGTCAAGGAACCGCTTCAGCTTATTTCTCACGCCCACGCTGCTCACCGTGATGCGTTTGGGACTCCACTGCCAACCCCAGTCTGCCGTCATGATGTCACATGTCTGCAATACGGCATCCAGGTTGTCCATGGGCTCGCCTTGTCCCATAAACACGATATTCGTCAGGCGGTCCACCTCAGGCAATGCATAGATTTGGTTCAGGATGTCTGCCGTTGTCAGGTTGCCCTGCCACCCCTGTTTGCCCGTCTGGCAGAACAGACAGTTCATCTTGCAACCTACCTGGCACGATACGCACAGCGTCGCACGGTCTTTATCAGGGATGAATACCGTCTCCACAAACAGCCCTGTTTCGTTTGTTGTCATGCCATGACAACATACAGGGAACAGGTACTTGATGGTCCCGTCCTTACTCCGTTGGCAGTCTATCGGAGCCATTGCTCCAACTTCGTATTCCTCGCTCAGCCGTTCGCGGTTCTGTTTCGAGATATTCGTCATCTCGTCGATGCTCCTGACGTGCTTCACGTAGAGCCACTGCGCTATCTGCCTGGCTGTAAAAGCAGGCATATCCAAACTACCGACGATAGCCTTCAACTCCGTCGGTGTCAGCCCCAAAAGTCGTTTCTTTTGCGGTATCATGGGTGCAAAGTTACACATTTTTATTAAGAATGAAGAATTAAGAATTAAGATTTTTGGTTATTTAAAGAAAAAAGGTTACCTTTGTGCCTAAATATTAGCAAAAGATAGAATAATGATACAGAAAATAGATTGCTTTTTAGCCTGTCACGACGAGCAACTTACTGCCGCTTTGGCCTGCCAATTGCAGCAAAATACGTCGGTGAAAGGTGTTTTCTTTCTCCAAGATATTCCTTTGTTGAGCAGCGCCATGCTGATGTATATTGCTGAGAAGGCCACAGCCGATTATGTGTTGCTGCAACTCAAGCCCGTAGCCGTCACTCTTGGTGCAGGAGCGTTGGAACGCATGATGGCTACTGCTGTCGATACGGGTGCTGTGATGGTGTATGCCGACCGTTATGAGGTTAGGAAAAAGACGGAAGATGGAAAAGGTGAGACGTATTTAGAGCGTCATCCTGTGATAGACTATCAGGACGGTTCGCTTCGTGATGACTTCGATTTTGGCTCGTTGTTGTTTATTCGCACGTCGCTCATCCATAAGTATGCTACCAGCGACCGTGATGCCGACTATCGCTATGCGGGCTTCTACGATTTCCGCCTGTTCCTCAGTCGCGAGGGACAGCTGTTCCATCTCAATGAGTACCTTTATACTGAAGAAGAACTCGACCTCCGTGCCTCTGGCGAGAAACAGTTCGACTATGTGAATCCTGCCAATCGCGAGGTGCAAATCGAGATGGAACAGGCCTGTACCGCTCATCTGTGTGCTGTGGGAGCATTGGTGGATGCCACTCAGTATCAAGATATTGACTTCAACGAACAGGAATTTGACGTCGAGGCTTCTGTTGTTATCCCCGTCTTCAATCGTGCCAAGACCATCAAGGATGCTGTCGAGAGTGCCCTGTCGCAGAAAGCGTCGTTCAAGTATAACGTCATCGTGGTCGACAACCACTCCACGGACGGCACCTCCGATATCTTGTCCAGTATGTCGCTGTGCCACAGCGACAAGCTCCACGTCATCACCCCTGAGCGCACCGACCTTGGCATCGGCGGTTGCTGGAACGAGGCTGTCTATAGCGAGCACTGCGGACGTTTTGCTGTCCAGCTCGATTCTGACGACCTCTATTCCTCGCCCAAGACCCTGCAGACCATCGTCGACGCTTTTTACAAGCAGAAAGCCGCTATGGTCATAGGCTCTTACCGAATGTGCGACTTTGAGCTGAACACCCTGCCCCCGGGACTCATTGCCCACAAGGAGTGGACTGACGAGAACGGTCCTAACAACGCCCTGCGTATCAATGGTTTAGGGGCTCCGCGAGCCTTTTTTACACCTGTTCTGCGCAGCATCGGTTTCCCCAATACGTCGTATGGCGAGGACTATGCCTTAGGATTGCAATTCTCGCGCCACTACCGCATCGGACGCATCTTTACGGAGCTTTATCTCTGTCGTCGCTGGGGCGGCAATTCCGATGCAGCCTTGTCTGTTGACAAAATCAATGCCAACAACCTCTATAAGGACCGTTTGCGCACCATTGAACTAAAGGCCCGCCAGCGCGTACAGCAGGGTAGGGACGATTCCCTGACGCTTTCTTCTATCATTCGTTTCTTCCAACGCCAGTTGCAGACGTGGCCAGAGACCCGCCAGCGTTATCGTGACCTGCAACAGGTGGAGACGCGCGAACTCGTGACAGATAACATTACCCTGCAGGCGCAGTGGAATCCTGCCCGTATCGGTTCTACGGGTGCTAAGATCGACCCTAAGTCGATTGCCGAGCGCCCCTGTTTCCTGTGTGCCAAGAATCGTCCTCAGCAACAGATGCACCGTGTGGTTGATGGCAAATACGAGCTGCTGGTCAATCCGTTCCCCATTCTGCCCGTTCACTTCACGCTGCCTACGCTGAAACACCAGCCCCAGCGCATCCTGCCCATGTATGGCGAGATGCTCAAGGTGGCCGAGCAAAATAAGGATGTCACCTTATTATATAATGGCCCCCATTGTGGCGCTTCGGCTCCCGATCATGCTCATCTCCAGTCTGTCGGCACAGGATATCTGCCTTTGCAACAGGCTTGGCAACGATTGAGCCGTAACCTTGTTGAGGTGGTGAAGGACGACGACGATAACGGCATCTTCCTGGTTGCCGACTATCCTGCCGCGGCCTTCGTCATCCGCAGTCATAGCCAGAGTGTTGGCGAACGCTTGTTCCGTCGGCTCTACGACGCTTTGCCCCCTGCCGATGACGATACAGAGCCCATGATGAATGTCATCGTGTGGCGTGCTGAAGATGTGCTGCTCAGCGTGGTGCTGCCTCGCAGGAAGCATCGTCCTGCGTGCTATACTGCCGAGGGTGACGCACAATATATTATCAGCCCGGGTGCCGTCGATATGGGTGGTCTCATCATCACCCCCCGCGAACAGGATTTCCGTCGCGTGACGCCTGAGCTCATCCTCGGCATCTACCGCGAACTGTCGCTCACCCCTGAGCAGATGCAGCAGGTCATCGAGCGTGTAAAGAGTGAAAAGTCGAAACTTCAAACTTCGAACTTCAAACTTCAGACTTCAAAAGGACAGCCTAACGTCACTGTGGGCATTGTCAGCGGTCAGAAGATTGAGTTCTCGCTCAATGCGCCCTATACTGCCAAAGGCGAGACCATCGAGGGACGTCAGACGGTGGAGTTCTCCGAGGGTGGCATCCTGTGGCGTGGCAATCAGTATCGCGAGCTGACCTTCACACCCTCCAGTGTCGATGCTTCGTTCTCGCTGTTCGACGTTACCATCGGCGTCAATTTCCATTGGGAACGCAAGGAGACGCAGACATTCTTAGGCACCCTGCGACTGGTGGTCGAGTCCGACAAGATTACCGCCATCAACGAACTGCCTGTCGAACGCTATCTCGCCTCCGTCATCTCCAGCGAGATGAAGGCTACGGCAGGTCTCGAACTGCTCAAGGCCCATGCCGTCATCAGCCGCTCGTGGCTCCTGGCACAGATGCGTCATCGCGAACAGACCAGTGAACATAAGGACGGCTTCTTCTCGTTCGTCAAGAAGGACGACGAACTCATCCGCTGGTATGACCGCGAAGACCATGCCATCTTCGATGTCTGTGCCGACGACCACTGCCAGCGTTATCAGGGCATCACCAAGCAGACCAGTCCCAATGTCGAGCAGGCTCTGAAAGCCACGCGCGGACAGATTCTCTGCTATGGCGACGACATTTGCGATGCCCGTTTCTCGAAGTGCTGCGGAGGTGTCACCGAGGAGTTCCAGTATTGCTGGGAGGACACGCCCAAGCCCTATCTCGTCAGCGTCGACGACCCCTATTGCAACACCAACGACCGTGCCGTTCTCTCGCAGGTGCTCAACGATTACGACCTCGAGACCAACGATTTCTTCCGCTGGACGGTGGAATACACCGTGGACGAGATTTCGGATCTCGTCAACGAAAAACTCAAGGACGACTTCGGTCGTATCACCGACCTCATTCCCCTCGAACGAGGCAAGAGCGGGCGCATCTGGAAACTGAAAATCGTAGGAACGAAGAAGACCTTCACCATCGGTAAGGAACTCGAAATCCGTCGCGCGCTCAGCGAGAGCCACCTTTACAGTTCCGCCTTCGATGTGGAAAAGACGCCTACCGGCTTCCGCCTTCATGGCAAGGGCTGGGGTCACGGTGTAGGTCTCTGTCAGATTGGTGCCGCCGTCATGGGCCAGCAAGGTTTCAAGTACGACGAAATCCTCCTCCATTACTATCGTAACGCAGAAATTAAACGTATTTACTAAAGTCGTAATAACGATATCACGTTATAACGTTAAAAAGAAGAGAAAATGAATAAGAGAAATCCCTGGGCCTGGGTGCCCACACTTTATTTCGCCGAAGGTGTCCCCTACGTCGCCGTGATGACCATTTCGCTCATCATGTACAAACGTCTGGGCTTGTCCAATACCGATATCACGCTCTACACCTCGTGGCTCTATCTGCCGTGGGTCATCAAACCTCTGTGGAGTCCTTTCATCGATATGCTCCGCACCAAGCGCTGGTGGATTGTCACTATGCAGTTGCTCATCGGTGCAGCCCTTGCCGGCGTCGCCTTCACCATTCCCGGACCTTGGTGGTTGCAGGGCTCGCTGTGTTTCTTCTGGTTGATGGCCTTCTCCAGTGCCACCCACGACATCGCTGCCGACGGCTTCTATATGCTGGGTCTCGACCAGCACGAACAGGCATACTTCGTAGGCATTCGCTCTACGTTCTATCGCATTGCCACGATTTTCTCCTCAGGACTGCTTGTCGGCTTGGCCGGTGCTTTGCAGGTTCTTACACGCAACATCCGCTATTCGTGGAGCCTCGTGTTCTACCTGATGGCCGGACTCTTTATTGCCCTGTGGCTCTATCACAGCTGGGCACTGCCACGTCCCTCGGAAGATGGCGAGAAGATGCAGAAGACGGTGAGCGGCATCCTCAACGAGTTCCGCCAGACGTTAGTCACCTTCTTCCAGAAACCACAGGTCTGGGCGGGCATCTGTTTCATGCTGTTCTATCGTATGCCAGAGGGATTGTTGGCAAAGGTCAGTGCCCTCTTCCTTGTCGACGCAAGCCATAATGGCGGTCTCGGCCTGAGTGATGGTGAATACGGTCTCGTTCAGGGTACTGTAGGTGTCATCGGACTGACGCTGGGTGGCATTCTCGGCGGTATTGCCGCCAGCCGCGACGGACTGAAACGCTGGTTGTGGCCTATGGTGCTGGCCATCACGCTGCCCGACCTCGTCTACGTCTACCTCTCCTATGTCCTGCCCAACAGTCTGCTTGTCATCAATGTCTGCGTCTTCATCGAGCAGTTCGGCTATGGCTTCGGATTCTCGGCCTATATGCTCTACCTTATTTATTATAGTCAGGGCGAGCACAAGACCTCCCACTATGCCCTCTGCACGGCTTTCATGGCATTGTCCATGATGATTCCAGGCCTCTTTGCCGGAGCTTTGCAAGAGTCCGTGGGCTATCGGGCCTTCTTCCTCATTGTCGTTGCAGCCTGTTCGCTGACCTATGTCGTCACGTGGTTCCTCGATATCGACCCCGAGTTCGGCAAGAAGGCGAAGGAGGATTCCTCTCAAGAATAGGAATTTCCCTACGCTGAAATAGGAAAATCAACTTGCTTCACTTGCAAATAATACCTACCTTTGCAGTGTGAAATAAAAGTTGAACCCTTTAATAGCATACGATTATGAAGAAGTTTTTTACCTACCTGACGATGATAACGATGGCCTTCACGGCCACCACAGTTTTCACCAGCTGCGAAGAGCTCTGGCGTGACAGCGAGGATCGCGAAGAAGCCTACACCCTCGAAGGCACCTGGACGGGATATATCGATACCTACATCCGCGACCGTTACGGATTCTCGGGCGACAGCTATCGCACCACCATGTATTTCGAGCGTGAAAACAGCTACGGAGGCTGGGGCTACGAAGTCGACTACGACATCAACAGCCGCTACGACGACTACTACTACTGCGAGTTCGAATGGGATGTCTATGGTGGCGAAATCCGCATCCGCTATGCCGATAGCTGGAACGATGTCTACATCTACGACTACTCCCTCAGCGACTACCACTTCTCAGGCTACATGGACGACGGCACCTCGCGCGACATCCACTTCAGCCTAAGCTACGACGAGCGCTTCGACTGGGGCTATTGGACACGCGCCTATACCCGCTCCGCCGATAACAAGGGCTTCCACGCCAGCGGCAAGTTCGCCGAAGCCCTCAACAGCAAATAAGCGATTCCCGACATCAGACAACAATATCAAGAAAGCTTCCTTGTGGGGAAGCCTTCTTGATATATCTCCCAAAGCAATCAGGAATTCCCGTGATCATTCGAACACCATTTCGCCGGAATACGAGATGCGTTCACGCTGTTGAGCCTGTACTTCTATGTCCGAATTACCATTGTCAAACACTTCAATCACATAGAGATAGCTATCCTCGTCGTTTTTCACGTTTATCTCAATATGGCGACGCCCGTTCTTTGCCGGCGACTCACGATAGCTGCCTATGCGCTCAGAGAAATTCAGACCCTTGCCCCCGCCATAAGGCACCTGATAGGCACGTCCGAAAAACGGTAGGTAGGAAATCAGTGAATCGTTCCTCACCTCCACCGAATAGCTCGGCGACACGCTCTTCGAACCACCCTTCATCGGATACATGCGGTCAACACTAATCTTATAATGCCGCTCCTTCAGCGCGACCTTCACTTTGGCAGCCTGCTCAGCAGCCCTTTTTGCCCTCTCTTCAGCCGTCGCACATCCTTCCAAAGCAATCACCGCCAACAGCACTAACGCCAATGATAATAAAAACTTCTTCATAATCATTTCTTTTTTCTGCTGCAAAGATACGAATAAGCGAGGAAAGAACCAAGGGAAAGTTCACTTTTCTTTTATTTCCGAAGGAATGCCCCCAAACCGTTCATTAACTCAAATCATCAATCGAGTTAATAAAATCGATGAATCGAGTTAACTCAAGGGGGAAAACGCCCTTCAAAATAACAAGATTCCGCAAGACCTAGATAAGCCTTGCGGAATCTTGCTTTTATCTCCAAAAATAACCAGCGGAACCGTAATCCCTCTAGAATATTGCAGCAATCTTACGGATTTTCTCCAAACGCTTCATGAAAGAGCGGTCCTGCTTCATTTTCTGCATATTGTAATCTGCCTGCAGACCTATCCAAATGTTTGCATCTGTACCAAGCGCAGCCTCCAGCAACAAAGCATATTCTGTTGTTACAGGACGTTTGCCATTCAGTATCTCGTTAAACACAGTATAGGACACACCCATCTGCTGGGCCAAATCTTTCTGAGTAAGGCCACGTGCTACAATCTCATCTTTTATCATCTCGCCTGGATGAATCAACATAGACGACATCATATTGTTAGCTGTTTTCTCTTTTATGTTTGGGTGCAAAGATAATAAATAATCCGTAAATTCGCAAAAAATCGAATTACTTTTTCATTGTATGGTTTAATAAAAGTAAAACCGCCCTCCAAAATCACAAGATTCCCCAAAGCCTTGATGAACCTTGCGGAATGCGACGCCACACTTCGCATCTTTAGGTCGAAGAATCTTGCTTTATCTCCAGAAATGATCATCTCCGACCCCGTAATCTCTGACTAGAACAATCCGTACTGGTAGGAAGCGGAAAAAGAAACGTTACCAGTCCTTTGAGAACACAGCACCTTCCCAACTGCTATTAGGAGCTTTAGTAAAGGTAAGTTTCCCTGCGTTATAATTAAAGGTCATACTTCCACTACCCGTCTGCTCACTTTCTTCATCAGCCATCTCACGAATGTAGTCACATACAACGTCCCCATTTGCTTTATATTTGTAGGTAAACGTAAATGCGCTATAACTGATTATTTTGTTGTGACTAACATTGCCATAACCTGTACCGTCTGAATCAAAAGTGAAACTCATAGAGTATTTATCTGCTCCAGATGTTTTGTACCATGAGCCAAATAGTTCTTTGGGTGCTGTGGTCGTGTCATCATCATCATCACCACATGAGACAAAACTTACACATAAACACGCCATCATAACGATAGCCATTAAACTGTAAATTTTACTTTTCATTTGATTTACAATATTTAAATTAGAAATGTCAAACCCGTAATCAATACTCCGAATTAAAATTTGAATACTTTTGGCGTATTTCTAATTTCTTCGGAAGTAATGCAAACGTCTAAGTCACTATCTAAGCCACATTAAATTAGTTGTTGTAGGCTTTTGTCCATTACCAAAGGCAACTCCCACTGCTCTTGCTGCTGCAATGCGGTCTTTCTCCAAATTAATCTGATCGTGATACTTTTCACGCATCTCAAAATCAATATCACTGCGCACACGGGCCTTTACCTCTTTCATCAGTTTTCCTGCCTCGCCGTAACAAGCAGCATCAGGATCTATTTGGGCTAGCATGGCACACACATCATAAGCAGTCTGCTGGTCTTGTCCCGCAGCCCACAGGGCTTTAGCCTGATTTAACAGGTAAAGATTCATACGATCAAGATACTTAGTGTATAACTGTAAACCATACATTGAGGCCTCGTCACCACCCTTTGAACAAATAGGTATTGAGAGAACCATGGTAAGGGCCTCCTCGTATTGATGTAAAGAAGCTAATCGTTTGGCCTCCTTGATAATATTTGGATACTGAGTATCATAATAGTTCAACATATTCTTCTTGCCTCGATTAATGAGACTTGTAATCTGTGAATTGTTGGCACTAATACGACGGAAAGCATTGATGTAACTCTTCACTTCACCAGTTCCCACTCCATCAAGAGTAATATAAACTGTACCAAATTTCTTTTGTGAATAGGTGTCAGCCATATAAAATGTGATACCAAGATTATAGACAGTCTGAACAGGAGGTCCTGGAAGATTGCTCTTGTCAAGCACATCGCAATGAACAGTAAGTACAAAAGGAGTAATCGGAGACTCTGTTGTTAGTCCATTCTCAGTGGCCACACGACTCAGCGACTGGTAAAGAATAGTACTAGCAGCAGGCGGAACATTGGTAAAGTCCTCGTCCAGTTGGATGGAAATTGGCATTACGCAATCCTGAGCGTATACATTTGCTGCTGTCATAAGACATGCGGCAATCAAAATATTCTTTATTTTCATATTCATGTCCTCCTTATTTTTCTCCTAATATTAAAAGACAACGTCCAAGACCTCTATTTACGGTCTTTACAGGTATATTGTAAGGTGCTGCGCCAAGGAAACGAGCTAATTCGCGAGCAAAGCCATAAGTGTCTTGAGCCATACCGTTAGACTTATACAAAGGGATACGGACTTGCTCATATAATATCATCGATTCTGTTGCGTCAGACTTGCTAAAACGATGGTTCACGCAATTGTCTGCCAACCAATTATCTATAACTTCACTTAGCTCATAATCACCATACTCTTTCTCAAAGTCAACTGCACTGCTATCGAAAATACGCATATCAAGTACGACCTCACGTCCATTTGTAAGTAAATCATCAAAATGGGCTTGCAAACGTTCAACAAAAGAATCCATGTGGTCTTGTACAGCCTCTTCTAGTAACACAGGTAACTCAGTGGAGAACGAACCTTTACCCGTTCCTTCTGCTCCAGCCACTTGCTTATTGCTATATGCATCAAGTGCACGTAGGTTATAGGTTATACTACTCTTTGGCCCAACAGTATTTACAGTCCAATCTATCTCCAAAATGATGTCGGCCTTAGCGGTACGACGTAAACGATCCAGAGGACTTTCTGTTATAGCGGCACCACTTTTTTTACTTGTAATCAACCTGTCTTCAGCTGAAAGATTTGAAATGCTCTTCACATTCTGCTGCAGATCCTTCAGAGGAAATCCACGGTCAGCCATCAATGTGTTGATTTTCGATATCACAGCATTCAACTGCTTATCGGTTGACACAGCGGCCTTGTAATCAGGGATCTGCTCTGGAGTCCCCTGATTATCAAATGTTTGCTCAAAGCCATGTTCTTTACACCATGCATCACTTGGAACAACCATTAAGGTCGGCTTTTTAGCCTGACCCATTGCTGACAAGAAGCATATTGCCAGTATCGCTATGGATAATAATGCTCTAAATTTCATACTCATATAATTTTAGTCTATAACATTGTCAGCCTTTAAACGGGCTTTTAATTGAGGGCGTAATACCCTAATAGTTAGATCATAAGCATATCCTAACTTGTCTTTTGATCTTCCACCAGAGCGTCTCTTTGTATCACGTAAAGAGACATACTCCAAATACGCGCCATTGTCTGCAAAGAATATATTGAAATAATCTTCATATCGTTCTTTTGCGTTTACTTCAGTAATCAAAGGACGCATATTACACCCTTCCACGCCGTCTTTAATTCCATCAAAAATAACGGCCCAAACAGCATTCTTCATTGCCTGCTCTTTAGCATCTGAGCGATTACGGCCATAACCTTGTACTCGAAGCGTTTGCGAGCCATCAAGTTCAACGCCCATGCATCTGACAGAATACCGTCCATAGACGGGTTGCGTTTGAGCATCGGCATATGTTATGGATAGCACAGCAACTATTGTCAAAAAAAGCTTCTTCATAATTGTTAATATTTATTTTAGAATTCATAACCCAGTTTTAAACCGAAATAGCTATAGGCATCATTTTTCTTTTCGTAGTTTTTGAAACTTATGATAGTATAGCTGATTCCAATTAGGAAGTTGTTTCGGACTCCGCCAAAACAATATCCGATCGTAGGATTAGCAAAAAAGCCTTCATTGGTAATTCCTCCAACATTCAAAGACCAGAAAGGTACACCATCTCGGTCGTATGCAGATAAAAATTTACCACGTATATTTGCAAATATAGGTACGCCGAAATCGTTGTCAGTACCTCTCACATATGCATTATGAACATAATACCGTCCGCCGATACCAGCACCCAAACGGAAGAACTCATTAAAGCGATAGCCGGCAGTCGCAGTAAGGCTAACAAATTGCATATTATCATGTATCATAATACTACTTCCGCCTTCAACATCAACGGCATACCAAAAACCAGTATTTTCCCTTTCATAATCCACGTAACTGGTCTGTTTTGGGGCATCTGGCAATTTAACGTCACGATATTGAGCGTTAACCGAAGTTGTCGCAGACAACATAATAAAGAAAAACAAAAACTTTCTCATTTTCTACAATCATTTAAAAACCTGATGAAAGAGAACGAACGACTCCAGCCTTTTCTAATTCTTTGCGTAAGGCTGTTTTGTTAACTTGAAGAATTGCACCACACTTATAGCCTTTTTGAGTCTTAACACGGTCATAAGAGCCGCCAACAATTGTTGCATAATTTTGGCATGGACCATCAGTTGCGAAAAAAGCCTCACAAAAAGCAGCATTATCACTCTCAGCAGTTGGAGCAGCCATAGCTGGTTGACGAGCACCACTGGCATTGCCAGAACAGCCTCTGAAAACTACTCCATGAACAGCTGCACGTTTCAAATCTTGATCCGTAGCTTTTTTACTGTAGACATATACTTTGACAAGTATTGTTCCCTCTGTACCAGAACCTGCACCAGTAATGTCATACTCAGGCATCTTGTCTCCCTTAGCCATTCCACTTATAGAAAGAGCAAGGAGCATACTTATAAAACACAGTACTCTTTTCATTGTTTTTTAATCTTTAGTTAGATATTATTTAGTTGTCATATCACGAATCAACATACCTTTAGCGAAATCTTTCCCACTTACTTTACGGAAAGTTGTAAATCCAAGTGTAGCTCCCTGAGCTCCTTCCTCGACCGCCATGAAGCGATTGTCCCATATCAAATTGGGGATTGGTTCTATCACTCCTACGCGATTGTATTTGTGAGTGCCATTCTCCATTTCAATCACTTCAAGTACCTCATACTTACTTTTAGCATTTACTCCATCTTTCATACCTATATATGCGGTTATAGGATCTACAGTAACAAGTGGGCTCTTAGTCCGGAATTCTTCATAATTATGCTGAAGATCTACCACATTATCATCAATGGCACGTTGACAAGCCTTACGTACCATAACAATGGGCTCGTCTTCGTTAATTCCGAGAAAAGATGTCGTTCCACCACTACTTTCAACCTTACCAACATACTTTAACTTATAACTTCCACGAGCCCTTTCAAAGTTCGCTTTCTTGGTATCATCCGGTTGAGCAGCATACTGCTCTTGATAGAACAATGCAGCTTGGTCATCAGACCAATCAAGTTTATATAAGAAAGTATTGATTTTTACTTTGAATCCTTTGATGGTTTCAACCATATCTCCCAAATTGTCTGTTAAATCACTGAGATTAGTACCTGTTGCGATGGATGCAACCGAACCCAAAATCTTAAGAATGGATGCTCCTGTTTTAGCCCCTTTATTCTTATCCACATAACGGATATCATTTACCAATACAAATGTGTTCCCAATTAGATCCTCACCGGCATCCTGTAGCATAGCCATTCCACGAGCGGATCGGGTAGCGAGCTGCTTATCAAACTCAGTTGCGTTGTATAAACCGCGTTCTTTTACTAGTTCCATATTGCACTGACCAGTAAAGAAGTCACGATTAAACCAACGTCCAACAAGACGACTAGCTATTTGATTCTTTTGTAAGAACTCTGTTATGGCAGGATTCTCCTTTTCACTACTGGCACCCGAAAGCTTTTGGTCCATATTCAGCACTTTAACACTGAGATTGTGATCATTGAACTTGTCTGGAACCGGAATCTGCAAAAAGGCTGTCTTAATCTCATTAGCAAACTGCTGATCAGTATGATTAACCAGTAGAGAGTAAATTGAGCTGCGTCGATAATTGGACTCTGGCTCTTGTGCAAAAAGGGCTATATTAGTAAGTAATAATACGAATAGCAAAAAATATCGAGTTTTCATAATTCTTCTATTTAAATTAATAATTCCATTCTTCTTCACCAATCACTGACTTTAAATCATATGAACGATTCTCTTTTGTTACATCCAGCATAATAGCCTTTTGTTCGCTTGCCGAAAGTGTCTTGCTTCCTCGGTTCATAATCTCTTTTACAACAGCATCTTTATATAACACTGATACCGGTACATTTATAATAAGAACATCATCGGTGTTCAAAATATACCCAAAACCCTCCTTGTTTTTTGAGAATTCTTCATCTATGGTCAATTGTTTCGATGTTGAAGCCGGTCTTTTTTTACTATTATTATCGTTTTGTATTATTGGAAGTTTTCCAGGAGCGTATAACTGTGCACGATTAATTGGCGTTTGTTCTACAACCATCCCTACGGGTGCAACATGAGCTGTTCCATTAACAAAATTTGTCACCCTCTTAAATCCATTATAAGACAGTTGGTTCTTTTCAATATTCATATGATAATAAAGAGAGTCGGACTGCTTCACCCAAAAATGTTTTGCATTACGTTCTGAAGGTAATATTAAATAAGAATACTCTGTGGGAATTAGGTTTTTGTTGTCTGGAGAAATCATACCCCACTTTCCATCCTTTTTAACAGCGATAACATCAAATGTGTTACCAAGCATTTTTTCATAATCAAAAGGAACGACAACATTGCCAGAGCGATTAATGCAACCATACTTCCCGTCCTTCATCACACTAAAGACTTCCCTATCACCTTCTTTCGTAGGGAAAAGGATCTCTTCGTAACCAGACAATGATGAAACATCATTATTTGAGTCATTGAAAACATCCCATTTACCTGTATTATTCTTTGCACCCCAAAGACCTGTCGTTTGACTATGTATTAAGGAAGTATAACCTGTACGAAGCTTGTTGCCTTGTTTGTCAATAAACGACCAAGATGTCCCATTGACAGGAGCAATATCTCCAATAAAATCTCCGTGTGTCCAATAGCTAATGTTGTCGAAATGATTGTCTAATGTAGCAACTACAAAACCTTTTCCAGTTACTATATTGTGATAACCGCAGATAGTCTGTTTTTTCTTAATATTATAGTATCTCACCATACCGCTGTGTGGTTGCATAACAAAGTCATAAAGTCCTTGTTTTAAAATTTCCTTGCCATTACCATCTATAATTCCTGCATAATAAATACTATAGCCGTTCTTGCTATAACCTAAATACGAACAGTCTGTCACTAAAGTATCTACGGTATTGTGATAACTAAACTCAAGACGTTTACCTTCATAATAAGGATATTTATTAGTTACATCATAAGAAAATTCATATATTCCTTTATACTGTGGATTTACCAACACATTACCATTGGCATTGATTATTCCATATTTGGCATTTGCCATATATGATTTATTCTCATTGGCTGTAGATTTTCCACCAAGGGCAAGAAGAGCTTTGCCATAGCAATTGGGCTTAGAGATATGCGAATACTTTGCAGGAAGAACTATCTTACCCTGATGAGTCGCAAGTCCTACTTTCTTTCCGTCCTTAATAATATAAAGTTCTTTATTCCATTTAGAAATCTGTGTATATTTCAAAGGAAGTAGAATGGTACCTTTTGAATCTATAATACCAGATTTACCAGACTTTGTAACGATTGCCACACCATTTGAAAATGGTTGAGCACCATCAAATTGGCATTTAATTACCTCGTTACCACTTTGATCTGCAAAACCAACCTTGCCCTTCTTGTTAACAAGTATTTTTAGGTCTTGAGCATGTGCATTTGTCGCTAATACAAATACAGCAAAAAATAATAGTTTTTTTAGCCTCATAATAGTTAGCTCTTTTTTTGCGCCTATGCTACACCCCTAGTTAGGCAACATTAGTATGCTTTAGATTTAGCTTACGATAAGGAAAAAGGCGTAGGTGTCTGTTCTTCTGCCCATCCTGGACTCGTAGGCTCTCGCATTGCCCTCATCACACAGGATAGACAACGCCAGTTAGCCCACGCCAGAACGAACTATAATTTAACAAGGTTATAGATACGCTCTACGTGACGCTTCGGTTGTCATCTGTCTGCTGTGATGATAGGAATTTGCGAGATTCACGAGTCACAACGACAGACGTTCGAAAACGTCTTTCTCAATATGTAAGACCGCCCGCTTCACCCCAAGAGGCTAACAAGCGACGCTGCAAATTTAAGAATAAAAATTGAAAGTTCCAAACTTTCCTCTATTTTTTTACGATAGCACATATAATTTTTGTAGAAACAATCCTAAATCTATAAAATTATATTCAAACTTTTTTACCCCAATTAACATAATTTCGATAGGAAAATACGTTGAATAATTCTTTGCTTGGGAGGTAGATAAGGTTAAATATAACTCTGGGGATGCCTTTAAATACTGGCATTGGCGGATATTTGCATCTCTTTAGCTCCACGAAAGCCTTGCCGAAGGGTTGCTCCCATTCTGCTCTTGGGTCGCTCTTGTTCTCCTCCCATTTATTACCGACAATAAGAATGGGATGAGAGAAAAGCCGAAATCTATTAAATAATTTAACGACTTTACAAAGAAACGTTAACGCCACACGGAAAAAGATGTTGGGGAAACAAAGAGATAGTCT